>CAZATJ010000007.1:0-36862 GCA_964488025.1 uncultured Bdellovibrionales bacterium
TCACCATCAGCGTATCTACCCCGACATCATCGCAGGTGAGTATTAGTGTGTTGAAACAATGATTTTATGAGGATAAAAAACACAAAAATCAAGATATTTCACCAGATATTTATCCTTACTGTGCTTTTTGCACCCTTTGCCTTCGCTACATCAGTGGAAGCTGCAGTGGGGGATATGACGACGTATGAGGGGACGGGAGCGATGCCTGTTGCCATCACCTTCGACGGCACGAACATGTGGACGGCGAATCGTATCGGAGACTCAGTCACCAAAGTGTCCCCAGCTGGTCTCATGAATACATATGGAGTAGCTGGGAATAATCCATTAGATATCGCCTTCGACGGTACTAATATATGGACGGTAGGCCAATGGGGCTATGTGACTAGATTATCACCGACTGGTACCTTGGCACACCTTTCTACCGGGGGTTACTGGGGATCCCCATACGGCATCGCCTTCGACGGCACCAGTATGTGGGTGACGGACAGTGGACATCATGTGGTGAATAAAATATCAACTGGCCCCATAACTCTATTTAATCCAACTGGTCTCATCAGAACTCCGTATCTTACATATAGTAGCCCTGTTGATATTGCATTTGATGGCACCAATATGTGGGTTGCGAGCAGTCCGTCAGCAACCAAAATATCACCAACCGGTGATACAACGCAATATTGGATTGGAGGATTGTCCGCAGCGGCCATTACCTTTGATGGTGCCAATATGTGGACAATGGATGACTTTGGTACTGTATTGAAAAGAATATCACCAACTGGTAGCTTGACAATGTATTCTTTGCTACCACGAAGAACTACGGCCATCGCCTTTGAGGGCACCAATATATGGATGGTGCATCCAGACGAAAACGCAGTAACTAGAATGTCACTAACTACCGGCGAACAGACGACGTATACAGGGACAGGAGCGACACCTGTTGCCATCGCCTTCGACGGCACCAGTATGTGGACGGCGAATCGGGACGGTAACTCCGTCACCAAGATCCAAGCCATCGACACCACCGGCACTATCACCGTCACCTCCACCGACTCATCCGCCTCCTGGACCATCACCGGTCCTAGTGGCCCACCAATCACCGGAACTGGCCTCAGTGCAACGTACACTGCCCAACCCACTGGCGCGTATACCATCACCTGGGGCGCAGTTTCCGGATACACCGCACCTGCATCACAAAGCTTCACACTCACTCCGGGCGGTACAATATCTTTTAACGGAACGTATACTGCTGCCACTCCCACCATCAACGTCCATTTTTAGGACGGAAAGTAGCAGGGGGTGGAGAAATTTGGAAGTTGAACTGCCAAATCAGCGGTTTGGTCTGAACCTTACGCCAAAACCTTTCGTTGCACGAAAAGACCAGTGCTTGGCTTCATATTTGCCAAAGAGAATTCTTGGGAACAGGATAGAACCCATAACTGGTGTTTGCCATTGCTTTAAAGCCATTTTTCGGCTAGGCTGGGGGAATGGAAACAAATTTTCGGCAACAGCGTATCCGCAATTTCTGCATTATCGCCCATATCGATCATGGTAAGTCCACCTTGGCTGATCGCTTGATTGATATCACCCATACGGTAGAAAAGCGGAAAATGAAGGAACAAATCCTGGATCAGATGGATTTGGAACGGGAGCGCGGGATTACTATCAAGCTGCAGCCGGTCAAAATGCTCTATCAGTTCAAAGGAACGGACTATGAGCTTAATCTGATTGATACGCCCGGACACGTGGACTTTCACTACGAAGTTTCCCGTTCGCTGGCCGCTGTTGAGGGCGCTATCCTGTTGGTTGATGCCACCAAGGGAGTACAGGCACAGACGCTCGCCAATTTGTATCTGGCCGTGGAGCAGGGTTTGGAGATAATTCCGGTTATCAACAAGATTGATCTTCCGAATGCCCAGGTGGAGAAGACGAAAAAAGAGATCGTTCATATTCTCGGATGTAAGGAAGAGGATATCCTGCTTGCTTCGGGGAAAACGGGTTTGGGAGTGCAGAAGGTGTTGGAGCGGGTAATCGAGCGTGTGCCGGCGCCGGGGGGTGATGAGGCGGCTCCGCTGCGCGCTCTTATTTTTGATTCGGTGTACAACACGTATAAGGGCGTGGTGGCCTATGTGAAGGTGGTGGATGGTACCGTGAAGCGTGATGACGCCCTTCATATGTTGGGAACGGAGAAGGAAGGGGTGACGGTTGAGGTGGGGCTGTTTCATCCCAATCTGGTCTCGACGGATGTTCTCCGGGCGGGTGATATCGGCTATATTGCGACCGGACTGAAAGAAGTGGGGCACTGCCGTGTCGGCGATACGGTCATTTGGAAACAGAAGGAGCGCGACCAGACGGTTATCGAGCGACTTCCGGGGTATAAGGAAATCAAACCGGCCGTGTATGCCAGCTTTTATCCGGTCGATGGTGATGACTACACGCTCATGCGTGACGCGCTTGATAAGTTGAAATTGAACGACGCCGCTTTTACTTTCGAGCCGGAAAGCAATCAGGCTTTGGGACGAGGATTTCGGTGCGGTTTTTTGGGACTGCTTCATTTGGAAATCATCCAGGCGCGTCTGGATCGTGAATTCGGTATGGCCCCGACGATTACCACTCCATCGGTCGTGTATGAAATACAATTGGCCGGTGCGGCGGAACATATCCCGCTTTATTCACCTGTCGATTTGCCTGATCCGGCCGGTATCGAAGCAATCTATGAGCCCTATGTCTTGCTTTCGATTGTGGTGCCGAGCGAATACCTCGGGAACGTCATCACTTTGACCCAGACGATACGGGCGGAATACAAGAATACCGAGTATATCGATGAGGAACGGGTATTGCTTACCTTTGAAGCGCCACTGATGGATGTCATCATCAATTTTCATGATGATCTGAAGAGTGCTTCTTCTGGATATGCTTCGATGAACTATGAATTGATTGGCTATCGGGAGAGCGATGTGGTGAAGCTGGAAATCATGGTGGCCGGTGACCATATCGATGCTTTTGCCAGAATGATTCCGCGCCGCGCCGCCTATGAAGAGGGGAAGCGGGTCGTGGAAAAGCTGAAAGAAGTGATTCCTCGGCAGAATTTCGCCGTGGCTATTCAGGCAGCTATCGGAGGGAAGGTCATTGCTCGTGAGACCATTTCGGCCTATCGCAAGGATGTGACCGGAAAATTGTATGGCGGAGATTTCTCGCGCAAGAAGAAGCTTTTGGAGAAGCAGAAGAAGGGTAAGAAGAAGATGAGGGATATCGGCAAAGTGTCCATCCCGTCGAGCGCTTTTTTGGCCGTGCTGAAGAAGTAGGAAAAGTTTTGCCTTTCGGGATGATTTTGGGTATACTGGGGGTATAATAGATTATTTGGAAAAATACTATGGCTGTGGAATTCACCAAGGACAATTTTGATCAGGAAGTTTTGAAAAGTGATATTCCCGTACTCGTTGATTTTTGGGCGCCTTGGTGCGGACCCTGTCAGATGATGGGACCGGTCATTGAGGAGCTGGCGGGAGAAGCGACATCCTCAAAAATCGGCAAGTTGAATGTCGACGAGCATCCGGAAATCGCTGAGCAGTATGGTATTATGTCAATTCCAACTATCAAGGTCTTCAAAGGAGGACAAGTCGTGAAAGAGTTTGTGGGTGTTCAGGGGAAGGATACCCTCAAAACGGAATTAGCCGCCCTCTAGGAGGTTTCCGAGAGAAAAATAAAAATTATGAAAATATATAAGGAGAGAATCGATATCGAGAGCAAGGCGCAGATTGAGTTCTTGGATATCACTGATCAGGTAGGGGCAATCGTGGAACGCTCCGGCATTCGTGAGGGTCAGGTACTCATCTATGTGCCTCATACGACGATGGGTATCGCTATCAATCATAATGAGCCGATGCTGCTTCAGGATTTTATGCGGGTATTGTATAAAATCGTTCCGGTCGATGCTCAGTATTCCCATGACCTTTTCGAGCTACGTCGTCAATCGAGTACGGCGGATGGAAGGAGTAACGGCCACTCTCATTGTAAGGCGATACTTCTCGGGAACAGCGAGGTTATTCCCGTGGAGAAGGGGAAGTTACTTCTGACCGAACGGCAGAATATCTTTGCGGTGGAGTTCGATGGTTCGCGCAAGAGAGATGTGGTGGTGCAGATAATCGGTCTCTAAACCCTCTTCTTGTGCGTATATTCATACTTATAGCTGCTCTCCTCTCAGTCGCCGCGGTCTTCTTTTTTTCGTTCGGTTTTTATGCGACGAGTCATTTTACTGGTTCCGTGAAGGAGGAACAGCGTTTCGAGGTGCTTGCGGGGGAAAACGCTCTTACTCTCGGTACCCGATTGGAAGAGCGAGGGATTATTTTTTCGCGATTTACTTTTCTCTGGTATCTTGTTCATGAGGAAAAAACACGGAAGGTTATCGCCGGACAGTATACCCTTTCGGGGAGCCTGACAGTACCAGAGATCGCGCTTATTATTACTTCTGGGAAAACGGTGTCTCGGGATATCAAGGTGACATTTCCGGAAGGCTGGACCATTGCTAAAATGGCTGAGCGTCTCACGGGAAACGCTCTTCCGGGGAAGGAATTTCTTATGCTGGCCGAAAAGCCGTTACCGGAATGGAGAAAAAAATTTGATTTTTTGAGTGATCTTCCGGCAGGGGTGACGCTGGAAGGGTTTTTGTTTCCGGATACGTATTTATTTGATCCCACCGCTACGGCGCAAGACATTATCGATTCGATGCTTCAGAATTTTGGAAAGAAATTTGATGCAACACTCCGTCAGGGAGCCAAGAATTCCGGCCACACCCTGTATGAACTGGTGACCTTGGCTAGTATTATTGAGGAGGAAGGTCGGACCAAAGAGGAACGTGACATGATTAGTGATATTTTTTGGAAGCGCATCGCCATCGGTCAGGCGCTGCAGAGCGATGCGACGATAAATTATATTCACGGGACGACTCGGCTCCAGCCGACCCTGGCCGATACCGAGGCGGACTCACCTTACAATACTTACAAGAATTCGGGGTTGCCACCGGGGCCGATCAGTAATCCTGGTTTCGTTTCTCTGTGGGCAGCCATCTTTCCCAAGAGCAACCCCTATTACTATTTTTTGGTTGATCTGAATACAGGGGAAACGATCTATTCCAAAACGTTCGAGGAACATGTACGCAATCGAATGCTCCATGGACTCTAATGATAATGGCATGAGGCGGTTTACGGGTCGGGAAATCTTCGGTGTGTTTATAACTCTTCTGGTAGGGCTCTCAGCTCTTTTTTCCTGGAGGATGTTTTTTGATGTCTCGCTTGATCCTAATCTCACCAATACCTTTTTTTCTTTTCTGTGGTTTTTTCTTTTGGGGGCGATGTTTCTCTTGGGGACAGTCGTGTGGCAGAAGGAACCGCTCCAAGCAATCAGTGCTTTCGCTGTTTTTTTACCGAGCCTTTTCTATATCCATACCTGGTATCACACCCTGTTTATGTTTTTGGCGAGCTTTCTCTTGTTTTCAAGCGCGCGTTCTGTTCAGAAAGAAATTTCCGATCGGGTACACTTTCATTTTTTTCGCAACGTGCGGGCAGGATCATTTACCTTTGTCCTCGGTCTCTCGCTTGTTTTGTCGAGCGCGTATTTTGTCTCCATTCACAATAAGTCTTGGGAAGAGTTGGTACCGCGCTTCAGTGTCGGTGAAGGAACGGCGACCGCCATTATCAGAGTGGTAGTCTATCTGTATCCGGAGTGGAAAAATCTGGCTGATGAGGGGGTTACTGTGGACGAATTTCTTCTCGGTCTCAAGAAAGAGTCGCCTGCGTCCGGTGATGGTACGCTGGAAAATATGCCAGCCGAGACGGGCGAAACAGCAACCTCTCCGATACTTTTGGAATATTTGAAACAAAATGTCCAAGGCGATGAAAACGTTGATAAGGAGACTCTTTCACGGGAGTTGACGCTCCGTACCGGTCGTGAACAGATAGCGCTTTTGGTAGGAAGATCAGTGAATGGCGATGAAAAGATTGCCGATGTGTTTTCCTTGGCCATCCAGCACAAGATTCTAACGGCTTTGAGCGGTGAGCGGGCGTCGCGGCACCTTGCACCGACTATTGTGCCGGTTATTTTGGCGGTTCTGCTTTTTTTCACGCTTCTGCCTCTCGGTTCCGTTGCGAGCCTTCTTTGGATTACTTTCGGTTTTTTCTTGTTTCGGGTATCTTTATTCTTGGGTTGGGTAAAGTTGGAACGGGTGGAGCGCGAGCAGGAAGTTCTCTTGCCGTAGGTTGAGTTCCGAATTAGCACTCTTTTACTGGGATTGCTAATTTTTCTTTTTTCAGATAGAATAGGGGAGGTAAAACATATCTTTTGGCTCATATGGCTGATTATTATAGTATTCTTGGTATTTCTCGTTCTGCTTCGGAAGACGAGGTAAAAAAGGCGTTTCGCAAATTGGCGCACAAATACCACCCGGACAAGGGGACGGGCGACGAGAAAAAATTCAAGGAAATCAACGAGGCCTATCAGGTGCTTGGAAATTCGGAGAAGCGCGCCCGGTATGATCAGACCGGACAAGACTACCATAGTCAGGGTCAAGGTCAGGGTGGCGGTGCCGGTCAGGGTTTTGGCGGATTCGATTTCAGTGGTTTCAACGGTCAAGGATTTGATTTTGGAGGATCCGGTTTTGAGGACGTTTTTTCTGATTTATTTGGTGGGCGAAGTGGTGGTCGTGGTCGGGCCAGAGCCGGCGCCGATATCCAGGTGGATGTGGAAATTTCTTTCGAGGAAATGGTGCGCGGTGCCAAGCGTGATATCAAGCTGCGCAAACTTTCAGAGTGCGAAATTTGCCATGGTACCGGCGGGAAGCCGGGATCGAAGGAGACGACCTGTTCGCAGTGTCAGGGTCAGGGTCAGGTGCGCCGGACGGTGCAGAGTATTTTTGGTGCCATGTCCCAAGTGGTGGTATGTGACCGTTGTCAGGGTCGGGGCAAGTCCTATGCTGAGCAGTGTACCGTTTGTCATGGCGCCGGACGTTCTCAAAAAGAAGAATCCATCACTATCGATATTCCGGCCGGCATAGATGATGGTCAGACGCTTTCTTTGTCCGGGCACGGAGCGGCCGGCGAGTCCGGAAGCCGTCCGGGCGACTTGTATGTAAATGTCCATGTTCGACCGCACGAGACACTTCTCCGTCGTGGTGATGATATCGTGTCCCAGCATGCCATGAGCTATACCGAGGCGACGCTTGGGGCCAAAGTATCCATCAATACCATCGAGGGGGAAGTCATCATGAAAATTCCGTCCGGGACTCAGCCCGGCGAGGTCTTCCGTATCAAGGGGAAGGGTGTGCCGCATCTCAACCGTTATGGTCGCGGCGACCACTTGGTTTCCGTCACTCTCGCCGTTCCCAAAAAACTTTCTTCCGAAGAAAAGCGCCTTATCGAGGCTCTGCGTGATTTGAAATAGGTTTGCGACATTTACAAGAGTTTTAGAACTTGAGACAATACGGGCAGGCAATTTATCAAAATTACCAAGCTTAGTATGAAAATGAGTCCAAGAGATTTTTTGCTTACACTCCTTCTTATTTTCATGGTGTGTGCGGTGGCGACAGTCTTAGGACAACAGTTGGATAGATGGTTCGAAAAGGATCTGTCCTCACAGCCTCGTAAACCAGGGGATACCTTGATTCTGAGATATGAAGGAACGTTGCCGCCTCAGCTACATATCATGGAAGGACCATTTGATATGTCGAATTGGGAGACCTACTTAAACAAGGATTTTTACTTTAACTTTCGTTACCCGGATGACAGCGCCTTGCTGCGCGAAGTTCCTGATGTCAAAAGAGCCTATCTTCATCAAGATTGGCATTTACTAAGTGTTTTAGAAAAAACTCCGGGTACTATTCCAATGGCACCGCAGATATTTAGTTTTAACATTGATCTTTTAACTGCCAATGATGACAACGGCAAAAAGATTACAAACCTGGATGACTTTTTAAAAAACTACTCAAGGAGGAGAATTCATCGGATTAGAGAAGAAAGAGGGTTTATTGGAGATATTCCTACCGTTGAGGATATTTGGCCAACAAAAGATTCCGGGATATCATCGTCAAGTAATGAAAGTAAAACAGTGTATGCTTTATATAACGATTTAGTATACAAAATTACTGTGGTTCCAAACTCAGGAATCCCAGCTGCAATGTTATCTTCTTTTCAATTTACACGACCTAAAGTTATCACTCCTGTTGGCTCACCTACAAAGAAACGTACTGATTATGTCAATAATACTTTAGGCTTCAGTCTCACTTTTCCTGGTGGCTGGTATTTTTCGTCTCCAGATGACGACAGGGCAAGTATATCTAACTGTTTGATAGCAAGAGGAATTATTTATAGGCCTAGTTGTGGCGCTTTTACCATAGATGATATTTCATCTGATGGTATTCCAGATCAAGAATCTATAAAAAATAATTTGGCTGCTTATGGTGAAAATGCGGAAATTATAGATAATCTCATTCGTGGAGCAGTGGTGGTAAAAGCTGACTCGATAGCAATAGATGGGCCACCGCTGCCAGAAGGATTTGTGTACTATGTATTTTTTCAGGGAAAAGAAAAAGCATTCAAAGTATTTTTGACTGATATCGAGTATGAGAAAACGATTTTACCCTCTATGAAGTTACTAGATTAACGGATTTTGGGAGTATTTTCGATACTCCTTCCATTACAGCTTAGGGTTGCCACAGGATGTTGTTGGTCTCGTATCTGTAGGGATCAGCCTGACTCCAGGAGCCGGAGATTTTTTTGTAGACCCCCAGATCCATATGATTTGTCCTGTTGTGATGTTACTACGATGTTTAAGAGGAGGATATTGTATAGTTGGTGTCTCTCACATTTACAATCAAGATAGACTCTGAAATACTGGAGACGTAGCATAAAAAAATATTAAAAGTACTAAAATTAAACTTTTTTGATAAAAAATTATGGAGTACAAGCATAAAAAAGTATTAGTAGTGGGCATAACGACAGTAGCTCTTGTGAGCTTATTGTTGAGTCTGGCCCTGGGCATAGAGAGAATGGTTGGTGTATACGATAATCCAAAGAATGATGGCGTCCAGGTACTCAGCGTGCAAGATGAACAAAAACAAGCCAAGCAAAAAACAATAGAGGAGAAGATCACTCAACTTTCTGATACGAAAGAGTGGCAGCTATTTACCAGTAGAAAGTGTGGCTTTTCTTTTCTTCATCCTTCGGAGGCATCTATCAATAGCGGATGGCTGTTAGTGGATCCGCTTGATGCTTGTGAGCTCGGGGTTTACATTCGAGATGGATTTGTATCATCGGAACACTTTAACTTTCATATCAGACCTCTGAGTACACCCGGGATCGATAAAGTTTTTAACCCGAAAGGATTTTCGGAAGATATTGTAAATAATTGGGACGCAAAGAAAATTGCTGAAGAACTTCTTGAGTTAAACAAAACCGTTCAGATTCCAAGATACAAGAAATTAGATCCTCAAATATCTGTTGAAGAGACTGTAGTAAGTGGGAAAAAGACATATAAGTTTTCCCTTACGGATGGGTATCTAAATTGGCATGGAGACCAGTCTGCACTTGATCGGAAAACCGACTTTGTGTATATCGCAGATAACAAAGGAAGAGTATACGAAATCACCTTCCCAAGTAGCGATAGACTTTCAGTACTCATTCTCGAAAGCTTAAAGTTTTCAAACTAGGGGAGCATCATAGCAAAAGAAAAAACGCCTCCCGCATAATTCTGCAGGGAGGCGCATTTGTGCTTTACGGGATAGCGCCGAGATACTCAAACTTCACCGCATCCACCGTAATGGATTTGGACGCTTCGCCAGTGTTCCCTTCAAGGCTCACCATTGAGCTTCCGGCGGCGTAGAGGTCGTATGTCCCGATGTCTACCCAGCGATTCGAGCCTTGGGCGGCTGTGTACTGGTTCACGGTTTGGGAAGTGTAGGTCGTACCGTTACTGCTCACGGTGTATGTCGCACTCGTGCTGCTGGTATAGGTTGTGTCAGCGGGAACATATACCCACACCTTGTACCGGCCATCTTTCGGCAGTGTGGGTGACCAGCTGGCGGTTCCTGCAGCGTTGGTTCCTTTGCTGAAGATGATGCCGCTGTAGCCGAGTTGCGGAGAGCCAGGATTGAAGTTTGCCCCTTGACGATTCCAGTTGCCGACCGAGCTTGATGAACCATCACAGTTGGGAGTGGTCGAGTTCAACTTGAAAGTGCCGGTGCATTCGTAGGGGTGCACAATCAAGCTGAAAATGGTTGATTGGGACGAGTACCACCCATTGTTGATCAGTTCTGAGGGATCAACTCTGGTGTTGATTCCAGACCAAGCGTACGGACTATCTGTTCGGTAGCTATTAGGATCACTCTTTCGAATTTCAAAGTGCAGGTGGGATCCGTACTGGCCATCACCTGTCCCTACCTGCCCAACGGGTGCACCCTTCAGAACGGGGTCTCCTACCACTCCTACTAAATCAAGCGCCGAGTTGTAGCCTGTTTGGCCGGATTTCAACATATGGGCATACATCGCGTAGACCGTGGTCAGGAGCTCCCCAGTACCGGTGAGGAAGTACTTACCGGCAGGCGCGTCGTGTTGGATGAGGATAGTCTTTCCCCAGCCATCCGAGCCATTTCCCAAATCGATTTTCTTGATGGTGCCATCCAATATAGCGTATAGCGCTTCGCCGAGATCATCGCTTCCACTTCCCTTGTTCCAGTCTTCGGCCACATGCGGAACACCATTGGTGTTGTTAAGCGACCCGTAGCTTTGTTTGTTAGCACTCCATCCATTTGGATTGGACAGAGAATACCCGATAGGGTACCTCGGTTTCTCTGGAGAAAGGAGTTCATCCGCTGTCCACGTTCCCCAGTCAGCATAGGGGCTTGTGAACGTGTAGGGCAGGGTTCCCCAGGCAGAGTCCTTGGTGTACAGATCGAAGTTGTGGTTGAGGATGGCATTGGCCTCATCTGGCCTGAGACTGGGGGCGCCCTGGGTGTAAGTAGTTTCGAATTCAGGCGTGGTGTTCCAGGTACATACGCCGTTGTTGTTGTACATGTCGAAAGACAGCTGGTGTGACCCGTTTGGTTGGGTGTTGAAGCCAGGGACACTTCCGGGATAGGTACGGACCAAGGAGTAGTAATTGTCCGAATTTGGCCAGCCCGCCGCCGTCATCTCCGAAGAGACAAAATACAGGGTGTGGGTATTGCTGCAGGTATCGAAGTCCCCACGACTGATAACGATGTAACGGTCATAGGTCGTACCGTTGTAGGTGTACGGTACTGCCTGTGGCAGACCACCGCCATAGGTGTTGGCCAAAGCGTTGCCACCGATAAACAGGCAAGCGAGGATGAATCCCATCAACGCTGAAACAATCTTTCTCATCGCGTTCTCCAAAGTTTCAAAGAGTTTTCGTTTACACAATGACTGATTTTTTAACGCATAGCGCTCCTGGTTGTTAAAGAATGCTGTCAGGTTAGCAAAAAAAAAAACAGAGCTGTCAATTGTGGGAAATGATGTTTTCCTTTAGAATTGGAAGATATTGTTTTTCCTTCATCTTTCTTATGCCACAGTGGAAGTATAAAATTGAAAAACTGCCCGAGAGTACAGGACAGGAAGAGCTCCATCCGGTGACGGAGGCTCTGCTTGTGAATCGCGGTTACCTGACCAAGGAGACTCGCGAGCTGTTCTTGTCGCCCAATTTCGATCGTGACATCCATGACCCGTTTTTGTTTCTCGAGATGGAAAAAATCGTGACGCGCATCGGCGAGGCACGGAAGGGCCTGGAGACTGTTGGCGTCTTCGGCGACTTCGATGCTGACGGTGTGACATCGTCGGTCATTATCCGCGAAGCCCTTCAGGCGGTCGGGGTGCCAGTCGAGGTGTATTTGCCGGAAAAGGTAAACGAAGGGCATGGGTTCAATGCGCTCGCCGTTGATTTTTTTGAGAGCAAGGGGATTAAGCTCGTACTGACGCTCGATTGCGGCATTATGAACCATGACGTCATTCTCGAAGCGAAACGTCGGGGGATAGCTACCATCGTCATCGATCATCACCATGTGCCAGAAGTGATGCCCGAAGCCTATGCCATCATCAATCCGAAAGTGCCGACCGAAACCTATCCGTTTCGCGAACTGTGCGGAGCCGGAACGAGCTTCAAGGTGGCGCAGGCACTGTATCAACGCTATCTTCCGAAAGAAGTGGAGCAATTGAAATGGCTCCTCGATGTGGTGGCGGTGGGGACAGTGGCTGATGTCATGCCACTTATCGGCGAGAACCGCTGTATCGTGAAGTATGGCCTTATCGTTTTGTCTAAAACGAAGCGGGTCGGATTTCAGGAAATGTTTTCGGTAGGGAGGATGCTGATTGATGAGGAACATACCCCGGACGCTCATATGATTGGGTTTCAGATCGCGCCGCGAATTAACGCGGCTTCACGGATGGCTCATGCCATGCTGGCCCACCAGTTGCTTATGGAACGCGATCAGGCCGAAGCCCGGGTGCTTGCACTCGAGCTTGAGGACTGCAATGTCAGGCGGCAGAAGGTGAGCGCCGAAGTGACGGATCGGGTGCGGAAGATTGCCATTGAAAAATTTTTCGACAAGAAATTTATTTTTGCCGTAGATGAACATTTCCCGTATGGCGTGGTGGGGCTGATTGCCGGACGTATCGCCCGGGAATTCAACAAACCGACCTGCGTCATGACCAAGGGTGAGACGACGAGCACTGGATCATTTCGCAGTATTCCAGAACTCAATATCATCGAAGTCATCGAGGAATGTGGCACGATGCTCGAAAAATATGGTGGCCACGCCCAGGCGGCTGGAATGACTATTCGTAATGACCGCATGGAGGCATTTTATGAAAAATTCAATGCTTTGGTAGAAAAGAAACTGGCCAAAGTGGTCACTGAGCCGGAACAGTGGATCGATGTCGTTCTGCGGCCGGAGCATATTACGTCGAAACTCTATCGTGACCTTGTGGCATTCGCGCCGTTCGGCGAGGGCAATCCAGAGCCGGTCTTTGCTCTCGAGAATATGGTGGTGCGCGAGGCGCGGTTGGTCGGAAACGGGAGCAAACATCTGAAACTTTCCCTTGTTCCGCAGGGCGGGATCAAATGTTTCGACGCTATTGGTTTTTCCTTTGGGGTTAATTTTCCGGATCTCAAGGAAAATGATATTCTGGATGTCGCCTTTACCCTCGCTGAAAATACCTGGAACGGTTCGACTTCACTTCAGCTAAAATTGGTGGATATGAGGCAGAAGTGACCACTCTTTTTTTGGTGAGTGGAATACATCTATCATTCTTATGCGGTCGTCTGTGAAATGATAGATGAAGTTTCTCGATGTGTACGATTCAGCCTTCTCTGTTATAATGAAGATATGGAAAAAATAGTCATGTACAGCGACGGGGGGTCGCGGGGCAATCCGGGACCGGCGGCTTTGGGCGTCTCTATCGAGACCCTCGACGTTCATTTTGGTGAATTTTTGGGAACCAAAACCAACAACGAGGCCGAATATGCAGCCATTGTCGCTGGGCTGAAAAAAATTAAAGCACTGATTGGCAAAGAAAAAGCCAAGAAGGCTAAAATTGAATGTCGGATGGATTCGGAATTGGCCTGCCGTCAGCTCAATCATATCTACAAGATTGAAAATGAAAAACTCCAGCCGTTCTTTTTCCAAGTTTGGAATTTGATGCTCGATTTCGCGGAAGTGAAATTCGTCCATGTACGTCGTGAACACAATGTCCGGGCCGATGCTGAGGCCAACAAAGCGATGGACCAGGCCGCTCAACAAAAAACTCTTCTGTAATACTATGTTTCGAAAAAGAAATATCATCCTCGCGCTCATCCTGCTCGTTATTATCGGTGGTGGGTATTATTATTTTACTCATCGATCGACCGGGGAAATGGTGCAGACGGAAACGGTACGCCGGGGCGATGTGTCGGAGACTGTGAGTGTCACCGGAGAGCTGATTCCAGAAGAGTATGCTGATCTTTCTTTTCTTGGGGCAGGAACTCTGGATGCCGTTTTGGTACAGGCAGGAGATTCGGTCGAGAAGGGGCAGAAAATCGCTTCCTTGGATCGTGGAGTCTTATACTCGCAATTGAAGGACGCCCGAATTACCGCGGCTATTGCTGAGCAGAGCGAACAGCTTATCTTGCGGAATCGTACCAACTTCGCCCCGGAAGAACGGGCGGCCAAAAAATTAGCTTCCGAACAGGCGCGGGAACGGGTGCGGACACTGTTGGCACAGATGAAAGAAAGTGTTTTGACAGCTCCGATGAATGGGCAGATTTCGCGGTTTGACGCGCGGGTTGGTGAAACTGTGACACTCGGTCAGGTGATTGCTCGGGTTATCAGACCAGGGGCCTACGTGCTTGAGTCACGGGTGCCAGAATCGGATATCGCCAAAATTACGCTCGGAATGAAAGCGAAAATCACTTTTGACTCCCTCTCTCTGGACGATATTTTCGAGGGCGAAGTGCAAAGCATCGATCAGGCGGCGACCGTGGTGCAGGATGTTGTCTCCTACAAGGTGAAGTTTCGTCTGATGCGTATGGATGAACGATTGAGGGAGGGTATGACGGGGAATATCGATATCGAAACTGCCAAACGTACCGGCGTATTGTGGGTACCTTATCGGGCCTTGACCAAAGAAGGAGCCAAAACATTCGCCGAAGTAAAACAGGCTGATCAGGGGTTTAAAAAAGTAGAGGTCACGACCGGACTGGAGGGTGATGAGGGGACGATTGAGGTAAAATCAGGGCTGAAGGAAGGTGATGAGGTAACGATTGGAGCCACTCAAAAGAAATGAGCTTAATCCAAGTCCACAATCTTGAGAAGATCTATGATAGTGAGGGTGTACAGACACGAGCTTTGATTGGTGCCAGTTTCGTTATCGAAAGAGGCGAATTCATTTCTATTATGGGTCCATCGGGGTCTGGAAAATCAACCCTGATGCAAGTGCTAGGATTGCTTGATCGGGCGTCTGGCGGGAGCTATCTGCTCGATGGCAGGGATGTGACCAGGTTTTCCGATGATGAATTGGCTCGCCTTCGTAATAAGAAGATTGGCTTCATTTTCCAGGCATTTAATCTTTTGCCGAAGACAACCGTTTCAGAAAATGTCGAACTCCCGTTGCTGTATGATGATCAGGGAGAATCGAATAATGAGGTACGCGTGAAAGCGGCCCTTGAGGCAGTCGGTATGTCGTATCGAGCCGATTATTTGTCGAACCAGCTTTCGGGCGGTGAAAAACAGCGGGTCGCGATTGCTCGGGCACTGGTGAATGATCCGGAAATTATTTTTGCCGATGAGCCGACTGGTAATCTTGATTCCAAATCGGGGCTTCAGGTTATGACTATTCTTCAAAAGCTGAATGCCACCGGGTGTACGATTATTCTCGTGACACACGAGACATCAACAGCTGAACATGCCAAACGTATTCTCCGCATGGTGGATGGAGAGATTGTGTCTGATGAACCAGTGAGTCATCGTCGCTTTGCTACGGCCGAAGCCGGGCTCTTGAAGTAAGTATGAAATTTTCCGATCCGATTAAAATAACTTATCGATCACTGACGGCGTCCAAATTGCGGTTTTTTTTGACGGTGCTGGGAGTGGTCATCGGGGTGGCGGCGGTCATCATGGTTATGGCCATCGGAGCGAGTGCTCAGAAATTGGTATTATCACAGGTGGAAAGTGTCGGTTCCAATCTGGTAGCCGTGCTACCCGGCGCATCAGAGGAGAAGGGGCCTCCAGCATCCGCACTCGGAATCATAACGACAACACTCAAGAATGATGATTTGAAGGCGCTTCGTGAACGGCGTAATGTCCCGCACCTTACTGCGGTTTCGGGTTATGTGAGCGGTTCAGCGACGGTCGAATCAGGGGCGGAATCTTTTGAAGCGAGTTTCCAGGGAGTGTCTCCGGAAATGATTGAAGTAGAAAATATCACCGTGGCCAAGGGGCGTTTTTTCTTTGCCGAGGAAGAATCTGATCTCTCTCGCGTCGTGGTGTTGGGAGCAGGTCGAGCCAGAGACCTCTTTCCTGATCGTGATCCCATCGGTGAGATTGTGACCATCAAAAAGAATCCTTTCAAAGTCATTGGCGTCCTCGAGGAGCGTGGATCTGCGGCTTTCTCTAATCCTGACACCCTTATTTTTGTACCACTGGAGACGGCTCAGAAAATTCTTCTCGGTATCAATTATCTCAATTTCATTCGCGGAAAAGTGGATAGCCCGAACAATATCGAACGGACGATGGCGGATATGGCGCTTCTCCTGCGGGATCGCCATAATCTTGAAGAAAATGAAGAGTCTGATTTTTCAGTGCGGAGTACCAAAGCGGCACTCGGTATCCTAACCACGATCACTGACGTACTTAAATATTTTCTTATCGCTATCGCTTCTATATCATTGCTCGTCGGCGGTATCGGTATCATGAATTCCATGCTGATTTCGGTTTCACAGCGTATTCGTGAAATCGGACTCCGCAAAGCGGTCGGGGCCCGGCCGATCCATATTATTACGCAATTTCTCATTGAGTCATCGCTTATCACGCTCATTGGTGGTTGTATCGGAATTCTTTTTGGAATTTTTATTGCTTATTTGGCGGCGCTCATCATTCCGCGCTTTGGCTATGAATGGCAGTTCCTGGTCCCGCTCTCTTCGGTCGTAATCGGTTTTACGGTATCACTCGTGATCGGTATAACGTTTGGTCTGTATCCCGCCTTTAAAGCTTCCAAAGTCAGTCCTATGGAAGCGCTCCGCTATGAATAACCTATGAAGCGCCTCCCTATTCCACTTTTTTTTGCCATAAAAACCATCCGTACCCACAAGGCGCGGACAGCTTTGGCTTTACTCGGAGTAGCGATCGGCGTTTTTGCTATCGTCGTCGTGACCGCTTTAGGTGAAGGGGTGAAGGGGTTCGTCTTGGGACAGGTGGAAAGTTTCGGATCGGACTTGATCCAGGTAGAAGTGAAGATTCCCAATACTACCAGTATGTCGAGTGAAAATGCCACATCACGGGCGCAGGGGACGCAAATCACTACCCTGACGGTCAAGGATGGGGAAGCAATAAAAAAGCTTTCTAATGTTGAGGCGATTTATGCTGGGACGATTGGTCAAGAGCGGGCTACTTATGGTTCTCTGGGAAAACGAATTTCACTTTTTGGCACTGGGGAAGGTGTCGCAGAAGTTGATGGTAATCTCAAACTTGAAAGCGGGCGATTTTTCACCGCTGAAGAAGCGGCCAGTCTCGCTCAGGTGGCGGTGTTGGGGAGCGATACCAAAGAAACATTCTTTGGCGAGAGCGATGCGGTGGGGCAGTATATCACGCTCAAGGGTGAAAAATATCGGGTGATTGGGGTGTTGGCATCACGGGGAGCGGTAGCGTTCCTTAATTTTGATACGTTCACCTATATTCCGGTGCAAACCCTTCAGAAGAAATTGCTCGGCGTGGATTATGTGCAGTTCATTTCGGTCAAGATGAAGGATGCTTCGCGCGAACTTCAAACAGTCGCTGATATCGTCGCTCTTTTACGCAAACGTCATGATATCGATACTCCTGATAAGGATGATTTCTCGGTGACTTCGACCAAAGAAGCGCAGAAGACATTCGGTGACGTGTTGGGATCGCTTTCGATTCTTCTTTTGGCCCTGACGTCTATTTCGCTGGTGGTCGGCGGTGTCGGCATCATGAATGTCATGTACGTTTCGGTATCCGAACGGACATCGGAAATTGGGCTGCGGAAGGCGGTCGGAGCGACGTCACGGAGTATCTTGCAGCAATTTTTGTTTGAGGCGCTTATCATCACGCTTCTTGGGGGATTGATCGGCATCGTTCTCGGGATGCTTCTGACCCTCGGACTCGGCTATGTGTTTGCTTCTTTTGGTTTTGCTTTGCCGCTTTCGTTTTCACTACAATCGTTTCTTCTCGGAGTCGGGTTTTCTCTGGCGGTCGGTGTCATCTTTGGTCTGGCTCCGGCCTATCGTGCGGCGTCCCTGACTCCGATGGAAGCTCTGCGGAAAGATTAGGTATCTACCGCTCCACGCCGTACATGTTCCAGACATCGCTGAGCGTGATCGGGGCGGTATCTGGAGCTGTTTCTTCGTTCGGATCAGTACCGCCGATGGTATACTTTTCGACACGACCCTTTTTCATTTTTTTCGCCTTGCTTGCTGGGATTTCGCGCCCGGTTTTTTTGTCGATGTAGAGAACCCTTTCCTGGATGGGCATGAAAGCCTGTTTGCTGGTCTCTGACCGGTAGGCCGTGAAACCGGTTTCAGGAAAACGTTTGAGTGCCTGATTCATGAAAGCTCGCCAGATGGGCGCGGCGACATAGATACCGTCGGCACCGGCACGCATAGGGCGGTTATCGTTGTTGCCGGCCCAAACAGCTACCGCGATGGACGGGGTGTAACCGACCGTCCAGGCATCGCGGAAATTCTGGGTGGTGCCGGTTTTTCCTGCCACCATTATCCCTTTTGGAAAGGCAAGCGGGCTGTTCGGTCCGAAGATGGGGGTGCGGGCAGCGTTGTCGGAAAGAATGGAATTTATTTTGCGGGCGACTTCGACATCGAGCACTTGTTTTTGTTCGCGTGAAGCGTGAAAGGAAACTTCTTTCCCTGAACGGTCGAAAATTTTGGAAATGCCGGTGGTGGTATGACTCCGTCCTTCTTGGCCGAAGACGGAAAAGGCATTGGCCATGTCGATAGGACGCACCTCGGCCCCGCCCAAAACAAGAGAGAGACCATAGCGTTTGGGGTCAGTGAGAGTCGTGATGCCCATCTTGGTAGCCAGATCGATCGTGTTTTGTACTCCGGCGAGGGCGAGTGTTTGAACGGCGGGGACATTGAGTGACATGGCGAGCGCTTGACGCATCGTGAGCAGTCCGTGGAACTTTCCGTCGTAATTGTGCGGGATATAATCTTTGCCCGAACCATCGGGGCCGAAATTGATGAGAGTATCATAAATGGGAGTTTCCGGTTGGAAACCTTTGGTGAAAGCTGTGGCATAGGCGAAGGGCTTGAAAGCCGACCCTGGCTGGCGTTTTTCGAGCGTTACGTTTACGTTGCCGTCGATGCTCGTATCGAAATAATCTTTGGATCCGACCATGGCGAGAACATCACCGGTTTTGGCATCAAGGGCAACGAGAGCGGCATTACTGGCGCCTCTTACGATATTTTTGGCAGCGCCATCCCGAATCGTTTTTTCGGCCACGTTTTGGAGTTCGAGGTCGAGGGTAGTGATGATGCGAAGTCCTTCGGTACGGAGTTCATCTTCGGGATACTTGGTTTTCAATTCATCGATGACGGCGAAGACAAAGTGCGGGGCAATGATAACTTCCTTTCGGGGGGCGATATGAAGGAAGGTGTCCGTATGGGATGCGGTAGCGTACTCAGCCTGTGAAATGAATCCGAACGCCCGCATCTTTTCAAGGATGTTTCTTTGTCTCTCTTTTAATTCCGTTTCGCGGTTTTTATAAGGAGAAAAATAGCTTGGCGCATTGGGGAGAGCGGCGAGGAGCGCGCTTTCGTCGAGTGTTAGTTCGGACGCGTGTTTTCCAAAAAACATATCGGCAGCTGCTTCGATACCATAGGTGTTGGAGCCGTACGGGATGGTATTGAGATAGAGGTCGAGAATTTCTTCCTTTGAAAGAGCGTGATCTATTTTGAGAGCAAGGAGTGCTTCCCAAAATTTTCTTTTGAACGTCTGCTCATTCGTAAGGAAGAGGGCTCGTGCCAATTGTTGGGTAATAGTCGATCCACCCTGTTCGATACGGCCACTTTCGATATTGGCTCGGAGCGCTCGAAGGATAGAAAGGGGGTCAACTCCTTTGTGGGAGTAGAACTGGGCATCTTCCGAAGCGATAGTGGCTAGGCGGATAGACTCCGGGATAGCGTCGTGGGTGACGATGATACGGTTTTCTTCTCCATAGAGGCGGTACAGTTCTGTGGTGCCGGTACGGTCATAAAGGATAGTGGGGAGATGGAAGGGATATTCACGTATACGGTCGATGTTCGGGGTACCGTACCAATAGACGGCTACGAGTCCTATGACGATTCCAAGGAGGATCAAAACAGCCAAAAACACTCCTTCCCAGAGCAAGGTGAAAACGATTCTTGGATGCGGTGAGTCGGGGGTATTGGTCATAGGAGGAAATTTTCAAGATATTATGGTACAGTAGAATTATCTGGAGCTTCTGTCAATCAAATGTGTTTCGTATGAAAATGCCTGTTTTTAAGCCGCTCTTCCTAGTGCTTCGTGTTTTGGGCTGTCCCGCTGTCTGGGAAACGTCAGTTGGGGCAGTGGTGTTTCGTCTAGTGAGAGGAGAACGATACTATCTTTTGCTCCATTATCCGAGCGGGCATTTTGATTTCGCCAAGGGACACGTAGAAGAAGGGGAAACAGAAGAAATGACCTTACGTCGGGAAACAGAGGAAGAATCCGGTATCAAAGATTTGCGGGTATTACCACATCGGATCAGTATTCGTTATTTCTATGCAGCCAGAGGTATGGAACGGGAGAAGCGCTTGCGTAAGGGTCAGGGAATCTGGATTTTTAAAGTGGTTCATTTTTATCCTGCTGAGACTGCGGTTGAGACAGTGACGCTCTCTCATGAGCATCAGGGTTTTGTTTGGGAACGTTATGAATCGGCCTTGAGGCGCGTTACCTTTGACAACGCCAAGCGGGTACTTCGTGAGACGGAACATTATCTCCGTTTACACGGGGATTAATTATCTTTTTTGGGTGGATAAATGAGCGTGCTATGGATACCAGAATTAAAGTAGCCTTGGTGGGTTTAGGGAAAATTGCAGACTATCATATTCGAGCGATTGAAAAAAATCCAAAATTGGAATTAGTAGGGGGATATGATGTCATTGGTGACCCAGAAAATAAATTGAAAAATAGGAGATTATATGGGAGCCTTGCGGAATTGCTGGAAGATGATTCGATACACACGGTTTTTGTTCTTATTCCCATCGGCCAGAAACATGCAGTCAGTTTGGAAATAATCGGTGCCGGAAAAAACCTTATTACCGAAAAACCGACAGCAAAAGACACGAAAGAATTGGAGGAACTTTTTTTGGAAGCCAAAAAGAGAAATGTGATTTTCGGTGGATTTTTTCATTCGAGATACTCAGGCACAGCCAAAAAAATTACGGAAATGCTCGAAACACCGGAATATTCAAGAACAGGTATTCAGGAAATAAAAATATGGACAGATAGCCCGCATGTCATTGACGGAAAAATGGTCGGAAAGCCAAGTGAAACTACCAGTTTTTTGGATGAAGGGCCAAATATTTTGGCTGAAGCGGATCTGTACGTTGATGGTATCTCTATCGATCATACCCAGGTCGATACTTCCTTGGCTGCGGAGGGCTGGCCAGAAATTGAGACGAAAATAGAAGGAAAATTTCAAGGCGGAAAAATTGAAGGTACCACGAGTTGGGTGAGGGGGAAAAAAGAAAAGGGAGTAGAGATTAAGTTCAAAAGTGGAAAAATTTTAAGGGCCATTCATACGGATCAAAAAGTATATAATGAAAAAGGTGAAATTATTTTTGATGGTGAAAAAGAAAATCCAGGGGTTGCAAGGCTGCAAAAAGAATATGACTCTCTGTATGAAGGATTATTTGAAATTTTAACCAGGAAAGAGGAAGCGAATACCGAACTGATGAGATCAGTGACGGTGATGATGGACGGAGCTTATCAGGCGAGAATGAAAACGGATCGCGGGATGATTCAGTTGGAAAATTCTGAGATACAGAAATTGAGATAAGTGAAATATCAGTACGGAAGCATACCTACTAAGAGGCGAAGTCTTTCGTAGGAACTTACAGTTTCGTTCGCTTCTTGAGCTTTGTGAGGTAGGAAATTCAAAAACCGGTAACGGGGGGTTGATTTTTTTGAGAAATACTGTATAGTAAATCATCTAGCTTTTTCTCTTTTCTCAATCCTAACTCCTCATCCGCCAGCTGGCGGACTAAACCCTGCCCAAATGCTCACGCTCAAAAATATTCGCAAAAGCTATGGCATTCATCGCGTCCTCGAGAAGGTCTCTTTTTCTTTGGGCGAAGGACAGAAAGTAGCCCTGGTGGGACAGAACGGTGTGGGGAAGTCGACTCTCCTCAAGATCGCAGCTGGTCTGGAGTCGCTCGATAAAGGGGAGCGTCTGGTGCCAAACCGTTGTCTGGTAGGGTATCTCCCTCAGGAAGTGGGTGCTCTGCCCAATGAAACGCTTATCGAATATCTGCGCCGGATGGCGGGGCTTGAGGAACTGGAAAAGGATATGAAGCGTTTGGAAAAGAATCTTGATGAAGCAGCGATTCTCGAGCAGTTCGAGCTGGTACAGAACGATTATGAACGTCTTGGGGGGTATGACTTCGAACGACGAGCCAAGAGCGTTCTGGAAGGACTATTTCTTTCCCATGTTGGACTGACTCGCCCGCTTTTGGAACTTTCTGGTGGCGAAAAACGCAAAGCAGCCTTGGCCGGGGTGCTGCTTCGGGGGGTTGATATCTTGCTTCTTGATGAGCCGACGAATAATTTGGATTTGCCGGCTCTTCTGTGGCTCGAGAATTATCTGCGTCGTTCCAAGGCCACCTGTCTTATTGCTTCCCATGACCGGCGCTTTCTCGATCATGTGGTGAAGAAAGTGGTGGAGATTGATTGGTTTAGTCGCAGTGCCGTTATGTACACCGGCGGCTGGAGCGAGTTTGCCGAGATGAAGGCTCATGCTTTTCGACGTCACAAGGAACAGTATCGCATGCAAGAGGCAGAACGTGATCGACTCTTTGAATCCATTGCTGAAAAGAAAGAATGGGTGGTGCGAGTGAAAGCCAGGGTGGCACCGGATCATGACAAGCTCACTTCGAATTTCAAGAAAGAACGAGCCGTGCGGAAGTTCGACGCATCTGCGACCGCGCTGCAGGGACGGGAAAAGCGTCTTGATGATATAGAACGACCGCTCGAACGTCCGCCGCTCGATATCGTGCTTGAAACGGAAAAAAATAAAGAATGCAGTATCGTTCTCAAGAAATTAATGTTTGGTTATCCAGTCCAGGTCAACAAGGAGAAACCTTTTTCGGGTGGGCTTGCCGCGACTCCTTTCAGAGGCGGGCCAATCGATCTCGTTATTCCTTTCGGAACCCGCGTCGCTATCTTGGGAAATAACGGCGTCGGCAAGTCGACTTTGCTTCAGACTATTACCGGAATGCTGCCGCCGCTTTCCGGTACGGTGGCGTGCGGGGAGAAGGTAGTGTTTGGCTATCTTATGCAGGAACATGAGAATATATCGCACGTACTGACTCCGCGGGCTCTTTTCAAAAAAAGGTTGCCCAATTTTGACGCGTACGAAGTGTCGCTCTGTCTTTCGGAATTTCAATTTTCTCCGGACGTGCTTGATGATAAGATAGGGAGTCTCAGTCCCGGGGAGCGTGTCCGTCTCATTCTGGCCCTCCTCACGATGCTTCATGCCAATGTACTCGTTTTGGATGAACCGACCAATCATCTCGATCTCGAAGCAATCGAGGCTCTTGAGGAATCACTGGCTCTTTATCCGGGAACGATTCTTCTGGTCACGCATGACCGGCTTTTTCTGGAACGAATTGATATTTCAACGAATTATCTTTTGGAAAACGGGGTGCTGACACCTGTGGAAAATTACGCGACGTACGAGCAGTCGGCGCTACCTCAAGTGAAGCGCGTTCTCAAGCGTTTGGAAGAAAAACATGGGAAATAATTTTCTCGACCAGGGTTTCGTTAAAAAGGCTTACATTTGCCTGTTTTTTCCATTTCCAGTATACTCCGAAGTATGAAACAACAGGTAAAAATTCGGTACCAATTCGCGTTGGTACTTCTTCTTGGCTTAGTCTGTGGTGTTATTTCGTACCCTCAGGCGGTGAAGTTTGCCCCACCGCTTTTCAGCGTGTTTGATGGGCTGAAAGTGAAGAAAGGCCTCGATCTGCAAGGGGGAGTTCTTTTGGAATACCGGGCCGACACCTCTCAGATTCCTAGCGAAAAAGTGAGTGATGCTCTGAATGCCGCTCAGGCGGTGATAGAGCGCCGTGTCAACGCCTTTGGTGTCGGTGAACCCCTGATTCAGTTGTCGCGCTCCGGTACGGAAAATCGGATTATCGTGGAACTTCCCGGTGTTAAGGATATAGAAGAGGCTAAAAAAATGATTAAAGAGACGCCATTTTTGGAATTTCGGGATGGTTCGAATGGTGTGATCAGTGCGCAGGATCAGCAGCAGCTTGATGCTTTGAATGGACAGAATAAAATTCGGGCGGAAAGCATTCTAAAGCGGGTAATGGATGGCGAAGACTTTTCGGTTCTTGCCAAAGAGTTCAGTCAGGATCCGGGATCCAAAGATAAGGGCGGGGATCTTGATTTCGCTAAGAGTGGAACGTTCGTTCCGGAGTTCGATAAAGTTTTATTCGACCCGTCTTTTCAGGCGGGCGTGGTCTATCCGGCGCTGGTGGAGAGTCAGTTTGGCTGGCATATTGTTAAAAAAATCGAGGAGCGTGGCGAGGGAAATGATCGCGAGGTGCACGGAGCGCATATCTTGTTTCGTAAGTATGCCGCCACCGATTTTCCGAAACTCGCTTTTAAGGCTACGGGGCTGTCGGGGAAAAATCTGAAGAATGCTTATGTTGATTATCAGAGTCAGGGCGTGGGATCACCTCAGATCGCGCTTCAGTTCGATAGTGAAGGAACGCAGCTTTTTGCCGAGATTACTAAGCGCAATATCGGTAAGCCGGTAGCTATTTTTCTCGATGATGAGATCATCAGCCAGCCGACGGTTCAGAACGAAATTGTGGCCGGACAGGCAGTGATTACCGGTGACTTCACCATGAAGGAAGCGAATGATTTGGTAAAACGTTTAAACGAAGGGGCATTACCCGTTCCCATAGAGAATGTCGCCACACAGAGTATTAGCGCCTCGCTCGGTGAAACAGCGCTGAAAGAGAGTCTCTTTGCCGGGTTGGTTGGTCTTGGCGCAGTGGCCGTTTTCATGGTGTTCTACTATCGTCTTTTGGGTGTGGTGGCGGTGTTAGCGCTGCTTCTTTATACCGCTATGCTTCTGACTCTTTTCAAACTTTCGGTGTTTACGCCGTTCGCCATTACAGTGACGCTTTCCGGTATCGCCGGATTTATCCTCTCGATCGGTATCGCGGTTGATGCGAACGTGCTCATTTTTGAGCGCACACGAGAAGAGCTTTCTTATGGCAAAGGAGTTATCCGTTCCATCAAGGAAGGTTTTCGTCGCGCTTGGCCGAGTATTCGCGATGGTCATGTGTCGACTCTCATTACCACCATCATTCTCATCGGCCTTGGAACGGGATTCGTCAAAGGGTTTGCGGTTATCCTGGCACTCGGCGTGCTCCTTTCGCTCTTTACGGCGGTGGTGCTGGTGCGTATCACAACGACCTTTCTCGCCGGTGATTGGATGGAGCGTCACCCGAAACTGCTGGTCTCCCCTAAGAAACCACTGGAATAAAATATGCTGCAAATCATTCAAAAAAGAAAATACGCCTATCTGCTCTCGGGTTTTCTGACCGGAGTCAGTATTGTGTTGATTATTTTGTGGGGACTGAAACTTGGTATTGATTTCAAGGGAGGGACTCGGATGGAAGTGCAGTTTTCCAAGGATCCGGTCCCGCAGGTGCAGGAGGTAGAGGCGAGTCTCTCAGAACTTTCCCTTCAGAGTCTGACGGTTCAACCGACGGAAAATAAGGGGATGTTTATCCGGTTTTTGGCTTCTAATGAAGCATCTAACGATCAGGTGTTGGCAAAACTTCAGGCGCTTGATCCGGATATTGCGCAACTCCGCACGGATTTTATCGGTGGGTCAGTCTCGGATCAGATCAAGAGGAACGCCTTTACCGGTATCACTCTTTCGATTCTCGGTATCGCGCTTTATATCGCCTGGGCCTTTCGGCGCGTATCCGGAATAGTCACTTCCTGGGAATATGGTTTAGGGGCGGTTATCGCTCTGGCTCATGATATTATCATTGTCATCGGACTGTTTGCCTTTTTGGGAAGATACTACGGCATCGAAGTTGGCATTCCATTTGTTGCCGCCCTCCTTACTATTTTGGGTTATTCGGTCAATGATACTATCGTCGTGTACGACCGGGTACGCGAGAATTTGATGCGTTCAAGCAAGAAAGAACATTTCGAAGGGATTGTGAACCGTTCGCTCAATGAGACGCTTGGCCGGTCCATTAATACGTCGATGACGGTCATCATTACGCTTGTCGCCATCGTACTTTTCGGCGGTGAGAGTATCAGATATTTTGGCGTAGCGCTCTTGACTGGAGTGGTGTTCGGTACGTATTCTTCGGTTTATATTGCTTCAGCACTGCTCGTGACGCGGTATAATATGAAAACTTCAAAGTAGTTCTTAGTGATTAGTTTTTAGTATTTAGAAGGAGCTGCATAGCATTTTCTTAGCTAATCACTAAAAACTAATCGCTAATAGTTTTACACTATGAAATGGAATCCATTCAGTAAAAAAGATAAAGACGAAGAGAAAACAGGTTTGCCTAATATTCCCGGGATGCCTGCTTCCAAGGACATGGGTATGCTCCAGCGTTTCGCTATGAGGCGTTTGGAAAAAATGAGTCCGGCAGAGAGGGATAAGGTGATGCGTAAAGCCATGACACCCAAGAATATCGAGAAGCACAAGGATGAAATCCTGGCGTCACTCACCGCTATGCGCAAGGCCGGGCAGATGTCGGATGATCAGTATCGCCTGGCCAAAGCTCGCTTCGGTCTCAAGTAGGCTCTGCTATAATTACGTTTATGGAAAACAAAGAAAAACAGATTGATGAGATCTTGTCTCGTGGCGTGGCGGAAGTCATCGACCGCGAGCATCTGAAGAAGCGGTTGCTCGAAGGTAAGCCGCTCCGTATTAAGCTCGGCATCGATCCGACCAGTCCGAATTTACATTTGGGTCGTGCTGTGCCACTTTTGAAGCTTCGAGATTTTCAAAATCTGGGACACAAGGTGGTTTTCATAGTTGGTGACTTTACTGGGCAAATTGGTGATACATCTGATAAGGACAGCGAAAGGCCAATGCTTTCTGAAGACCTGGTCAAGAAGAATATGGAGTCATATTTGGAACAGGCCTACAAAATTTTGAAGAAAGATTTAACAGAAGTTCATTTTAATTCAAAGTGGCTTTCACAATTGACGTTGAAAAATATTAGCGAGCTTTCTTCATGGTTTTCATTGAATGAATTTATTTCTCGTGAAAATATTAGGAAAAGACTTGATGATGGAAAACGTATATCACTTCGGGAACTTTTGTACCCGCTGATGCAGGGATATGACAGCATAAGGGTTGACGCTGATGTCGAGATAGGAGGAACCGATCAACGTTTTAATTTATTGGCTGGGCGTGAATTACAAAGGAAGTATCTAGTCTCTCTGAACGAACGAAATGAGATTGAAGCTTCGATTGGGAAAAAACCTTTGCATCGCTCAGGAGAGCGCATACATGAAAAAATTGATGGTGTTGATGGAGAGCCGCAAAACATCCTCATGACCAATCTTATCCTTGGGACGGATGGGCGCAAGATGAGCTCGAGCTGGGGGAATACTATCAACCTCTTGGACGCGCCGAACGACATGTTTGGCAAGGTTATGAGTATCCCGGACAGTCTCATTACGGATTACTTCGTCCACTGTACGCGCGTGCCGATGACGGAGATTGCCAAGATGGCGGAAGACATGGTGACGGGTGGCAATCCGCGTGATGCCAAGATACGCTTGGCTAAAGAAATCGTCCGGCTCTATCACGGGGATGATGAGGCCGCGAAAGCCGAGCAATACTTCATTGAGACGTTTTCCAAAGGACATGTGCCAGAGGAGGTGCGTGAAGTTTCGGCGAGTGAAGGAGAAAAGTTGATTGATTTCATGGTTCAGGCGGGAGTGGCTGAAAGTAAAGCTGATGCCAGACGAAAAGCTGAACAGGGCGGGGTATCGATTGATGGAGTGAAACTAGGTGAAGACACGGTGCTTACTCAAGAAAACTATGACGGTAAAGTGTTGAAGGTCGGGAAGAAAGATTTTATGAAGATTGTTTTTTTGAAGTGATTTTCCGGTGAGCCTTCTCACGAAACTTTCATCGCCATCAAAGTCCCAGCGAGACTTTGATTGACGTGAAAGCGCGCGATCCGTTCTGAAACAGAACGGCACCATGCTCGCGCACTTTCAAGTCGCGCTGTAAAGTTTGTGAGAATTCTTCCGGAAACCTGAAATTTGCTACATTTTCGCCAAAAAGGGAAAAATTCGGTAGAATGAAATCATGATGAAAGAACAGATTGAAGCAATTGGGAAGGCAGGAGAAGAAGCACTTTCGGCTATCACAACGATGGCCGAACTTGAATCTTGGGAAATAGCTTATTTAGGACGTAAAAGCGAGTTGAATATGTTGCTTAAGGGTTTACGCGATCTGTCTCCGGAAGAGAAGAAAGTAGTGGGTCCGCTTGGGAACAGTACCAAACAGAATCTGATTGTCTCGTTTGATACTAAAAAGAAAGATTTACTCGAAAAAAGTGTCGATTGGCAGGCGCTTGCTATTGATGTGACGGCGCCCGGAACCGCTGTCCATGCCGGACATCTGCATCCTATCACGCGATTGGAACATGAGATTGAGGATATTTTCGCTTCCATGGGATTTGCCATCGCCGACGGACCGGAAGTTGAGACGGAACATTATAATTTCGATGCCCTGAACTTTCCCAAGGATCATCCGTCACGCGATATGCAGGATACCTTTTGGATTCAGGGTGAAAAGAAGCTGCAGGACCGCTACCTCCCACGGACCCACACGTCCGGTGTCCAAGTGCGCTATCTGGAAGCACACAAGCCGCCGCTTCGGGTCATCGTACCGGGACGGGTTTTCCGCAACGAGGCGACCGATGCGTCCCATGAACATACTTTTCATCAGTTCGAGTGCTTGATGGCGGATGTCGAGGGCCAGGTGACGGTGGCAACGTTTAAATACATCGCTGAGGAATTCTTCAGTAAGTTTTTCGGTGAAAAAGTAAGCGTGCGTCTGCGTCCGAGCTTCTTCCCATTTACGGAACCGTCTTTTGAATTTGATATCAGCTGCATCTTGTGTCAGGGAAAAGGCTGTCCGACGTGCAAGCAGAGCAGCTGGCTCGAAATTGGTGGTGCTGGCATGGTTAATCAGAAAGTTTTTGAGGCAGCCGGCTATAAGCGTGGTGTGTACCAGGGTTTCGCCTGGGGTTTTGGCGTGACGCGCTTGGCTATGATGAAGTACCAGATTGCCGATATCCGTCTCCTCATGTCTGGCGACTTGCGCTTTATTCGTCAGTTCTGAAGTTTTTTCTTACTAAGCAGCTAGGAAGCTAAGATATGAAATACAGCTACCGTATCCTTAAAGAACTTTCCGGAACCAAGAAGAGTGCCGAGCAATTGGCGAAGCTTCTCATGGTGCATGCTTTTGAAGTGGAGGGGATTGAGAAATTTTCTCTTGGTATCGATGGGGTGATTATTGGACGGGTCGTGGCGCTGGCACAGCACCCCGATGCCGACAAACTTCGTGTGGCGCAAGTAGAAGTCGGGAAAAAAGATGTTCGGACGATTGTCTGCGGTGCTCCCAATATCGCCGAGGGACAGAAAGTCGCTGTCGCCCTGCCGGGAACGAAATTACCGGGCGGCCTCGAGATCAAAGTAGCGAAACTGCGCGGCATCGAGTCCAATGGCATGATCTGTTCAGCTCAGGAACTCGGTCTTGGGGACGATCATACCGGTATCTTGGTCCTTTCGGAGGATGCTCCGGTTGGGGCGTCGTTCGTCAAGTACGCCTCGCTTGATGACAGCATCATGGAAGTGAAGATTCTGCCAGATCGCGGTTCTGATGCTTTGGCCTATCAGGGCTTGGCGCGGGAAATCGCCGCTCTCGACGGTCATGCCCCGCACTTCGGTGAGAAGGTGCTCAAGCCGGTACGCATTCCTTCCTATAACCGCGCTCCCAAAGTGATTATCGCTGATAAGACGGGCTGTCCGCGTTATGGTGGGCTGTTCCTTCGTAATGTGACGGTCGGAGAGTCGCCGCTGTGGCTCAAGGTTCGTCTTATTGTTTCAGGACTCCGGCCCATCAACAATATTGTTGATGTCACTAATTATTTCATGCTCCTGACGGGGCAACCGATGCATGCCTTTGATGCGGACAAGATTTCTGGGGCGATTACCGTTCGACGTGCCAAGAAAAATGAAAAACTTCTTCTTTTGAATGGTGATGCCAAGAAACTTTCTGTAGATGACCTGGTGATTGCTGATGCCAAACGGGCATTGGCGTTGGCCGGGGTGATGGGAGGGCAGTCTTCTGCCGTGACCACAGAGACGAAGAATATTTTTCTTGAAGTGGCTAATTTTGACGGACCAACCATCCGTCGTACCAAAAATCGATATGCCCTTCCGACTGATGCGAGTTATCGTTTTGAACGAAATCTTGATCCGAATTTAGTCGGTGAGGCGCTTCGCGAAGCGGCCGCTCTTTTACCATCTTTGTGTGGTGGTAAGATTTTTGGCATGCGTGATGTTGTCGCCAGAAAGGCGCTTTCCTGGAAAATTGATTTGTCTTTGGAACGCGTGGAACACGTGCTTGGAACGAAACTGCCACTGTTTGAAGTGGTACAACATTTGGCGCTGTTAGGACTCAAGGTAAAGAAGGTTACCAATGAAAAAGTGCTTTTGGTAACGGTACCGACTCGTCGTCCGGATCTTCGTGACGAATGGGATTTGATCGAAGAAATCGGCCGCATGCATGGATACGACCATATCGCGGCGGCGGCTCCGCTCCTGCCGCTTTCCGCCAGCCCGCGAAATCCCGAAAAGCTTTTCGAGCGCATGACCAAGGAATACCTGGCCGCGGCCGGCTTTGACGAACTTATGACTTATTCGTTTTATGGAGAAAAGGAAATAGCGGCCGCCCGTTTGCCACGGGAACTCCACTTGGAACTGGAAAACCCTCTCAGTCCCGAACAGAAGTATCTTCGTATGGCGCTCCTGCCGCTCCATCTGCGAAAAATAGCAGAAAACCTGCGTCATTTCAGTACCTTTGATTGTTTCGAGTGGGGGAAGGTATTTGCCAAGGACGAGAAGACCAAACGACCAGTTGAGGCTGCTTCACTTTCTCTTTTGACCGTACTTCCGAAAAAAAGTGAGCGAGGAGAAGCCTTCTTTACTCTCAAAGGAAAGCTGTCGGCCCTGTTAGAATCTCTTTCAATCGATGAAACCATGTTATCAGTCGAATCTCCAGAGAAGTATTTCGATATGCCGATACTCACCATGCTTCATCCGACGCGGAGTGCCTGCTATGTTTTTTCCGGGAAAGCAATCGGTTTTATCGGAGAAATTCATCCAGAAGTGTTGGGGCGTTTCGGTTTGGATGGACGAATGGCAGCAGGCGGGTTCATCGCTTCGGAATTGATGGCTCTCAGGAAACAGGAAAAAACGTTTATTCCACTTCAAAAATTCCCCTTTGCTCTTCGTGATATTTCGCTTACTTTTCCGTCTAGCAATGGAAAAAAAGTGACCGTAGGGGAAGTGGAGGCGCTTTTTCGGGAAGCCGGGGCGCCGCTGCTTCAGCATTTCGAACTTTTCGATATCTATGAGAAGGGAGACGAAAAGAGTTTCGCTTTCCATCTGTCATTCGGAGCTTCTGACCGGACACTGGCGAGCCTTGAGATGGATGAGGTTTTCAATCGTATGGTGACTCTCGCCGCAAGCCGCTATGGCGGGCGTTTGCGGGCGTAGCATTTTCTCCTGTATGCTGATAAAAAAGATGGCTCAGTATGGCTTTTTTGCGGCCTTGGTTTTGGGCGCTGTTTTCCTATGGAATCAGGTTGTGCTTCCTTGCGAGCGGCCGATTACTTACGCGCTTGGAACATTCGATACTCGTTTCGGATTAAGCGAGGAAGATTTTTTGAAGGAAGCGGCTTTGGCGGAACAGCTTTGGGAGGGGGTTCTTGGTAAAGAACTTTTCCGATATGTTCCGGGCGCGTCTTTTACGGTGAATCTTCTTTTTGATGAGCGGCAGGAGCGGACCTTTGAGGCGCAAAAACTGGAAGCAACACTGCAAAAAACAAAGGATGTCCAGGATACCTTGGAACAGAAACAAAATCGGGTTCTGGCTCTTTATAAACAAACAAGCGATGAATATGAGCAGATGCTTTCGTCTTACAAAAAACGACTGGACGCTTACAACGCTGAAGTAAAGAGATGGAACAAGGCGGGCGGAGCTCCGCCGGCGGAATATGAGAATCTCGCGAAGGTGGCAAAAGCCTTGGAAAAAGATAGCAGAGAGCTTGAGGCAAAGCGTCAGGAGGTGAATCGTCTGGTGACACAGGTGAATGTTTTTTCGAAACAAAAGGTTGCTGCGGTAGAGGGGTACAACGAACAAGTAGAAGGATATGTCAGTCGTTACGGCGAATCGGGGGAATTTGATCAGGGGGATTACGTGGGTCAGGCGATAAATATCTATCAGTACGATGATCTGATACACTTGCGCGCGGTGCTGGTTCATGAATTCGGTCATGCTCTCGGACTTGCCCATGGAGCCAATCCGACATCGATCATGTTTCATCTTATGAAGGATCAGCGTCTTGACCCGCTTATACTGAGCGATGAGGACAAGATGATGCTCAAAACGCAGTGCGGTCGGACCGTTTGGGATATGGTATTGCAACGGGTGAGTCTTTTACGGGAGAGAGTCGTGCCTGGCGAGAAACTTGAGTGAAGAGTACTGAAGAGGGGTTGTTTTGGAGTAGAGCAGAGACACGTGAATTTTGTCAGAGCTTATGAAAATCGCCTTGGTTCATGACTATCTGGTGCAATACGGAGGGGCGGAGCGAGTGCTTGAAGCCTTTACTGAGCTTTTTCCTTATGCTCCGATTTATACCCTGGTTCATGATGATAAGGCGATGCGCGGGATGTTTCGTGGGAAGCGCATCTATACCTCATTTCTTCAGACGCTCCCCTTTTCTCGAAAACATCATCGTTTTTTCCCGCCGCTGATGCCGCTTGCCATTGAGGAATTTGATTTTACCAAATATGATATCGTGCTTTCCGATTCCTCAAGCTACGCCAAGGGGATTATTACTCGGCCGGAAACGCTTCATATCTGTTATATGCATACGCCGATGCGTTACGCCTGGGATGATTGTCAGAAATATACTCAGGATTTCGGCTTTCCATCTCTGGTGAAGAGGTTGGTGCCATTTTTCATGAGCCCGATTCGCCTGTGGGACAAGGCCAGCGCCGACCGAGTGGATCGTTTTTTGGCCAATTCGCAGTTTGTTGGGAAACGTATACGGAAGTATTATCACAAGGAGGCACGAGTGATTCATCCGCCGGTCAATGTTAATCATTTCTACATTGCCAAACCGGAAGAACGGAAAGATTATTTTCTCATGGTTGGCCGCCTTATCGCCTATAAGCGTCATGATATCGCCATTCTTGCTTTCAACCGTCTTGGGTTACCGCTCAAAATTATCGGTCGAGGACCGGAGATGGATCGTCTGAAGCGACTTGCTGGTCCCACGATAGAGTTTCTCGGTCGGGTACCGGAGGCTGATCTTCCTAAATATTATGCCGAGTGTCGGGGGTTTGTGTTTCCGCAGGAGGAGGATTTTGGAATCGTGGCTATCGAGGCTATGGCTTCGGGAAGGCCGATCATTGCCTATCGTAGCGGTGATATCGTCGAACATATGGAGGAAGGGAAGATGGGAGTGTATTTTAATGAACAGACGGCGGAAGCTATTGTAGAAGCTGTTTCAGGGTTCGATGAGAGTCGTTATGATTCGGCCTCTATCAGGAATCAGGCACTCCATTTTGACAAAGAACAGTTTAAGGCTACAATAAAGGACTATGTGGAGAATGCTCTGGAGGAGCATCTCAAACGGAGGGGTTGAAAATTATAAATCGTTCAATTATGGAATTCAGGAATCTCGTCACTCTTTTTCGGAAACAAGCCTATTTTTTCCTGGCGATTGTCGTGGTTTTCGTCGTGGCAGCCGGGGTATGGCAGAAAAACCAATCGGAACAATTCGAAGCGATGCTCCTGATTAGCATCGGGAGAGCGGGCGTGAGCGAGACGACTGAGTACACGTATGATAGCTTTTATCGTCTTCAGGCAGATGAGCGTTTTGCTGATACGGTCGTGCGTTGGCTCTCGACTCCCCGAGTAGTAGAAGACATTTATCGTGAAGCGCACCTGGACCCGGCATATCTGGGGATGAAAGATCTTTCCCAGGCGTTTTCGGCTGGGAGATTGTCGTCGCAGATGATTTCCGTCAAATTTGGGTCGGAGAATCGGAAAATAATCGAACAATTGTCCGGAGCGATTGTGAAGGTGCTGAACCGGTATACCGATACCCTCAATACGGAAGAGCGGGAGAAGAGCTGGTTCGTGGTTATCGGGAGTGACCCGGTCATTCGTGATAGTCGGATGGATCTCGGTAGAGCGCTCCTCGCCGGACTGGCGCTGGGGGTATTTATAGGTTTTTGGTCGGTACTGTGGAAACATTACTTCACCAGTGACAAACAGCAGATAACAAACAACAAAAACGACTGATATAAAAAGTACGGGGTTCGGGTTCTGGGTTGTTGCTATTCTCTGACTGTTTAATGATATGCGTATCGGAATAGATATCCGGTGTCTTGCGGAGGGGAAGCGGACGGGAGTTGAAGAATATACGATAGCCCTGCTTCGGGAGCTTTTTGAGGGCAATCAAGAAGACGAATACATCCTTTTTTTTAATGCCTGGAAAAAGGGCACCCCGGATTTTTCCTGGATGGACCGCTATCCTCACGTGACGCTCAGGATTTTTCGTTTTCCCAATAAGCTGCTTAATCTGTCGCTATGGTATTTCGGATTCCCGAAACTTGATCTGCTTATTGGCGGAACAGACGTTTTCTTTTTACCGAATCTTAATTTTGCCGCCGTTTCATCTCATACCAAACTGGTGGTTACGACGCACGACCTGTCATTTGAGCTCTTTCCAGAAACATTCTCATGGAAACAGCGACTGTGGCATTTTTTGGTGGATTTTCGCCGTCTGGCGGCTCGGGCTGACAGGGTGATTGCCGTGTCGCAATCGACGAAGGACGACCTCGTGGAGAAATATCGGGTAACGGAAGAGAAAATTACCGTCATACCAAGCGGTATAGATTCCCGTTTCCGAAAGATGGATCGTAATGATCCTGAACTGATTCGCGTTAAGGAAAAATATCATTTACCCTACCGGTTTATCCTGTATTTGGGAACGTTTGAGCCACGCAAAAATATAGCATCACTGGTACGGAGTTACGAAGCGTTGCTTGCCTCGGGAAATCCGGCATTTCAAAAATATGATCTTGTTTTAGCCGGGACGCCCGGATGGAAGTGTGATGATATTTTTTCGTCCTGTGAACAGTCTTCGTATAAAGAAAGAATCCTTCTTCCGGGATTTATCGCCGATGAGGACAAGGTGGCCCTCTATAATCTGGCCAGCGTTTTCGTCTATCCTTCCCTCTATGAAGGTTTTGGTTTTCCGCCTCTCGAAGCCCTTTCTTGTGGCGTCCCAGTGATTACCTCTCATGCCTCGGCACTTCCAGAGGTTGTCGGCTCTGCCGGTATTCTGATTGATCCCTATCAGCCAAATGAGCTTTACCTCGCGCTGGAAGCAGTTCTTGCTGATCAGGAGTTGGCAAAATCTCTTGTGGAAAAGGGGCTTTTTCAGGCTCGGCGATTTTCTTGGGAACGGGCGGCAGCCGCGACGCTTTCTGTTTTCCGCTCAGTGTAGCTCGTTTGCCCTCCGTGTCCTTGCCAGGGTTACATCAAAGGCGGTATTATGAAAAAAGGCATAATTTTCTACAGAAAAACTATGAGTGGCATCATCAAATTGGTAGTGATAGGAGTGCTCGGGTTGGGTATTTTCGGAATCTGGAAATATGCGTCTGCCCCGACTGTGACGCCGTCCGGAAACAGTGCCCTCGATATTACTGAAAAGGACTGGACGAAGGGAGGGAGTGATGCCAAAGCCACCTTGATTGAGTATACTGATTTTCAGTGTCCGGCCTGCGGGGCTTATTATCCGATAGTGAACCAATTAATGGAAGAATTTGGGGACAAGCTGAAGGTGGTTATCCGTCATTATCCGCTCATCCAGATCCACAAGAATGCTCTCCCGGCAGCGCGGGCCGTCGAAGCGGCGGGTCGCCAGGGGAAATTTTGGGAAATGTACGATTTGCTCTTTGTCAATCAGGCGGAGTGGTCGGCTGCCGATGATCCGATGAAGAGCATCTTTTCCTCCTATGCCGGACGGGCCGGACTCGATATGGAGAGGTTCCGCCAGGATATGACTGACCCGACGCTTGATGACAAGATCAACGCCGACCGGGAAACGGGGAACATTTTGAAAATCACAGGAACTCCATCATTTTTCTTAAATGGAGAGAGGCTGGAAAACCCAAGCGGCCTGGAAAAGTTCAAGAAAGCGCTTGAGAGTGCGATTCCTTGATTGTAACCTTGGTTGATTTGTCAGGGATGGTGTATAATACAAGTAGATAATTTTTCGTAGGCGTGTATGTGCTACGTTAAATAAAAAGAAGCCAGCGTTATATTAATTCGTTGCTGGTGGAAACAAAAATAATATGAGTATTGGAAAAAAAATCGGTGTCTTGCCGATGCTTTTGGTGGCGGTGCTTTCTTTCGGTGGATTTATGGGCGTAGCGGCCGTCGTGTCGCAGAACGGATCGAACTTTATTCCGGTGTCTTTGGCTGATGAGGGTGAGGATGGTGATGATGATGAGGACAAGGACGACGACAAGGATGATGAT
>CAZATJ010000007.1:36962-43100 GCA_964488025.1 uncultured Bdellovibrionales bacterium
GACAATGATTCCGATGAGGATGAGAGTGGTGACAAGGATGGTGATGATAATGATTCTGATGAAAACGAGGGTGATGACATAGATGACGAAGATGAAGATGGCGACAATAATGGCATGTACAAGGATCAGGCCAAGACCGTATCTAAGCTGGAAAAAATCATAGCGGAGGCAGAAAAAGATATTCTTGAAAAACAGGCCGAAGGGGTGGATGTGACAGCGGCGCTGGCTCGGTTGGCTCTGGCCAAAGCGGCTGTAGGATCGGTAAATGGCGCTTTTGACAGTAATGATTTGGAAGCAGCCAAAAGGCTGAGTAAAGAGGTAAAGAAATTGGCACACTTTGCCAAAGAGGAAGATCTTCATGATGCCAAAGAAGTAGCCGAAGATGTGGCCAAAGTTTCCAAGCGTATTACGCAGGCCTACGGTAAGATAGCGCTTCTTGAAGCAGTGGGTGGCGATGGCAGCTCGCTCAAAGCGACTCTGTCTTCGCTTGAGGCTGATTTGGACGCGCTCAAGGGGACGATTGCGGCCGGTGGTTACAATCCTGAAACGATGAGTGATGCGCTTGAGGCTTTGGAACGCAAGGTGAAGTCAGTAAAAAGCTCTGCTGAAAAAGCGATTTATGCTCTCGGTGGTACCGATGACGAACTGGATGACGATCTTGAGGATGAGAGTGATGATGTCGCTGAACATTTAAATGACGTTGCCGATATCGAGGAGGACAACGTCGGTCGCACTATCCGTCAGATTGGTGAGGATCACAAGGGTGCGACTAAGAAAGTGAGCGAAGCGGTCAAGAACGTCGACAAACGCAATGTGATTCTTCAGACTCTCTTTGGTGCGGATGAGAGCACTCTTCGTGATCTTGAGCTCGAGGTTGCTGGGAACAAAGCTCGCACTGAGGCCTTGTTGCAGGCAGCTAATACGATAGAGGATCAGGATGTCAAAGCGATTCTCCTCAATCAGGTGGCGGTACTCAAGGAACAAGCTGCTAAGCTTGAAGTATTTGTCAGTGGTCAGCGTGACCGGTTGAGTATCTTTGGTTGGTTCTTCAATCTTGGGAAATAGCAAAATCTTGAGGTTAGAATAAGAAAAAGGGGGCTTCGGCTCCTTTTTTCTTTCCAAGAGACCATTTTTAGCGATCTGTTCTGTATTGGCCGGAAGAGCTTCCGAAAAATGCGCCTATCCTGCTTATGTATGGTACGGCTGATTGGCGAGTCGAAAGGATATCCTTTCTTTAAGTCAAATATAGTCACAAAACATTGAAATATTTGCTAAAAGTGGATATTGTGGTATTGTGTACTGTTTGGTTATTTAACAATCCATTTCCTCAATCAGACTCAAAGAGGTAATCATCATGAATGAACGAAAGCTTCAGATGTTCTTAAATCGCGTCGTACTTTTTTTGAGAGAAAAGTACGAAATCAACGTGCAGTTTGTTGATGGCTTTATCGGTGTTAATCGAGAGGTGGCAGAATGGCGTAATAATCGAATGATAGTGGATATCCGGGAACGTAATACGCTCGCAATACTTTTTATTGTTTGTCACGTATTCGGGCATTTGGTTCAATATTCGACAACGAGAAAATATAGCGACCTTTTGGCTATCGTCAACAGTCGTCCCCTCCCGTTAGATCTTGATGATAATTTTAAGCAGCGCTACTTCCCTTATGAAGAAGAGGCCTTCCAGATCGGAAAGGGCTTAATGGAACAAGTGTTCGAGGTTAGCACTAAATTGGATCGGCTATACCAGGTCTTTATGCATGCAGACTTCGAACATTATTGGAATTATCTCTTAACAGGAAAGGGTTCCTCCCGCGAATTGTTTAATCGGCGTTTTCATCAAATGCAGAAGGATATGATGAGAAGTATCACCTCATCCTTTCCGAGCATTAAACCGCCAGACATTTTGCAGAGAGTAAACAATATCGAAATCATCGTCGTGTAGGAGGCTAAAAAATGAAACCTGATGAAAAAGAAATCGAGTGGGGCTTAGTTGATTCAGATGTTTTTGATGATATTCTGAGGCGTTCAAGCAGATCTATGAGTCTGATGTCGAACAGAATTTCATTCTCTAACTTCCTGATGAAAATGGAAGTTACGTATGACAATCCCGTCTATCGAGACTTACTTGCGGAGAAATTTTCTGTAATGGGTGATGGATTTCTGCAAGAGTTGCCACGTATGTATTTCTTGCAGTATCAAGAAGCGTTTGGGTTTAAGCTTCCTTTCAGAAACTTCGGTTTCGTGGATAATGCAAATCAGTCACGTGTCATTGTATTTGCTCCATCATTCGGCGTGTTTAAGTCGGTGATTAGCGGGTTTGCTAGTTTCCGTTATGAGTCGGACGATTATTATCCTATTCATGCAAGCGTTATGTCTGTTGACGGGAAGGGTGTTGCGTTTATCGGCGGCTCAATGGCTGGTAAGACTACGACCCTTATCAACATTGCTCAACGGATGCGCGAGAAGGGCAGGAACATTCAGATATTGGCAGATGATTGGTGCATGGTAAAGTGGCAAGGCGCAGGAAAAGGTTTGGTTGCGGAAACATTTGATCCATCTGTTTCTTTTCGCAAGCGAGATTTGGATGAAAATCCTCACATCGTTTTTCCTTGTCACGATTGGTTACTTCAACAGTTTCAAGCTCGGGATAAGATCAGTTTGCCTCCGAGTGTTCTGTATGGAAGTAACAGCAATACGAATGCTGTCAAGATTGACTACCTTGTTCTTATGGAACCGTTTCCTGGCCCGTGTATTTTACGGCAAGAGATGGATGAAGTGATTGCCAGAAAGATCATTCATGCGGCCTATCATTACCCATATGTGACAGATGTGCAGCGAGATCGTCATGTAGCTTTCTGGTGTGATATGCAGAAACGGGTGGAAACATATTGTTTCAATACACGGTCAGAAAGCGGTGGGCAACAAATGCTTGATCCAATTGAGGGGGTGCTCATATGAAGTCAGCGACATTTTCCATTCGGGAATATGCTGAGGTTGTTGCGCTGAAAACCATTATCCAGTTTATCCGGGAAAGTGGCCCAACTGAGATTTATTGGCGAGTGTTCAGTTCGTCGGTAAATACTGATTTTAACTTTTATAGTCTCAGTCTGGCGTTTGCGGGTGAAAAAAGTGTGTCAATCATTGGTGTTCACGAGCTTCAGGAAAAAGAAACCGTATGTGGCTTTTCTACTGATATGCAACATGTTCATGATCAGTACGTCACTCATTTCTTTGATTGCTCTGCGGTTGTAGCATGCAGGCTGTATCGTCGATTACCGTTGAAGATCCCCAGTATCGGTCGTAAGACAGTGGTTATCGGAAATGTGAAAGTGAAATCCCCCGTAGAGGATTTTCAAATAGATGTTTTTCGAGTCATTTCTGAATTGCCATATCGAGTCGTAGTCGTTCCGCGTCACCCCTTGACAAAGGATGAAATGAAGCGCACGTTTCTCCCAAAAGGTATAGACTTTAGAAATTCCATGGGGGAACTTGAGGGTCTGTATGCTACGGCAGATCTTGGTATTATGGGGCGTATTTTCTGTGCTGATGGGTTACAGCCTAACGATGATCATAATCCGCTGGAAGCAACAATCAACGCTCATGCGATTTGCGGGATCAACAACAAGATCCCAGAAGCGTATCGTTGGCTGTATGAAAATTCCGATCTGGTGCATCAGTGCGAGACTTACGAGCAGGTGTTTGGCTTAATAGAAACACTGACGGATGATAGAGATGTTCTGGAGAAACTCCAGAAGCGACAGGAATGGATACTCGAAAATCGGCACAAGTATCTTGAACCGATACGGGATGTCATTCTTTCTCTGGCACAGAGTTAAAGGAGATCAGCAACGGTCTCCTTATTTTTTACCTTATTTCAATGACGTCCCCATCATCAGGGACGAAGATATTTCCAGTATATTCTTTGCGAGCTTCTTCCGTGTAGAGTTCTTTGCGCCTGTCGAAGGTGGCTTTATCTTCTGTATGGAAAAGGATGAGATTTTTTGCCCGTACCTTCTGGGCATTTATAGCGGCTTCCGTCACGGTTGAATGTGAAATTTCATGTGGTGTGAAAATTTTTCGATCTCGTTCGAGACAGTAGGCATCATGAAAGAGATAGTCGATGTTTTCACAGAATAGGAGAGCAGTATCACGATATGGTTCATCGCCGATGAACGCCATTGTTTTGGCATGAGGAAAGGTGACACGGCAACCCCACTGAGTTTCTTTATCGCTTCGTATGTCGAAAAACGTTATCATCCAATCGTCGAACATCAACTCCTTGTTTTCATCAATGGCGACAAAGAGTATTTTCGTATCAAAAAGATCGAGCACTTTCTTTTTCAGAAACACTTCAGATACTTGTTTGATAAGTGTGATATTTTCTTTGGACGCATAGATAGTGAGATGTGGCGCCTTTCCTGAATGAATAGCTGCTCCACGAAAACGGAGAATCCAGAAAATTCCGAAGATATGGTCGATATGTCTGTGCGTGATAAAAATACGCTGGATGTCGCTGAGAGCGATATCAGAACGGTCGAGCTGGGCGAGAATTCCGCTTCCGCCACCCGTGTCAATCAAGAGATTGGTCGTCCTATCCTGAATAAAAAAGGCCGTTTGTGAATATTTGGTAGCATCTGCCGTTCCCGTACCGAGGGCTGTTATTTTTGGCAATGTGAGCATATGATTTGTCTCAATGTAGGATGATATATCCATGAGCAGTCTGCTCTATCCAAGGGTGCCATTTTATCTCTAAAAAAGCAAGGCTTATCGATTAGCCTAGATCCGAAAAAATATTTTTCATAGCATCCTTTCTTCTTATCGCTGGAGTGATAAGGGTGAAATCCCTATAAAATCCTCTGTATGAAAGAAAATCAGCTCATTTGAGTTGACTTTTTCGTAGAATGGTGCTACAATGCACGGTTACAAATGTTGAACCACTTTGGTGAGAAATGTAACACAAGCACCTTCACAAAAGGAGACGAAAAATGCACGAATGGCAACGCATTGCGCTCAATGGGGTGACGGTTGCTGCATGGATACTCGGTATATGTATCATGTGCATCATCGTTGCAAAAAGAAAAAAAATGCAGCAAGAAGCCGGAGTTTCGGTGAAGACATATCTTTCACTCGTAGTAGCTGTCGAAATTCTCTACATCGTAGGGGTCATCATGATCCTCACCGCGATGGGTTTACATGTCATGCAACATCTCGCACGCCTCGAATTCCGATCGGTATATGGAATTTTACAGGATTTTGATATGTCAACGGTGCGGTTCGTGGGCGTGATGGGGTGGATCGGTTTCGGCTTAAATCTTAGCGTGTCTTTTTTGACACCGCTGTATCTTCTTATCAAGGGCGGAAGAAAGCTGCATCGGCATCTTCGATTCCTGGCATGGACAGAAATTGGTTTGGAGTCTTTCATTGCCATACTGATTTTCGCTTCACTGAAGTTTGGGTGACGGGAGGGTTTTCACATCGTGAACTCCCTCCTGTTTTGCATCAAGGTCTGATTCATTGATAAAAAAACAAAAAGGCGGTAAAATTAAGTAATGTAAAGTGGCTATAAATACGTCATGTAAAGTATATGGTTGATTGGAATATTGAATTTGCACATATCTATGCCGACAAGACATTTGGCGAAGAACAGATAGAGAGTATCGATATACTGAAGAAAAAAATAGTAAATTTTCTGCAAGAGGGCACAACATATTCCACATGCATATTAGTGGATGAATACAATCCGAAAGAGAGTGTTTTGACGGTGCCCGCTCTTTTGAGTGAGTTGAGTAAAAATAATATCCTTCCTCATTTCATCGGCCTCGAATCAAAGCTAACGGCAAAGAAAGATTTTCTATTGGAACATATTGAAAACAATAAGATACGGAAAGAGTATGAGAAATATATCAAGAAACATGAGCACATCCCGTGTTCCTTTTTAGTAGCAACATGGTATCTTTATCGATTAGGGCATCTTGATTTAGAGAAAGGTATCTATCGGTGCTTTCAGCATGGTAATGGTTTTCAGGGTAAAAAAATAATGAATATCCTTTCAAAAAAATATGAAGAATCAGAAAGAAAGGCTATCAAAATTATAAAAAATACTGAATTTGCCAGTTGTATTCCGAATATCCAGAC
>CAZATJ010000008.1:0-37920 GCA_964488025.1 uncultured Bdellovibrionales bacterium
CTTGTCTTCGATGGCATACGGGATGTCTTCACCCGCGCGTCTGAGAATGTTACGGGCATTCCTAGGCCTGCGTTGGAGGTGCTCAATGAGAGCCCTGCGGGTGGTGTGTGAGTGCCGGAGGGCACCGAAACCAACGACGAGCGCCATGAGGGCGATGACCAGCGCCGAATAGGTGATGAATTCTTGAATCACGGCTGCCTTTCAGTGGTTGCGGGGCGGGGATTGTCAAAAAACTACTTGGCCGTTCAGTATAGCATAAAAATAAGAAAAAGTCAACCCCGCACCTTTTTACCTTGAATGTGAGCGTATGCCCGTATATACTGGAGAAGTATTTTTTGAAGCTAAAAAGGTGCGGGGTCAATCCTGCGAAGATGACTTGGAAATGGTAGAATACCTTCATTGAGAAATTGATTGAAAATGAGGAATTAGCAATTGAAAATTCTGCACTATGTCCTATCTCTTGGGAAAAAACATCGTTGCCACCGTGACGTACTATGACGTCATGGATTATCCTCTGACCGCTTTTGAAATCTGGCGGCATCTTTTGGAATATGATCGCGAAAGAAACCCTCTGACACAACCGGTACCTTTCGGGGAAATATGGAGCATGCTCCATTCCGGACAGTTTTCGGGAAGAATCACGGAGAAAGATGGCTTCTACTTCCTGACGGGTCGGGAGGCACTGGTTGATACTCGGATACAGAGTGAGAAGCTTTCGGTAAGCAAGCTTCGGGGGATGCGCCGTCTCGCAAGAATCCTTACCTTTGTTCCGTATGTGCGCATGATTGGAGCGACAGGGAGCCTGTCCATGAAACATGGTGGGAAAGGAAGTGATTGGGATATGTTCGTGGTATTGCGATCGGGAAAAATTTGGATTGGTCGTACTGTTTTGACGATTTTTCTTCATCTGATTGGTAAACGGCGTCATGGGAAGAAAATCAATAATCGGGCTTGTCTCAACTATTTCGTTACCGATGACCATCTGGAAATCGCCACCAAAGACCTTTTTTCGGCGCACGAATATCGTTTTTTGATTCCGCTGTTTTCTTTTCCGCTTTTTCAGGTTTTCGAGTTAAAAAATCGCTGGATCAAGGAATATAAACCGAATTTTTCGCCGACGCTCCTGCCGAATCTCTGGCTTCATCAGGAGACGATATTTTCCCGAAAGGTTCGGGCGGGACTCGAATATTGTTTCGATTTTTTGAATCTGGAAGTATGGCTCGGGTCTTGGCAGAAAAAAAAGATTGACCGTAATCCGAAAACGCATCTTGAGGGGAGTCTCATAGAGGCGAGTGATCAATCGCTTGTTTTTCTTCCGTGTCCTCGCGGACCGGCCATTTTTCAAAAATTCAAAGAGCGTCTGAGTATATAGGAAGTTGTGGTATAATGTGTGGAGACTCCAAAAAAAGAGTCTCAAAACACATACCAACATGCCGAAATTTTTTTATACTGCCAAAAACGCCACGACGGGCGAGACTTCGGGAGGCGAAATGGATGCCAAGGATGAAAAATCACTGGCTCAGGATCTTCGCGTGGACGGACTCCTTCTGACGTCTTTCAAGGAAGAAGAAGTGGAATCAGTGTTGCAGGTGAAGTTTTTTGATCGTTTCAAAAGCGTGCCGCTTAAGGAAAAAATGACGTTTACCAGAAACCTCTCGGTCATGGTATCTTCCGGCCTGACGGTAACGCGGGCGATCAATAATCTTGGTCTCCAGACAAAAAACAAGACTTTTCAGAAAATACTTCAAAGCGTCAATGACGATCTACAGGAAGGGAAAACCCTTTCAGAAGGGTTGGGAAAATATCCGACCGTTTTCAACGAGCTTTACGTCAATATGGTGTATGTCGGTGAAGTGAGCGGAAATCTTGAGCAAGTGCTTGATATTTTGGCTCTGCAGCTTGAAAAAGAGAACGATCTGTCATCCAAGGTACGTGGTGCCCTCATCTATCCGGCGGTTATCGTTGTGGCGATGGTTGGTATCGGTATCCTCATGCTGGTCTATATTTTACCGAAGATTACCGGCGTGTTCAAGGACATGGATGTCAAGTTGCCGGCTACGACACAAGCGATCATGGCACTCAGCGATTTTTTGCGTGGTCACGCGATTCTCAGTATCACCATCGTTGTCGTTTCCGTGGTGGGGGTCAAGATGTTTGCCGGCACCAAGGTGGGGAAGCGTTTCTTTGATTTCGTATTCTTACATCTGCCTATCGTGGGCAATATCATCATCAAGGTGAATTGCGCCCGCTTTGCCCGTATCTACAGTTCGCTTCTGAAGAGCGGCGTGTCTGTCGTTAATGCCCTCTCTATCGTTTCGAAAACTCTTTCCAACGTGTATTATCGGGATGCTTTGGCGGAAGGAATTGCCGAAGTACAGAAGGGCGTGGATCTTTCCAAGGTGATTGCCCGATATGAAAACATCTTTCCGCTTCTGGTATCGCAGATCATTTCGGTTGGTGAGGAAACAGGAAAAACGGAAACAGTGCTCCAGCGTTTGGCTGAATTTTACGAGGAGGAGGTATCGCAGATCACCAAAAATATGTCATCGATTATCGAACCGATTCTCATGCTGTTCATTGGCGGAGGTGTCGGGTTTTTCGCGGTAGCAATGCTCCAGCCGATGTATTCCGTTTTGGAAAATATCAAATAGGGTTTTATTTTTGGCATGTAAGGAATCAAAGTAAAAAAATGTTCCGTTTCTTTCGAGAAAAACAAAGGGGTTTCACGCTGATTGAATCATTAGTGTTCCTTTTTCTCTTCGCCGTCATCAGCATGACTTTTTTCGAGACCTATGCCACCGGTACGCGTCTGATTATCGAGTCGAAAAATCGTTTGGGAGCTACAGCACTCGCCAATCAGAAGATGGAAATCATCCGGAGCATCGCTTATGATTCGATCGGCACGACGACCGGTATTCCGGTGGGCGATCTACTGGAGAATGAAACCATCAGTGTCAATACGACGAAATACGAGGTTTATACGTTCGTGCAGTATGTTGATGACAGTTTCGATGGTACTGCCGCTGCCGGAAGCGATGCTATCCCGACCGATTACAAGCGGGTGCGTCTTACGGTTTCCTGGGGGAAGCTCGGTACCGACCAGTCGGTAGTGATTTTCGGAAATTTTTCTCCTAAGGGAGTAGAAACTTCTAGTGGCGGGGGAGTCTTGTCAATCAATGTTCTCGACGGAACCGGCAGTGGTGTTCCTGGGGTGAGTGTTCATATCGTGAATGGCGCTGCTGGGGTCGATATTACCGCCACTACCGATGCTACGGGTAATATCATGCTTCCGGGATCACCGGCCGGGACGGAGGCCTATACTTTGACCTTATCAAAAGGCGGATACTATGGCGCGATTACTTACCCCGCCTACCCCACTTCGACATTCAATCCGGTTGATGTGCACGCCTCCGTGGTGGCGGATGTATTGAATCAAAAAACCGTGGTAATCGACCAGTCATCGGACATTACCTTCATGACGAAGGATCCGTTCGGAACCGCCGTGCCGAACATCGGGTATACGATTTCTGGCGGGCGCCTTTTAGGTATCAATCCCGTTTCTTTGGCGTACGTGTATGATTTTTCAGCTACCGCTACTACCAATGCTTCCGGGGAAGCGAATTATCCCGGAGAAAGTCCTGGGCAATACACCGTCACTGCTACCGATACGAATTACGAGTTCTATAAATTGTCTCCCGAAACAGCAGTGGTCAATGAATTCGCGGCGTCGGCGGGGGTAGCAACCGGTGTGACGGCCATTTTGCTTGATAAAAATATTGGGTCGGTGAAAGTGTTGGTAGAGAACAAGGCTGATAGTTCACCGCTCTCCGGTGCCAGCGTACGGCTTGAAAATACGACGCTTGTCTATGACGTCACGGTGGTGACGGATCAGTATGGCTTTGCCTATTTTCCGACCGCCCTCCCCGCCCTGGTTGCCGGAACCTATAATATCACGGTCACTCTTGCGGGTTACGTTGATGAGACTGATACGGTCAATGTGAATGGCGCGCTTGTGACCAAAACAATTCAAATGGAGCTCTAATGAATGATCCCATGCTGAGATATCCGAAAAAACTGAAAGCCATGACACTTGTCGAAATGATGGTGGCGATCGCCATTTCGCTCATCGCGATGGAGGGTCTTACCTATCTTTTCCTCAAGACCTGGGATACGAACAAGTTCATCCTTGAGGAGGGTATGGCTTCGGCAGCAGCTTCACGGGCCACGAATAAGATTGTCATCCAGCTGCGCGCCGCCCAACAGTCGGACAACGGTGATTATCCAATCGAGTCCGGTGATGATTTTGAAGTAGTGTTTTATGGTGATATCGACAACGATGGTGTCGTGGAAAAAGTACACTATTTTCTCGATCTGGCGACTGATCAGTTAAAGCTCGGGGTGAGTAATCCGCTCGCGACTAATCCGGTGACGTATCCGGTAACGGATGATGTGGTTTCCGTCGTGACGAATTATGTCGTGAACGACGCCACAGATCCGACTTTTTATTACTACAATGGAGATTATCCGAATGATACGATCAATAACCCCATGGCAACACCGGTTGCCGTAGGAGCTATCCGTATGATTCGGGTCCGGCTTTTTGTCAACATCAATCCTGTGCATGCTCCAGATAATATCCATATCGAATCATTTGTTGATCTCCGTAACCTGAATACCTATGAGTAAGAAAGAGCGTTTTCTTAAGGGGTCGCTTCTCGCCTATGGGTTGGTAATCATGTTCATGGTGTCTATTGTCCTAACATCGATTGTCGGTTTCATTACGTCGCAAACAAAGTATGCTCTTCGGGTACATGCCAAAGAACAGGCCTTTCAGATAGCGGAATCTGGCGTTGATTTTTACCGCTGGTACCTGGCTCATCAGCTCGAGGGTCGCACGGCTCAGCAGGTGGCGGATTTTTGGGCAACTGGTAGTCCATACGGTGTGGGTGCCGCCTATGAAGCTGAATATAGTGATCCCTCGGGGGATGCTGTCGGGAAATATAGCCTAACAGTCACTCCGCCTTCCGCCGGCTCTTCGGTTGCAATAGTTCGCGTTACGGGCTGGACCTATCGTTATCCGAGTGACACCCGCACTATCACGGTTCGCTTCAGACGTCCTTCTTGGAGTGAGTACGCTGTTTTGTCCAATAATGTATTGCGTTTCGGTATCGGTACCGAGGTATACGGAAAGATTCATTCCAATCAGGGTATCCATTTTGATGGCTTGGCCCACAATACCGTGACGAGTGCGGTCCCGAGTTATAATGATCCCGATCATACTGGAGGGGACGAGTTCGGGGTGCATACTCATAAGACCGTTGTTGATCCTCTGCCACCGGCGGCGGTACCGGATCGGAGCGATGTCTTTGAAGCAGGGCGATCTTTCCCCGAGGTAGCGAGCGACTTTAATGGTCTTCTCGGAGATATCTCTTATATGAAGAGTCAGGCGCAGGCCGGGGTGAATGGGAGCCGCTATTTCGATAACAGTCATCAGGGACGCCATATTATCCTGAAAGCCGACGACACCTTTGATATCCGAACGGTGCAGAGTTTTACCGCATCGACCAATGAAATCAACAATTATAACGGTAATTGGTCGAATTACGCTATTCCGAATGATGGAATTATTTATGTCGAAAACAACGTGTGGTTGGAAGGTACGGTCAATGGTAGGCGGGTGACGGTCGTCGCAGCCAATCTTATTTCCGCTTCCAAAAAAACCATGTATTTGGGAAAGGATATCCGTTATACCAACTATGACTGTACTGATATGATCGGTCTCATCGGTCAACAGGATGTGGAGGTGTATCGTGGAAGCAATGATTTCTTACGATTGGATGCGTCGCTTATGGCACAGTCAGGACGGGTTGGCCGATCCAGCTACACCGGCGCCAACGCTATTCGTGATACCATCACCGTGTATGGCGCTATCGTTAGTAACCAGCGTTACGGTTTTGCTTGGGTGGATATTTCTGGGAATCACGTTTCCGGATATCGGAATCGTAATCTTTACTATGACAACAACCTGCTGTATTGTCCGCCGCCGTACTTTCCTACCGGAACGCAGTACGAGATGGATCTCTGGCAGGAAGAGTGAATTGTGGTATGATAGAGAAGAAATAATGGGTATTAACCCGATTTTACTCGCCTCGATTCGAGTCCAGCCTCGACGGCTAGGCGGGCGAAGCGGGCCGGCACTCTCCGCCAGCTGGCGGACAGAAGTGAAAATTTGTTCTCGCTTTACTCGCTTCGTTGGGTAATAAAAAGAAAAGACGATGAGTATTCTCCGTAAAAAAATATTTGATCTTTTTCCGAGTTCCTTTGGCATTGATTTGAGTGATCTTTCCATCAAGGCTGTCTGGTTGGATCGTTCCGGGAATCATGATTCGATAGAGAGTTTCGGTTCGGTTCCCCTGACGCTTGGGAACGTGGTGGATGGAGAGATTATAAATCCCGAAGCGGTAAAAAGCGCCGTGGAAAGTCTTCTTGAAAAATCCGGTCCCAAGAGGATCAAGACACGTCACGTTATCTGTTCGCTTCCCGAGACGAAAGCCTTTTTGCGTATTATTGCTCTTCCGAAAATGGAGATGGACGAGGTGAGAGAGGCTATCAAGTGGGAAATCGAAGCCAATATTCCGCTGACGCTCGATCAGGTGTATTATGATTGGCAGATTCTTGATCTCAACTTGACCCAGGAAAAAGGAAAGATAAGCGTATTGGTGGTGGCCGTGGCGAGAGGCGTGGTGGATCAGTTTACGGAGGTGCTGGAGAGCGCCGGCCTTGAGGTCATCGGTTTGGAAACGGAATCCATTGCTCAGGCTCGGAGTTTGCTGGCCGAAAAGAATGAAGAAAGCACAACGCTTATCGTGGATATTGGTGACCGACGTACGAGCTTTCTCATTGCTATTGGTAATACTCCGTGTTTCACGTCGAGTGTGCCGCTGTCGTCGCAGATGATTACTGAGGCCATATCGAAGTCTTTACGCATTTCTTTCGATGAAGCAGAAAACATCAAGATTAAGCATGGTCTTGGCTCGCTCGTTATGAAAAGTCCGGTTTTTAAGGCAGCCGAACCAGTTTTGGAAAATATGGCCGTGGAAATCGAGAAATCAATCGATTTTTATCTGAATAATTTGAAGTATTCAAGTACGATTGACGCTATCGTATTGTGCGGGGGTGGTTCCAATATGAATGGTTTTCTTCCCTATATGGCTAAGCGTCTTGGTCGGCCGGTAGAATTCGGAAACCCCTGGGTCAACGTGAAACTGGGTCGTGAAATTCCACTTATTGATCGTCGGCATTCGGTACAGTATTCAACCGCCATCGGTTTGGCATTAAGAAGTTTGGACGAATATGAAGACTTTGCTTAACCTTCTTCCTGAGGAGAAGAAAGAATCCATCCAGGGGCGTCTCCGTTCCCGTTTTTTGCTTTGGCAGTTATTTCTTCTTTTTCTTCTGGAGATCTTTTACCTGGTCATTCTTATTAGCATCTATCTTATTCTTGATTTTCAGCTGCGAGGATTGAATGAAGTTACCGAAAATACGATGTTTTCTCAGAGTGAGGCGACGCGTCTCAATACGTATGAGCAGGAATTCAAGATGGCCAATAATACCGTCGATGTTATCGGGAAGATAGATCGTTCCCATCTCTATTTTTCGGAAGTATTCCTTCTGATTGACGCTCTTGTGCCCGATGGCATTGTCGTCAACCGTCTTGCCACCAAGGATTATGTCATATCGCTTTATGGTCGGGCGGCCAAGCGCGAACAGCTGCTCCTTTTTGATGAGAAGCTTAAGAATTCGGGAAAGTGCATTACGAATGTCACCATACCTATTCAGAATCTTTTTTCCCAAGAAGATATCGATTTTCAGGTAGACTTTACTATTGCTCCTGAATGTTTAAGAAAAAGTGCCTTATGAAAGAATTCCTGAAAAAATACCGAAAATCCCTCCCATTCGTAGTGGTGTTTTTGATTTTCTCGGGCATGGGACTGCTCGGCTGGTTCGGTGTCATGCCTTTCCAGCGCTTTATCACAGAAAAGGCAGACAGTATTCAGGAATACTACGCCACCAAGGAAAACAGGGAGCAGCAGATAAAAAAGCTTCCTGATCTGCAGGGGCAGTTCGAACGTATTCAAGCGGAGAAAGATGTTTTGGATATTCTTCTTTCTGAGCAGAATATTGTTGACTTCGTTCAGACTCTGGAGCGGCTTGCCGAAGAAACGGGGGTTTTCGTCACGATTCAATCCAAGAGCGGTCAGATCATCGAGGAAAAAAAGTTGGTGAAGGCACCGGTGAAGAAAACAGCTGTTGCACCGGTCGAGGGAACGGCTGATGATACGGGTAAGGAAAAAAAAGGGCCACTTCCCATCATAGAATCGGTACCCTTTGATCGGTATCTTCATGTAGAGGTTGTTGTCCAGGGGGAGTATAAAACCATCGTTTCATTCCTTCACAAAATGGAGACGTTGCCCCTGGGGATTGATGTTATCGGTATGACCATGAACGTGCGAAATGATAAGGAAGAGGGGGTTGCTCGTCCTGAAAATCCCGGTCGCAATCCGTTTCTCATGCTCTCTGGAGGAGAAGTGGCGGCCGTTCCTTCTGAGCAGGAGCTGGCGAAAAAAAAGATTCCCGGTACGCTGGAAGCATCTTTCGATACGGTAGTCTATCTCGATAATAAATAGCTTTATGAATCGGCCGAATTTGAGAAAACTGAAACGGTATTTTTCCTTGAAGCGGGGTATGTTTCTCTGGTATCGATATTACAAGATGATGTTTTTTCTGGGTTTCCTCATAGTAGTCGGCCTGGGGGGATATTTCTGGTACAACAATCTTTATGGATACTCTTGGAGTGATGAGAAAAAGAATGAATTCATAACCACACACTTTAAGGCAACCGTGTTCAAAGAGAAAGCTTTTGAGGGGTTAGTCGGAAATCTTCAGGAGCGAATGAAGCGGCATGAAGACTCCCTGGTATTGACTCGTGATCTTTTTTCTGGTGAGAAGTTGGAGCAGTGAGTCGGGGTAGACGATATCGTTATTCTGTGGTAGAATAGTCAGGTTATGATATTGTTTTCCCGCCAAGAAAAATTTATCGCCTTGTTTCCTGATGCCCCAACCTTCCGTCTCAAACAGATGGAGAAGGCTCTTTTTTCGCCTATTTTTAGAAGTTTTTCCGATGTTTCCAGTATGCCGCTTGCGATGCGCGAGAAACTCACTCAAGAGCTTTCTTGGTTTTCTATCAGAGAAGTGAAGATTTTCGAGAGCACCCGGAAGGATACCTTTAAGGCAGTAGTAGCGACTCTGGACGAGAAGCGCATCGAGACGGTACTTATGAAGAATGCTCGTGATCAGTGGACAGTATGCGTGTCATCGCAGGTTGGTTGCGCTATGGCCTGCACGTTTTGTGCGACTGGTACCATGGGCTTCACGCGGAACCTGACCGTTGATGAAATTATCGATCAGGTCCGTTTTTGGAATATATTTCTTGCAGGTCGTCCGGAATTGGAAAGACGTATTTCGAATGTTGTTTTTATGGGAATGGGAGAGCCGCTCGCCAATTATGATAACGTAAAAGAGTCACTTCGTCTGCTGCTTGCTTATACCGATATCGGCATGACACGCATTACGGTTTCGACCGTTGGATTACTTCCCATGCTTCGGAAACTTCTTGATGATCCAGCTTGGCCGGCTGTGCGACTGGCCGTATCGCTTCACAGTGCCGACAGTGATACGCGGAAATCAATGATGCCCAGCTCCTACGATGGCTTTCTTGATGGATTAGTAGAATGGACGGGAAGCTATTTTAAGAAATTTGAAAGCCGGCGCCGACACTTGACGTTCGAGTACGTGATGCTGTCGCAGGTTAATGATACCGAGCACCATGCCCGGGCGCTCGTTGCCTTTGCCCGGCGAGTGGGAAAAGTCCGTATCAATCTTATTCCCTATAATTTTACCGGGAGCATTTATAAAGACAGTTTACCGGGCGATTTCATCCGTTTTCAGAAACAATTAGAGGATGCCGGCGTAGTGGTGACCCGTCGGCGCACTATGGGTGACGATATCGCCGCTGCTTGTGGCCAGCTGGTTGTGGAGAAAAATACCCAATAGTTATGGCAGAGAAATTTTTCCTCAAAACTTTCGGATGTCAGCAGAATGTGGCTGATTCGGAGCGGATTGAGAGCTTCTATCGCTCCCGTGGTTTTTTGCGTGCCGAAACAATCGAGGAGGCGGATATTCTTGTGCTCAACACCTGTGTTATTCGGGACAAGGCTGAAGAGCGTGTTTATGGGATGGTACGGAGTCTGACGGAGCGCCTGGGAGACGAAACGCCACGGATTGTGGTGACCGGGTGCCTCGTTGGGGCTGCCGCTCGTGAGCCGTCGGGCAAGATGATGAAGCGTCTCACGAAACGTCTGCCGGAAGCGGAATTTTTACCAATGGAAGATGTTGGGTTTGAACACGTGCCAGTGCGAGCTAAGGGCAAGTCGGCCTCGATTGTGATATCGAATGGTTGCAACAACTACTGTGCTTTTTGTATCGTACCGTTTTCACGTGGGAAAGAACGTTCTCGGGCGTTGGCTGATATTGTAGCTGAGGCCAACCAGGCGGTAGCGGAAGGCTATGAAGAGATTGTACTCTTGGGACAAAACGTCAATTCTTATGGAGCTGATTTTTTGCGGGACAAAATGAAAGAGGAAGAGGAATACGAGTTGCCGAATGGAAAAAAAGTGAAGCCCGTCATGGTGAAACACTTGAATCGCCATCGTATCCCGACGCTGTTTCCATATCTTTTGGAGAGTATTGCCGAAATTCCGGAACTGAAAAAGGTGTCATTCATTTCTTCGAATCCATGGGATTTTTCCGAAGAGTTGATTGACGTCATAGCCCGACATAAAAATATCGATCGCTTGCTGCACTTGCCAGTGCAGTCGGGGAGTAATGACATTTTGAAACGCATGAATCGTTGGTATACTCGCGAAGAGTATCTGGAGTTGATTGATCGCATCCGCGCCAAAATTCCGGAGATGGTATTTACGACCGACATTATCGTGGGTTTTCCGGGCGAGACGCGAGAGCAGTTTCTGGAGAGTGTCAATCTCGTGAAGCGGGTGGATTTTGCTAAAACCTTTATCGCTTGGTATTCGCCGCGTCCAGGGACGGCCGCTACCAAAGGGATGACGGACGACATTCCGATTGAGGAAAAACAGCGCCGCTTTCATGAGCTTGATGCCGTGGCATATAAGAGGAAGACACCGAAAAATACTCCAGAGAGTCTATAAAATTATTTTTTCTGCCCGTTTTCTGATCTGGCCGCTTCAAATCTTATAAGGTTTGGGTAGCCTTCTTTTTCTTGGAGAATCTGGTATGATGAAAGGAGAGTAAACACGATCGTATGTCGAAACCGATTAGCCTATTTTCCTGGAACGTCAATGGTATCCGGGCCGTCCACAAGAAGGGTCTGTTTTTGCCTTTTATCAAACAATACCAGCCCGATATTTTATGTCTTCAAGAGACCAAAGCGATGCAGGGTCAGGCTGAAATCGATCTGCCGGAGTATGAGGAATACTGGAATTCGGCTGATAGAAAAGGCTATTCCGGTACGGCAATCTTCACCAAAAAGAAGCCACTCTCCGTATCTAATGGTTTTCCGGAATCCATTGTGAAGAAATTTCGTCTGGAACCGGATGGTTATGGCGATCCCTGTTCCGAAGGACGGGTGATTGCGGCCGAGTTCAAGGATTTCTATGTCGTGACGGTCTATACTCCCAATGCCAAGGAAGACTTGAGCCGAGTGGCGTTACGGCAGACGATGTGGGACCCGGCTTTTCTCGCGTATTGTCAGGAACTGGAAAAAAAGAAGCCGGTGATTTTTTGTGGCGATTTGAATGTCGCGCATACTGAAGATGACCTGGCCAATCCCAAAGGCAATGTCGGCAAACATGGCTTCACCGACGAGGAGCGGGAAGGGTTTCGGAATTTTATCAAGGCCGGTTTCGTCGATACCTTTCGTTTGTTTCACGAGGGCAACGGTCATTATAGTTGGTGGTCGCACTTTGCCCAGTCCCGCGCCCGCAACGTCGGTTGGCGCATTGATTATTTTCTGGTAAGTGCCTCTTTGAAAAATCATGTGCGAGAGGCCTTTATTCTTCCAGAAGTTATGGGTTCCGATCACTGCCCGGTCGGGTTAGTTTTAGAATAAGAGGCCTATGAATACCTCTATCCCATTAGCTGAGCGATTACGGCCGAAGACGCTTGAGGATTTTTTGGGGCAGGAAAAAATTTTTGGTGAGGGATCGTTTTTGCGCGAGGCCATCGAGGCCGACCGTATCCCATCCCTCATTTTCTGGGGACCGCCAGGAAGCGGCAAGACGACCCTGGCACTTCTGATTGCGGAGAAAACACAGGCGGAATTTCGCCAGTTGTCGGCGGTGGGGAGTGGGGTCAAGGATATGCGGTCGGTTTTTTCCGAGGCGGAAGAAACCAAAAAACTGGGAAAGAAAACCATTCTTTTTGTTGATGAGATTCATCGTTTTAACAAATCGCAGCAAGACAGTTTGTTGCCACATGTGGAACGGGGGACCATCATTCTTATCGGGGCGACGACCGAGAACCCGAGTTTCGAGGTGAATGGAGCCTTGCTTTCGCGGACACGGGTTCTGGTACTTGAGAAGCACAGCGAGGTGACGCTTGTTGATCTGATGGAGCAAGCGCTCAAGAAGAGTGAAGAGTATTTCGATAAAAAAGTTTCTGCCGATCCAGAAGCGCTCTTGTTCATCGCGGCGGTGTCGGGCGGCGATGCTCGCATGGCGTTGAATACTTTGGAGGCGGCTGCTTTGAAAAAGCCGCACATCGATAGCGCTGTTGTGGAGCAGATCGTCAAACGTTCGCACCTCTTGTATGACAAGAATGGCGAGGAACACTACAATATTATTTCCGCCCTGCATAAATCACTGCGCGGTGGTGACGCCGATGCCGGGCTGTACTATTTGGCGCGCATGCTCGAAGCCGGCGAAGATCCTCTCTACGTGGCACGGCGCTTGGTACGTTTTGCATCAGAAGATGTTGGTATTGCCAATTCGTTCGCGCTCCCACAGGCCGTGGCGGCCTTTCAGGCCTGTCAAATGCTCGGGATGCCGGAGTGCGAAGTACATTTGGCACAGGCCGTTGTGTATCTGGCTCTGTCGAAAAAATCAAACGCCTTGTATGTCGCTTATGGAAAGGCCAAGGAAGATGTGAGAAAATATCCCAATGAACCAGTACCGCTCCATCTCCGTAACGCCCCGACCAAACTGATGAAAGAACTGGAATATGGCAAAGGGTATAAATATACACCGGATTTCAAGACTGAAAAAGAGGCTAAACAGGAGTACTTTCCTGAGCGGCTGAAGGGGCGGAAGTATTTAAATTTGTAGACCTTTCCAATTCCAAGAATTCTCTTGTGCCGTGAGAATTCCTGCGAGATTCCCACTACTCTTCACCGAAACTTTCCGTCAAGATGGAAAAACCATGCTTTCGGTTCCAGGCGTGCCCAAGAGAATTCTTGGAATGGAAAGAAAGTTGAATCACGATTTCGTTTTATGATTCCGTTGAGGTAGGATTTCGCGGGGTTGACCCCGCACCTTTTACCTTGAATGTGAGTGTATGCCCGTATATACTGGAGAAGTATTTTTTGAAGCTAAAAAGGTGCGGGGTTGACGTTGTCTCGTTTTTGTGCTACCATTCTTAAAGCCTGATACGTTTCAGGTGAGTTTTGCGAAACCCCCGGAATCGGGAGCTTTTTTGTTTCACAAAGAAAATAAGGAAATACATGACGTCGAAGAAGAGGAAGGAGACTGACTTGCAAGGGTTTTGTCCCAAGGCGATGGGAATCTTTTTTGTCGGAGCAGAGGTGGTTTTTGGTGGTCATAGGGATCTCCAAGCGGCACTCGAATACCTGACGGCTGGGAATACTACCCTGGCCGTCAGTTCTATCAAAGTGTGCAGGTATCGCCCTAATCAGCCGAGAGCATTGCTCTTTGCGGTTGAGCGTCAAATCTACGCCTCGATCTGCCCTTACATCAATACCTAGGAGAAAGGAAGCAGAGGCCCCGTCACGACACGTTTCGTGGCGGGGGTTTTTATTTTATGATAAAATACTCTCTCAACGTGTGGGCGAAAAAGAGGTTTATGGGGCGGGAGTACACGGGAATCCTCCGGACGTCGTTTCTCATCAATCCAGAGGGAAAGATTGCCAAGGTGTACGAGGAGGTGAAACCAGATGGTCATGTTGAGGAAGTGTTGGGTGACATCAAGGAACTGAAGAGTAAGGAGTAGTAGCTTATGAGGAGTGTGTATGTTTTTGATTAACCCTTCCCTTTTCTTACCCTTTCGTTCCGTCGAACATATCATGACTCGCTCGACCGAGAAATGGTCTTATGGGCTCCGGGGGTCGCATCGCAACCATTTCTAACGGCTCGCTCATCAGATATGTGGCCGACCTCACCCAGAGAAAGAAAATGAAAAGGTCAACCAAAAACCGATTTTTAAACATTTCATTAATGTGGAGATGATATGAACATCAAGATCATCGAGGCTGGAAAGACGAAGAAAGACGTATTGCACGTGCGGTTGGAAAAAGAGGGGAAGGATGGGGTGATAGAGGTGGAGAGTGGTACGTCGACGCTGACGTTTGTCATCGGTGAGCGGGGCAAGATGACTCGACGCAGGCTCATGCTTTTGGCTCGGCGCGTGGTGCGCGAAGCTTTGGCGAAAAAATATGGTGAGCTCGTTCTTGATTATAGGCAGTTTCATTTTCCGCATCTGAAAATAACATCGGAAGATCTGACTGAACTGCTTTCGGTGAATTTTTTGATGGCGGAGTTTTCGTTTCGGGAGTTTTTGACGGAACCAAAAGAGGGATTTCCGAAAATAAAAACGATTTTTTTAACCAACGCTTCTGGGAAAGATGCGAAAGCCGGTATCGCTCATGGAATGATTATCGGTGAGGAAGTGAATCGTTCACGTCACATCGCAACCATGCCTGGGGGAGAAATGACCCCGGAAATTTTGGCGCGTCATGCGAGAGCATCGGTGAAGGGTTTGCCGGTGAAGGTGACCGTTCTTGATGAAAAAAAGATGACGCAGCTTGGCATGGGTGGAATACTGGGGGTGGGCATGGGGTCGGAAGCTCGTCCGCGGTTTATCATCATGGAATATTTTGGTGCGAAAAAGGATGACCAACCGACCGTCCTTGTCGGGAAGGGCGTGACGTTTGATACGGGCGGAATCAACTTGAAACCGAGTGACAGTATTCTTGGGATGAACATGGATATGTCCGGCGGAGCGGCCGTGATCCATGCGTTGGCGGCCGCCGCGCGTTTGAAACTGAAAAAGAATATCGTGGTCTTGGTACCAGCAGTCGAGAACATGGCCTCCGGATCAAGCTATCGTCCCGGAGATATTCTTCGTTCCATGTCAGGAAAAACGATCGAAGTCTTGAATACTGATGCTGAAGGGCGCATCATTCTGGCAGATGCTCTCATTTATGCCAAACGGTATGAACCATCGCTTGTTGTCGATGTGGCGACGCTTACGGGTGCAGCCATGGTGGCACTTGGCGAACGGGCGACGGCGTTGTTTACCGAGGATGAAAAATTAGAACTGAGACTGCGTCACCTCGGAGAAGAAAGTGGTGATCATGTGTGGCCGATGCCGCTGTGGGACGAGTATGATGAAGAAGTGAAAGGCACCTTCGGTGATGTGGCGAACCTCGGTCGCACGCGCTACGGCGGTGCCATCACGGCGGCTGTGTTCCTGAAACAATTCGTGGATAAAGCGTATCCGTGGGTGCACCTCGATATCGCCCCGCGCATGACGACGCTTCCCGATGAATTCCTCTCCAAAGGTTCTGCTGGCGCCCCGGTGCGATTGTTGGTGAAAGTACTCGAAAAGCTCTAGATATCTTGGGAGAAAGTTATCCACAGTAAGAAAAAACGGCTTGAAATAGCCGTTTTTTTGGTGTATAACTTTTGTGTTGACACCGACCAGTAGGTGGCGTAAAATGGGGACTAGTTGCATTCAGGTGGGTGAAAGTGGGGAATTTCACATCATCGCCATTTCACGTTTATGTTTATCGGGGAATATTCACATACGATCGATCCGAAAAAGCGCTTGGCGCTTCCTTCGAAATTTCGAGGAGAGCTGGGGAGTAAAGTGATCGTGACTCGTGGACTGGATAGTTGTCTCTTCGTCTATCCGATGAAGGTATGGGAAGAACTGGCGACGAAGCTCGGAACACTTCCAGTCGGTGAGGCAGGAACACGCAGTTTCATCCGTGTGATGCTGGCTGGTGCTACCGACGTGGAGCTTGATAGTCAGGGACGGGTACTGCTGCCGGAATATCTGAAACACGATGGCGGATTGAAAAAGGAAGTGACCATTGTCGGGCTGTTCAATCGATTGGAAATCTGGGATACCGCGAAGTGGAACAAATACAAGAGTCAGGCGGAAAAGAATACTGGAAAGATCGCGGAAGATCTGGGCAAGCTCGGGATATACTAAATAATTTCCAATAGCTCGTATCTCATTCCCAAAAAAATAAAAACGCTTTTCATTTAATTGGTTTTGCAAGCGTTTCATTGGAAATAAGAGATGAGTAATTGGAAATTATGACGAAACATGCTCCCGTATTGCTCGAAGAGGTAAAAGAGAAGCTGCACCTTCAAAAGGGAATGGTGGTGGTTGACGCGACGCTCGGCGGCGGCGGTCATGCTCGCATGATGCTCGCGGAAGTCGTACCGACTGGGAAAGTGGTGGCTCTCGATGCCGACCAAGAAGCATTGGATCGTTTTCAGGCACGCGCCATATCCGAAGAGTTACTTAGGCAAGCCTCTGAGGAGGGGAGACTTGTTGTGGTACGGAGTAACTATTCGGATATGGCAAACGTGCTGGAGCGATTGGGCGTAGAGAGTGTCGACGCTATCCTTGCTGATCTTGGATTTTCTTCCGATCAGATAGAGGATGCGGAACGGGGATTCAGTTTTCAGGAGAACGGGCCGCTTGATATGCGACTTAGTCAGGAAACCAAGCCTACGGCACAGGAAGTCGTGAATACGTATTCGGCGGAAGCGCTTACTCGAATACTGTACGAATACGGAGATGAGTCCGAGAGCAGGCGTATTGTTGCGGCCATCGTGAAACGACGGAACGAAGCGGCCATTGAAACGACACATGACCTGGCTCAAATCATTGTTGAAGCGTATCCGAAACGGAAGCGAGCGCTTTCCAGAATCCATCCGGCCACCAAGACGTTTCAGGCGCTCCGTATCGAGGTCAACCGGGAATTCGAGCATTTGTCAGAGTTCCTCGCGCAGTCGATCGAACGATTATCTCCGGGAGGGCGGTTGGCGGTCATTACGTTTCATTCCGGTGAAGACAGACGGGTCAAGGGGTTTTTCAGAGAACAGGCGAGAGGATGCGTGTGTCCGCCGGACTTTCCAGTCTGTCGCTGCGGAGAGAAGCCTCGGATAAAAATTCTTACCAAGAGACCGATAACGGCAGGAGAAGAGGAGTTAGCTCGGAATCCCCGGGCCAGGAGCGCCAAGCTTCGAGTGATAGAGAAACTCTAGTCGACGGAAAAAAAAGAAACAAAAAAACAAATCAATATGTCAGTCTCTCATCGTCAAAAAATGATGACCACCTGGGTGCCGAAAGATGGCGCGCGAGCGGAGCTCGCCGGTTCGGCACATATGTTTCTGGTGGCCGTTATGACAGCACTCTTCATTTCTGGCGGATGTTATCTGTATTCGGTAAACCAGAATGCGGTAGAAGGGTATCATATGCGCTCACTTGAGAAAGAAATTTCCATTTTGGAACAGAAAAATGCGGAGCTGCGCATTGTTGAAGCGGATCTCCGGTCACTCTCGCGTATCGAGGAGGCATCGGGTCGGGAACTTGAGATGCAGCAACTCGGAGAGGTGAAATATATCGAGGAGCGCGGACCGGTTTCGACAAATTCTGGCGGACCGGTAGCACTACGATAAGTGAGGGAGGGCATCCCATGCCTGCTGTCGGATCAGAAAAGAATGAAAGGCAACGATTATGCGGAACACTCCCAATTATCAGGAAAAAAGAAAAAAAAATAAACAGTCGAACGCGACGGACTTTTTTCGGGTGAAAATCTTTTTCGGTTTACTGGTATTTATCGGCGCTCTGATTGTCACCCGCCTTTTTTTTGTTCAGGTGGCCTCGCATGAAAAATGGGTGGCACTGGCCGAAAGTCAGCACAATTCTTCCTTCGAGCTTTCCGCGAGCCGGGGAGAGATTTATATGTATGATGGCGAGGATGATCACTACCCGTTGGCAGTCAATCGTGAATATCAGATGGTGTTTGTGGTACCGAAAGATGTGGAAGAGAAGGATACGGTCGCTCTGGAACTCTCGCGTATTTTGGGCATGGATGCCGGTGAAATCAGGGATAAGCTTAATCGTCCTGATGATCCTTTCGAAATCGTGAAAAAGCGCTTGAGCGAAGATGAGGTTGCGCGCGTGAGGGAACTTCGTTTTAAGGGGGTAGCACTTCTTCCTGAACAGTACCGTTATTATCCAGCGGGGGAATTGGCGGCTCAGGTGATCGGCTTTGCTAGTTTAGGAGAACAGGGCCGGGCCGGTGGTTACGGCGTTGAGGCATCGCTTGATGGGAGATTACGCGGTGAAGTGGGAACACTTTCCCAGGAAAAGGACGCGAGTGGCCGATGGATTTCATTGACTGATCGTTCTATCACTCATGCGGAAAACGGAGATAGTATCACGCTCACGCTTGATCGAGTGATTCAGTATGAAACGGAAAAAATCCTTAAGGATTCGACGGAACGATTTCAGGTAGATCGGGCGACGGCTATCGTGATGGATCCTCATACGGGTGATATTCTGGCGATGGCCTCGTCTCCGCAATTCGATCCCAATAATTACTCCAAGGAGGATGATTATTCCGTATTCATGAATAGCGCTGTCAGTTCGGCCTATGAACCGGGATCGATCATGAAACCGATTACCATGGCAATAGGGATTGAGGAAGGAAAAGTGTCAGGGACGACGGAATATATCGATACGGGAGCCGTTGTTGAGGCTGGCTATACTATCCGCAACGCGGAAGAAAAAGTATACGGTCGGAGTAATATGTTTCAGGTTTTGGATCAGTCAATCAATACGGGCGTAATCTTCGTGGAAAAGCTTGTTGGGAACCAATCATTCAGAGAATATCTGGAACGGTTCGGTTTCGGGGAGCGGACAGGGATAGAGCTTCCCGCGGAATTGCCAGGAAATCTGAAGAATCTCCGCAATGAAAAAAGCACGATAAATTTTTTTACGGCGTCTTTCGGCCAGGGAATCACCTCTACTCCGATACAGATGATATCGGCGTATGCGGCCCTCGCCAATGGCGGACGTTTGCTTCGACCAAACATTGTCGGCAAAGTGATTCATGCCGATGGCAGCGAGGAAAAGAGAACACCGATAGAAGTGCGACGGGTGGTGAGCGAGGAAACAAGCCAGACCATAGGGAAGATGTTGCGGAGCGTCGTCGTGAACGGCCACGGCAAGCGGGCTGATGTTCCTGGGTATCTGGTCGGTGGAAAAACAGGGACCGCTCAGGTGGCCAAGAGCGGAACCAAGGGGTACGAGGAAGGGATGAGCATTGGCTCTTTTGTCGGCTATGCTCCCATCAATGATCCGCAGTTCGTGGTTCTGGTCAAGCTTGATAATCCGAAAAATGTCGAATGGGCAGAGTCAAGCGCGGCGCCGACTTTTGGTCAGATTATGAAATTTTTGCTAGAGTACGCCAAGGTCAAACCGACGGAAGAGACGGTAAAAAAGTGATGCCATCGTGATTCTATGGGGAATAAGAGAAAGATTCTAGAAAAAATACTCCGATTCATGACGAGAGTGGTGCTGCGACGGTATCACCCCCTTATTGTCGGTATTACGGGTTCGGTTGGCAAGAGTTCAGCCAAAGAAGCGGTCGCTTTGGCGCTGTCCGTAGGGTATACGGTACGCAAAGCGGAGGGGAATTATAACAATGAAATCGGGATTCCTCTGACGGTTATCGGCGCCAGAAGCGGAGGGAGTTCGTTTTTCCGTTGGTTGGGGGTGTTTTTGAAATGGCTTTTCATCATTATTTTTCCGGTGCGCTATCCTCAGGTGCTCGTTTTGGAAATGGGGATTGATCGCCCCGGGGACATGGACTTTCTTCTTGGACTGGTCTCGGTGAACATCGGCGTAGTGACGCAGATCTCTTCTAGTCATATCGCGTATTTTGGGACGCTTGCCAATATCGCCCGCGAAAAAGGAAAATTGATCGCTGCCCTGCCTGAGGATGGCTATGCGATACTCAGTGCCGATGATAAGCACACGAGGAAGATGAGAGAGCGGACAAAGGCTGAGGCGATTTTCTATGGTTTTGACAGTGATGCCGATATCCATGCCGATAACTTCATTCTGCATCGGGAAGCCCGCAGGGCGGAGGGGTTTAGTTTCAAAGTGAATTTCGATGGGAAATCAGTCCCGCTCCGTTTGCCGAAGATTGTGGCCAAACACCATATTCCGGCAGCTCTGGCGGCTTTGTCCGTGGCCAAGGCGCTCAAGATGAATCTGATGGACGTGGTCGCGGCGCTGGAAACATTTGAAGCATTGCCGGGACGTCTGCGGCTCCTGCCGGGGCGTGATAATACGATTTTGCTCGATGACACCTACAACGCGTCTCCTGTTTCGACGCGTGCCGCCTTGGAGGTGATGGGAAGCCTTATTGCGCCAAGAAAAATCGCCGTGCTGGGTGATATGCTTGAACTTGGCCCCGACGCGGAGAAGGAACATGCGGCTCTTATGGATGCGATCCGTGATTCCGGGGTTCACATCCTGGTGACGGTCGGCAAACATATGCGAGCGCTTCATGAAGGGTTGCTCGAGTCCGGATTTTCGAGAAAGCAGCTCCTTTGGATGCCCGATTCGCTTTCTGCCGTGGAGGCCGTCATGAATATTATTCGTTCCGACGATCTCATCCTCATCAAGGGATCCCAGGGATTACGTATGGAAAAAATAACGGAACAGCTTCTGGTGGATCCTCGTACCGCTTCGTCATATCTCTGTCGCCAGTCTGATGAGTGGCGCAAAAAACCGTTTGTGGCTCCTGCTGAATGGACAGATGTCGCGTGAGATGAGACTATAGGATGTGAAGATACTTTTTCTGTATGGAATTTTTTTCTGCAGCCCTGGTGATTCTCGGACTGGTTCTCTTTGAGACCGTTTCGAGTATCGACAATGCGGTCATCAATGCCGAAGTACTTTCGACGATGGGCGCCAAAGCCCGACGGTTTTTTTTGACGTGGGGGATGTTTCTCGCGGTGTTTGTGGTGCGCGGTATCCTGCCGTGGCTCATCGTGTTTGCGACGATACCGAGTCTCGGAGTAATTGGATCACTCACAGCGACATTCTCGAACGATCCGGCTGTGACGGGGGCACTCCAGTCTTCGGCTCCGATACTCCTCATGGGCGGTGGCGTGTTCCTGCTCTTCCTCTTTCTTCATTGGTTGTTTCTCGAGGCTAAACACTATGGGCTGCGCGCCGAATGCTTTTTTATGGAGCAGGGGGCATGGTTCTATGCCCTGGTTTCTCTCCTCCTCATGTCGATTGTCTGGTACGCTCTTGAGATGAGCCCGATGCTCGCTTTTGGAGCGGTAGTGGGATCGACAGCATTCTTTATCACCCATGGATTCAGACAGCATGCCGAAGAGACCGAACGCAAGCTCATGGGGAGTGGTATGTCAGATTGGAGCAAGGTCATGTACCTCGAGGTGATCGATACGACGTTTTCTATCGATGGGGTGCTCGGTGCGTTTGCTTTTACCCTATCGGTACCACTGATCCTCATTGGGAGTGGCATCGGGGCTATCCTCGTCCGGCAATTGACTATCGCTAATGTGGAGCGAGTCAAGAAGTATATCTACCTCAAGAATGGCGCCATGTACTCGGTCCTCTGTCTCGGTCTTGTGATGATCGCTGAGGGGTTCGGCATCCATGTACCTGAGTGGTTGGCGCCAGTCCTCACCTTCGTCATTATTGGGTATTTTTTCCAGAAATCACGTCGGGAAATCGAGCGACAGAGAGTTGCAGAATCTGGCAAAAAAGAGTAGGATAAAAAAGAAGTAAAACATAATTAATCCGTGTGGCTATAGTCTTATGACTGACAACGCAATGAAGGATCGGGATTTTATCGAGTACGTCGTAAAGATGCTCGTTGATAATCCAGACGATGTGAAGGTCGAACGAAAGATCGATGAAATGGGGGTACTCATCACGCTCGATGTCAATCCGAAGGACATGGGGATGGTCATCGGTCGCGAGGGTATGACTGCCAAAGCTCTCCGTACGCTGCTTCGTGTCATCGGCGCCAGAAATAGCGCCCGAGTGAATTTGAAGATTAACGAGCCGGAGGGTTCCGAGCGCCCACCGCGCGAGCCGCGCGAATCGTTTGCTGCTCCGGTAGCTCTCGCTCCCGAAGCTCCGAAGCCGGCCGAAGAGAAGAAAACACTCGATGATGTGATGAACGACATCCGCCTTTGAACAGGGTTTAGGGGAAAGGGGTGTAGACAGAAAACTCAAAGCCGTCTCGTAGGAGGCGGTTTTTGCTTTTATCGGTGGGATATTTTAGAATAGAGATATTACTTTGTCAGAGTATTATATGAATGTTGAAAAGACGGCGTTGGAAGGAGTGCTCATCGTCACACCTGATGTCTATACTGATGAGCGGGGGTCGTTTATGGAACTGTTTCAGGAAGCACGCTATCAAGAAGTACTTGGATTGCCAGCTGATGAGCATTTCGTACAGGATAACTTTTCGGTTTCCAAAAAAAGAGCTTTGAGGGGGCTGCACTATCAAGCGCCACCATTTGCTCAGGGGAAGTTGGTTTCGGTACTTCGGGGGCGAGTATTGGATGTGGCGGTCGATATCCGTTTCGGATCGCCAACTTTCGGACAGTATGTAGCGGTTGAGCTTTCGGGGGACAATCATCGGCAGTTGTGGATTCCTCGGGGGTTTGCTCACGGATTTGTTGTGCTAGAGGATGACACGTTCTTTATCTATAAGTGCACCAATTTCTATTCTAAGGAACATGATCGTGGAGTGCTCTGGAATGACCCTTTCTTAGGTATCGATTGGGGAGTTGAATCGCCGCTTGTTTCGGAAAAGGATCAGAAGCATCCGCTTTTGAAAGATATCCAAAAAGAATTTGAATTTAAAAGCTAACAAGCTAACGAAGCTAAAAGCTATGAAGCTGTTCATTACGGGTGGTGCTGGCTTTATCGGATCAAACTTTGTTCATTACGTGTTGGGAAAGTATCCCGATTACGATGTGGTGACGCTCGATGATCTGACCTATGCCGGGAATCTGGAGAACTTGAAAGCTGTCGAGGGGAATCCGCGCCATCGGTTTGTGAAGGGAAGCATCACTGATGCTCCACTGGTCGATGGTCTCGTGGCAGAATGCGATATCGTAGTGCATTTCGCTGCCGAGTCACATGTCGATCGTTCCATCATGGATCCGGGAGCATTTGTCGAAACCAATGTCCATGGGACGTACGTATTGCTTGAGGCGGCACGGAAACACAGCAAGCGTTTTCATCATGTGTCGACGGATGAAGTGTTCGGGGCGCTCGGGAAAGATGATGCGCCATTTGATGAATCTACGCCCTATGATCCGCGCAGTCCCTATAGTGCCTCGAAGGCTGCCTCCGACCATTTGGTGCGGGCGTATTTTCATACCTACGGTTTGCCGGTGACGATATCGAATTGTTCTAATAACTACGGTCCGTATCATTTTCCGGAGAAACTCATCCCGCTCGCCATTACCAATCTTTTGGAAGGAAAAACAGTTCCAGTCTACGGCGATGGTCTTCAGGTCCGTGACTGGCTCTACGTCGAAGATCATTGTAAGGCGATCAATCTCATCATTCATCAAGGACGGCTTGGTGAGACGTACTGCGTGGGTGGCAACGCTGAGAAAGAGAATATCTGGATCGTAAAGAAACTGCTAGAGCTTTTAGGGAAAGATGAAAGCAGTATTGAATATGTGAAAGACCGTGCTGGTCACGATCGGCGTTACGCTATCAATTTTGACAAAATCAAAAACGAGCTCGGTTGGGAACCAACGGTTACCCTCGAAGAAGGCCTCGGGAAGACCGTCGCCTGGTTCCAAGAAAACGAGGCGTGGTGGAAGAGCGTGAAGAGTGGGGAATACCAGAAGTATTACCATGAACAATATGGGAAACGGTAATATGAAAAGAGCCATTATTATTCATGGGATGCCGTCAAAGGAAGAATATTTTGGTCCGGAAGGAACAAGTCAATCTGGTAAGCATTGGCTGGGATGGCTGAAGGCTGAACTCATCAAAAACGGTGTTGAGGCGGTGGCACCAGAAATGCCGGATTCCTACGAGCCGGTTTACGAGAGGTGGTGCTTAGTGTTCGAACAACATCCGATTGATGAAAATACGATGCTGATCGGACATAGTATCGGCGCGGGATTTATGGTGCGCTGGTTGAGTGAAAACAAGACGAAGGTTGGAAAAGTAGTGTTGGTAGCTCCCTGGATCGACCCTACTCACGAACTGAGAAATGGCTTTTTTGATTTTGAAATCGATAAAGAACTTGTTGTAAGAACTGATGGTATGACCATCTTTATTTCATCAGACGATGGTCAAGAAATGTTAGAGAGTGTGAAAAAAATAAAGAGCACCTTTTCTAAAATTGTGGTGAGAGAATTTTCTAGTCATGGACACTTTACGTTTGGAGATATGGGAACGCATGAATTTCCGGAACTTTTAGAAATGTTGCTATGAATATCACGAAATTTGGTCATTGCTGTCTCCTTATTGAAGTGAGGGGTGTGCGGATACTGACGGATCCGGGGAACTATAATGTGACGCCTGAGGTGGAGGGGGTTGATGTTATTCTCATCACGCATGAGCACCAGGATCATCTGCATGTGGAAAGTTTACAAGCAATTCTTGCTAAGAATTCTGATGCACAGATTATTTCACATGTCGGTGTCGGAAAGATTCTTGACGAAGCTGGTATCAAATATGCGCAGATGGTTGACGGCGAAGTGATGGTTGTCAAAGGAGTGAATATTGAGAGTAGCGGGAGTAAACATGCCTGCATCCATCATGACTTGCCAAGCGTGCAGAATACAGGATTTTTCATCGATGAAACACTGTTTTATCCTGGTGATTCCTTTCATAATCCCCAAAAAGATATTGCTATCTTGGCGCTGCCATTAGCGGGGCCATGGATGAAGCTCGAGGAAGCGATTGAGTATGCCAAACTCATTAAGCCGAAAGTAGTATTTCCCGTACACGACGGAATGCTTCGCCAGGGGATAGAGCTTGGACCGACGCGCCGTCTCCCGACCATGCTTCTAGAACCACTCGGCATCCAATACGTTGACATGACCGAAGGCTCGACCCACGATTTCTCCCATTTCCTAAGCTAGTCTCTAGTAATCCCGTTTTGATTCCATGTTTTTTATTATATACTCATCTTTATGCGGTCGCATAAAGATGAGTATACTCGTAAATGTATGGGAAAGGATAAAAAAGGGAATGGAAGCAAGAGGAGGAGTGGAGCGCCCTATGGGTCAGTAGCGAGAATTATTCTCGGCGCTCTCGGGGTAGTGGGGATACTTGGTATTGGCATGGCGGCGCCAGGAGTTTTTCAGGCAGTGAAGATTTTTCGTGGGTATGAGCGTTTGATTGCAAGTAGATATCGAACCCCATCTTATCTACGAAGAACACTTAAAAGTTTGGAGCGACGCGGGATGGTACGGATTTCTACGAAGGCAGGTGGAGTGAAAGTATTTTTAACAGGCAAGGGACAACGAGAATTGTTGAAGTATCAGTTACGAGAAAAACACCTGAAGGGCGGAAAATGGGATAAAAAATGGAGGATTGTTATTTTTGATATTGAAGAAAAAAAACGGCACGTACGTAACTGTATTCGGACAGATATAATATCATTTGGATTTGCGAAACTGCAGGACAGTGTCTGGGTATATCCGTTTGAATGTGAAGAGGTGATTACTCTTTTGAAAGCTCAGTACAAGCTGAGGAAAGAATTGATTTATATTGTAGCTGGTGATATCGAAAACGATGAGTGGCTTCGGAAAGAGTTTGGTCTTCAGGGCTAATGTTCTTGTTTTTGGCATATACTCATCTTTATGCGACCGCATAAAGATGAGTATGGTGTGGTACTGAGACTGGAAAAGGGATAGGAAGTGGTATAATAACAAAAGAAGAAGGAATAATGATTTTCTTGAGGATATGACCATTGAGGATTTCCGACAATTTATTGATGAGCAGCATGCGTTTTTTGCCAAAGCGAAGAAGCAGACTAAGAAAGACCGCGTCTTTGCGCGAACGATCAAGTTGGGAGAGGAGTATGGCGAACTGTGTGATCAGGTCTTGGCTTCGGTCGGGGATCAGCGGAAAACAAAGCTGGCCAGAGGGAAGGCCAATGATTTGGAAAGTGAGTTTGCTGATGTCCTGATCGTCACTTTCATGCTCGCCAAAGCGATGAACGTCGATATTATGCAGGCGCTCGATCGCAAGGTGAAAAAGATAAAGGAAAAACATAACAAGCAATTCTAAAGAGCTATCTTTATGGCGCAGTATCTCGTTTTTGTCGGAGCTATTGTCATGCTGGGAGGGATACTTTCGTATACACGAGAAACTTTGCGAGGAACGACGAAGCCGAACCGGGTGACGTGGTTACTGTGGAGTATCGCGCCCTTGATCGGAGCAGCCGCCGCTTTCAGTGACGGCGTGCGTTTGGCGACGCTCCCGGTGTTTGTTATGGGCGTTGCTCCGCTTGTCGTCTTTGTCACTTCATTCGTCAATAAAAATGCCTACTGGAAGCTGGAAAAGTCGGACTATATTTGCGGCATCATTTTGGTTCTGGCTCTTATTCTTTGGCAGATAACGGATGATCCGGTGATTGCCATTGTTTTTGCGATTGTGAGTGATGCTTTAGCGGCACTGCCGACGCTCATCAAGTCGTGGAAATTTCCTGAAACCGAAACGGGAATAGCGTATATCACGGCTGCCCTTGGGACAGCAACCAGCTTTTTCGCATTCAAGACAGGGGATTTTTCCGAGTGGGCGTTTCCAGTATACCTCGTGGCTATCAATGTTCTTATCGCATTCGCGATTTATCGGAAAAAGTTTGTTAGAGGTGTGCAGGCATAGATTTCAAAACGGGAGTTTTTTTGCTAGAATGGGACAATGATGGAAAAAAAGAAGGTGTTGATACTCGGGAGCTTGGGGATGCTTGGACAAGAACTGGTCCAAGTTTTTTCTGGTGACGAAAAGTATGAAGTGACGGGATGGGATCGAGAGGATATCGATGTGACGGACTTTTCGCTTCTCGAAGAGAGATTGGCCGCATTTTATCCGGATATTGTTATCAATGCCGTAGCCTATAACGCGGTAGATCGTTGCGAGGAGGATGATGGGGAATTTGAAAAAGCACTTCTTTTGAACCGCAATGTGCCGGGATTTTTGACAGAGATGAGTGTCAAACTCGGATTTGTTCTGGTGCACTACTCGACGGATTATGTGTTTGATGGCGCGTTGGAAGAAAACAAGGAAAAGACCGGGTGTTGCGGCGGTGGATGCTGCGGTGCCGGCGGAGCGATAGGATATGATGAGGAATCTTTGCCTAACCCGCTGTCTCGTTATGGCGAGAGTAAGTACGCCGGGGAGCGAGCGGTACGGGAAAAAGGGAAAAAATATTATCTTATCCGGCTTTCCAAACTCTTTGGCAATCCGGGAAAAAGCGTCGAGGCGAAGAGAAGTTTTTTCGCGGTCATGCTTGAGCAGGCGGAATTGAAAAAAGAAGTAGGGGTGGTGGATGATGAGAAGAGCTGCTTTACCTACGCGCCCGATCTGGCGGAGGCATCAAAGAATCTTGTGGAATCCGGGGACGATTACGGTATTTATCATCTGGTGAATGAAGGCGCCGCGACATGGTATGAAGCGGTAGGAGAGTTATACCGATTGGCGGGGAAAGAGATGAAAGTGACGCCGGTTGGGGGCGATACTTACCCGCGTCCGGCACGACGGCCACGCTGTTCGGCGCTTCTTAATACCAAGCGGCCGAAATTACGGAACTATACCGAAGCGTTGCGGGAATTTTTGCGGTAAAGAAAAACCACCCCCGGAAGGGGTGATTTCTTTATTGGCACTCTTCTATAATTATACACCTTTTTAGTGTTTTTGTCAATGGTGCAGAAAGCCTGGTTTCTTGGTACCATGAAGGAACAGTAAATGAAATTTTCTATGAAACAGGAGGCACTGAGGCGTTCTGACAAGGAGGTGTATACGGCCGTGAAGGGTGAAGAAAAGCGGCAGGAAGAAGGGCTGGAAATGATTGCGTCAGAAAACTATGTTTCTCAGGCGGTGCTGGAAGCTCTTGGGACGGTCTTCACCAATAAATATTCCGAAGGGTATCCGAGGCGTCGCTACTATGGCGGTCAGGAGTATACTGATGCCGTGGAAACGCTTGCCATCAATCGGGTAAAGAAACTGTTCGGTGCCGAACACGCGAATGTTCAACCGCACGCTGGGGCACCGGCCAATCTAGCGGCGTACTCAGCCATTTTGAAACCAGGAGATACGATTCTTGGTATGGATCTTTCGCATGGCGGACACCTGACGCACGGACACCCTCTGACACTTCCGGCACAAATTTATCGTTTTGTCGGTTACAAGACGGAACTGGACGGCAGGATTGATTACAAAAAACTGGAAGCGTTGGCCAAAAAAGAAAAACCAAAGTTGGTACTGGCTGGATTTTCTTCTTATACGCGTCAGTTGGATTATGCGAAAATTTCCGCTATTGCCAAAAAGGTGGGTGCGTACTCTATGATGGATATGGCGCATATTGCCGGACTGGTGGCGGGAAAAGCTGTGCCGAATCCGGTTCCTTATTTTGATATTGTCACGACTACGACGCATAAGACGCTGCGGGGTCCGCGAGGGGGAGTCATTCTTTGTCGACAAGAGTTTGCGAAGGCGATAGACCGGGCGGTATTTCCCGGGTTACAGGGCGGTCCGCTTATGAATACGATTGCGGCCAAAGCAGTGGCGTTTGGTGAGGCACTTCGACCTGAGTTCAAGAAATATGCCAAGCAGATTCTGAAGAATGCCAAGACGCTGGAGAAGGAAATGAGCAAGCGTGGCGCCGCCATTCTCTTTGGTGGTACGGAAAATCATATGATTGTGATGGATGTGGTAAAGACGTATGGTATCACGGGAAAAGAAGCGGAGAGACTTCTGGATGTTATCGGTATCACGGTCAACAAAAATGTTATTCCTGATGATCCGCGCGGTCCGATGGATCCTTCCGGCCTGCGTATCGGAGTTCCGGCATTGACGACTCGTGGCATGAAAGAGAAAGAAGTGAAAATAGTGGCCGGCTGTATCGATGAAGCGCTTCGTTCCGAGGGGAATAAAAAGATCCTGCAAGATATCAGAAAGTCCGTGAAAAAACTTTGTAAACAATTCTCCGTGTATCGTTAATTTGTTGGTTTCAGAAAGCTAAAAAGCTAATGAAGCTAAAAGCTAAGAAGCTCATAATATGAAAGGTATTATTCTTGCCGGCGGAACGGGGACACGATTGTTGCCCTTGACCGCTATCACCTCCAAGCAGCTCTTACCGGTCTATGATCGGCCGATGATTTTCTATCCGCTCAATACCCTCATCAAGGCCGGGATTACGGATATTCTGATCATCGTTTCGCCGGAACATTCGGGAAACTTCCTGAACCTTTTGGGTTCGATGTTTCGTAAATTCGGGGTCAACCTTTCGTTTGTTGTTCAGAAATCGCCCCGCGGTCTGGCAGAGGCCTATATTCTAGCAGAGGATTTTCTGGACGGAGAAGCATCGACTCTGGTATTGGGGGATAATATTTTCGAGGACGATTTTACCGAGGCTATTCAGACATTCGTAAGCGGTGGGCGTATCTTTGCCAAAGAAGTCGCCGATCCGGAACGTTTCGGAGTCGTCGAATTTGACAGTGAGAATACCGTGCTTTCTATCGAGGAAAAACCCGTGGTGCCGAAAAGCGATTTTGCCATTCCGGGGGTCTACATTTTCGATAGCGAAGTGGTGGCAGTTGCCAAATCACTGGTTCCATCCGTTCGCGGGGAATTGGAGATTACCGATGTGCAGAAGCACTATCTGGGAAAGCAGGAGCTTGATGTGCGGATGATCCGTGGTGCCTGGTTCGACACCGGGACACACGAGTCACTTTTCGAAGCGGGTGTTTTTGCTCGTGAGAAAAAGCTTGGCGAACAGATGCATCCGATGATCAACGAAGCCATCGCGGAATTTAACGCTGAGCACAAGAAGATAGTTTCATTAAAGAAATAACCTCATTTGTATGCCACATTCTGTTTCGCACAAGATAAAGAAAGCCATTTTTCCAGTTGCCGGATTCGGGACGCGTTTTCTTCCTGCTACCAAAGCGCAGCCGAAGGAGATGCTTCCGGTGGTGGACAAACCGGTGGTACAGTACCTCGTAGAAGAGGCGGTAGCATCCGGTATCGAAGAAATCATTTTTGTGACTGGACGCGGGAAACGGGCGATTGAAGATCATTTCGATGTTTCGTACGAACTGGAGGAGACCCTCGTTGAGAAAAATAAGCAGGACTTACTCGAAACGGTGCAGAAAATTTCTGGTCTGGCGAAGTTTTCCTATGTGCGTCAACCAATTCCGCTTGGCGATGGTCACGCGTTGCTTCAGGCCGCTCACCTGGTTGATGATGACGAGTCAGTCCTGGTGATTTTCGGTGATTGCATCTATGATAGCGTCGTTCCTGCTTCGAAGCAGCTTATCGATGCCTACGCGGAATTCAAAACGCCGATTATCGGACTGACCGAGGTGGAGCATGCGGAAGTTTCGAAATTCGGAGTTATTGACGGGGAAAAACTCGATGAGCGTAATTGGCGGATATCACGTTTTGTGGAAAAGCCGAAACCGGAAGATGCTCCGACAAATATTGTGGCACCCGGAAAATATATTATTACGCGAGAAGTCTTTGATATATTAGCCACGATGAACGACGGAAAATCCGGAGAAATCCGCTTGGCCGATGCTTTCGATCTCATGCTGGAGCGAGGCAAGCCGCTCCATGGACGGGTGCTCGATGGTACTTGGCTCGATACGGGCGACAAATTCAATTTTCTGCGGGCGACGATTCATTTCGGGATGAAACATCCGGAAGTTGGAGAAAAATTACGAGCTTATCTCAAGCAACTCGATCTTTCATAACGCGACGGAAAGGAGAAACAGGCCTGGCAGAATACTATTAACACCGTGAGCGTATGTACTGGATATACCTGATAATATTTATTCTGGCCGTTCTGACGCCAAAGTTTGTGCAGCAGGAACACTTTCTGTTGCCCGAAGAAGATCTGGAATCTCTGTTTATTTTCTGTTTCGGAGCGTTCGCGTTTATGATCTACTTGGCCAAAGAGAAGGCGCTGCTTCGGGTCTTCCGGGAAAAGCTCCATTTGCAGAAACAGACCAACATTATTACCAAAGATCTTTCCGACTCGTATTCGTATATCGGCGAGATGAACCGCCGACTCGATATTGTGAAGGATCTGATTTTCAGACTTCCTCGGACTACGGCGGAAGCGCTGGGGAAAAAGAAAGGAGCGGTGTACCAGCCTTTGCTCGAAACGGCGAGTCTGCTTTCACAGGCGGATCGGGTTATTCTTGGTTTTGTCGATGTGAAAAACAAGCAGTGGAAAGAGATATATCAGAAAGACACTGTCTCGGCGTCCCTTCCGGATTTTGACGCGGAGACGCTGCTCGCTGAAGGGAAGTTTTTTTGGGAAATGGGGGAATATATTATTGTCCGATCGCCCCGCCAGGCAAAGGGAATTTCAGCCTTTCTCATTTTTGCAAAAACCAGGAACCATATCGAAGATGGGGAGGTGTTCAAGATTCTCGTTTCTGAGGCGCTGCTTCTCTACTCTGTCGATCAGGGCGTGACTCGTTCATAATGTTTTTATGCGCATAGGTATCGATGCCCGGTTTTATGGGTCACTGGGGAAGGGTTTGGGTCGGTATACTGAAAAACTCATAGAACATCTGGAGGTGATTGATGAGGAGAATGAGTATACGGTATTTTTGCGTCAGGAAAATTTTTCTGAGTACGTGCCGAAAAATCCTCGATTCAGGAAGGAGGTAGCACAGTACACGTGGTATGGATTTTCCGAACAGACGCTGTTTGTTATCCGTCTGTACCGGGGGTGTTTTGATCTCGTTCATTTCCCGCACTTCAATGTACCGATTCTGTACTGTCGGAGATTTGTCGTGACTATTCATGATCTCATTTTGGTGCATTATCCGACGCTGCGGAATACGACCCGCTTTTCTTCATTATATTGGTTAAAGTTTCTGGTGTATCGAATCGTGATCATCTCAGCGATACGTCGGGCACAGCATATTATTACGGTGTCGCGTTTCACCGAGGCCGATATCGTGAGGCAGTACCCGTTTGCGCGGGGCAGAATCACGGTTACCTACGAGGCAGCCGACCCGTTTTGTCCGTTTCTCAATCCGGAGGATGAAAGCAGGCTGTTCACCCGCTTTGGGTTGCTTCGAACCGATACGTCATCCCATCAGTCACTTTCGTATCGTGATATAATACGACCGTATTTCCTGTATGTCGGAAACGCCTATCCGCATAAAAACCTCGTCATTCTTTTCGCTCTTGCCAAGGCGTTTCCGAAACACACCCTGGTGTTGGTAGGAAAGGAAGATTTTTTCTATATTCGTCTCAAGGACGAGGCGCGGGTCGCGGGAATAGAGAATATCTTATTTGTCGGTTTTTTGACGGATCGTGAGCTTTCGGCATTCTATCGCTTCGCGCGGGTATATATCTTTCCATCATTGTATGAGGGGTTCGGCCTTCCGCCGCTTGAGGCGATGTCGAGGGGTACACCGGTAGTGTCCTCCGATCGCGGTTCGCTTCCGGAAATATTAGGCGAGGCTGCTTATTATTTCGATCCCACATCACCCTCGGCTCTCGTTGCCGCCGTACACCAGGTAGAAGAAGACGACAGGCTGAGAGTCCGTTTGAGGGAGCGGGGATACCGTCAGGTCGCGAAGTATCGTTTTAGCGATATGGCCGCCACGACTCAGGCCATTTATCAATCCTTACTCAAAAACAAAAAACAGACTCATGCCACCTTTCATTCCATCACAACGAAATAACCAGGCGTCACTTTCGGATGTCAGGCGGCCTGTTTCGAAAGGAGCGCATGCGCCCTTACGGGAAGAGCGTTCTGTTTTTTATCCTTACGAATCGGAAAGCAGAGTTCCTGAATCTTGGTCGCCGCCGAGCGTTTCTCAAGAGGCGGTTCCGGAAGAGCGTTTTCTGACAAGGTATTCATCTGAAAGGAAACCATCGGGTCGCTCCTCGTTTCTTTCGTCGCGTTTTCGGAAGGTTTTTCTCATGTCATTTCTTCTGCTGGCGATAGCCGGTATCCTTTTCTTTCTGGCGCGGCAGGCTCTCGTGACGAAAGAAAAAATTCTTATGGAGAGTGAGAATGGTTATAATAATCTGGCACAGGCTGCTGAACTTCTGAAAGCCAAGCAGTACCCGGCCGCTTTGGATCATTTCTCGCGTGCGGAACAATCCTTTGAACGGGCGAGAGAGCGTCTCTCTTTCTGGGGAGGACCACTGCTTGATATCACCCGGTTCGTTCCTGGGCTTTCGCAGCTCGCGTCAGGGAGGCATGCTATCGAAGCAGGTCGACATTTTTCAGCCGCTGGCAAACCGCTCCTTCAGCTTGTGGAAAATGCCGCTTTTTCAAAAGGAATCTCTTCCCAGGGGGAAAAAATATCACTTCTCAATTTTCTTGCCCAGGCCAAGGAACCGCTTAAAGAGGCTCATGTTTTACTGGAGATGGCTCAGAATGAGCTTGCCCAGGTACGTCTTGATGATATCCCAGAGGAAAAGCGAGAAAAATTTCTCACGATTCGAACCAGTCTTCCGACATTCCTTGGTTTCCTTTCCGGTTTCGAAAAAAATGAGCTACTCATCGAGGAACTGCTCGGAGGTAATGGTCCACGTACGTATCTTTTTTTGCTGCAGAATAATCATGAGATGCGAGCCACGGGAGGATTTATCGGAACGTACGCCCTGGTTGATATCAATCAGGGGGTCATACGCCGTTTTTTTGTCGATGGGATTTTCAACCCGGACGGACAACTGAAAGAAAATATTATTCCTCCGAAACCGATCCAAAAAATCAGCGCTGGCTGGAGCCTGCATGACAGTAATTGGTTTCCAGATTTTCCGACTTCGGCGGAAAAGGCTATTTTTTTCTACGAGAAGACCGGAGGAGCGACGGTGGACGGAGTGATCACTCTGACTCCGACGGTGATGCAGAAACTCTTGGCCGTTATCGGTCCGATAGCGCTTCCCCAGTACGGGCTTTTGGTCGATGCCGAAAATTTTATTCCGGTACTTCAGGAGCAGGTAGAAGTCAAATATGACAAGGAATTGAATCAACCGAAGAAGATTCTCGCTGATCTCTCGCAACTTCTGATTGAAAAGGTTTTTGCCCTGCAGAATCGTGAGACGTCTCAGCGAATAGCGGAAGCATTGGTGGAGGGGTTGAATGAAAAACATATTCTTCTCTATGCGCGCCACCCTGAAACTGAACAGCTGATTGATGAGATTGGCTGGTCGGGGAGAATTCTAGAAACTTCCAAGGATTACCTTTCGGTCATTCACAGTAATATCAATGGGTATAAGACCGACGGTGTTATTGATGAAAGCATCAGGCATCAAGCGGAAATAGGGAACGACGGATCGATTGTTGATACGGTCACGATTACTCGCACGCATCGTGGCGGAAACACACCCTATGATTGGTGGAACAAGGTCAACGCGGACTATGTGCGACTGTACGTTCCGAAGGGATCGGAACTTATCTTTTCTTCCGGAACCACTTGGGAATTTCCCGATGAGCCGCTCGATTATGAGCGACTCGGATTCAAAAAAGATGCCGATGTGGAACGCGAAGAGAGTGCTATGACCATCGATCGGAAGACGGGCGTGCGTATTTCGGAAGATGCTGGCAAGACGGTGTTCGGCGCGTGGGCGTATGTCAGTCCCGGGGAATCCGTAGTTTTGAAGTATCAGTATCGATTGCCGTTTCGTATCAATACTGAGGCGCTCAAGCTTGGGGAGGCACAATCATACGGAATCCTTTTCCAGAAACAATCAGGTTCTCCCGGAAGCGCGTTGACTCTGTCTGTTATCTTTCCGGAAAGTTTCCAGCCCATTTGGCAGACTGAGCCGAATCTGATACCGTACGAACGGGAATGGCGCCGTGAAACCAATCTTCGGACGGATGTTTTCCAGGGGTTGGTATTGGGCCAGAAATGATTTTTTGATAGACGTTCATGGTGAAGAAATTGATGGGTCGCATCGCATTATGGGGTAGTACTCCGAGTTCTACCGTCGGCGGCGCGGCATTGCTAATCGCTTTTGCAGGGATAGCGAGTCGTTTTCTCGGTTTTTTGCGTGACCGCATTTTGGCGTCGCACTTCGGCGCCGGAGACGTACTGGATGCTTATTATGCGGCGTTTCGCCTTCCGGATTTGGTGTATAGTTTTCTCGTGCTGGGTGCCCTTTCCGCCGCCTTTATTCCTATATTTACCGAGCTTCTCTCACAGGATAAGAAAGAGGAAGCCTGGAAGCTGACATCGGGAGTGCTTCACACGATGATTTTTTCCCTGAGCTGTTTTTCTCTTTTAGGTATCGTGTTCACCCCGTTTCTCACTGATTTTTTGGCGCCGGGATTTTCTCCGGAGAAGCAGGCTCTGGTGACGGCACTGACCCGTATCATGCTTCTTTCACCTCTCTTTCTGGCGGCGAGTGCCGTTTTTGGCGGGGTACTGGTCTCTTTCAAACAATTCGCCGCTTATTCTTTCGCCCCGGTCTTTTATAATGTCGGTATCATTTCGGGCGCGCTTTTCCTGACACCATTCTTCGGACCAGAAGGACTGGCTTGGGGTGTCGTGCTGGGGTCGGTTTTTCACATGATTATTCAATATCCCGCGCTTCATCGGTCAGGGTTTCAGTATCAGTGGGCGCTTTTTACCGCCTGGAAAGATGAGAATGTGAAGCGGGTACTCAAATTGATGATTCCGCGCTCTCTCGGTATGGCGGTGAACCAAATCAGTCTTCTGGTGATGACTATTTTCGCTTCGACCCTGGTTTCGGGAAGCTTAGCCGCTTTCACATTGGCCAATAATATCCAGAGCGTACCACTCGGACTTTTCGGTATCGCGTTTTCCTTGGCTGCTTTTCCGACACTGTCCCTTTTCGCTGCCAAGAAGAACGGTCGTGATTTTTTCGGGATGTTCGCCGAGACAACGAAGAAGATCCTCTTTTTTGTCGTGCCGCTTTCCATTTTCATGATTATTTTTCGAGCCCAGTGTGTCCGTGTTATTCTGGGATCCGGAAATTTCGACTGGCAAGATACGATTACCACCTTCGAGGTGCTGAAGTTTTTGGCAATCAGCCTGTTCGCGCAGAGTCTGATTCCGCTTTTCGCCCGGGCATTTTTCGCTCTGCAAGATACCAAGACGCCGCTTTATATCGCCCTGGTGAGCGAAGTGGTTCATATCGCGCTCATCCCGTTTCTTTTGCCTCAGTATGCGGTAGAGGGTCTGGCCATCGCTTTTTCTTTCAGCACCATCCTCAATTTCGCCCTCTTGTATTTTTTTCTCAGAAAAAATCTTTCTTTTTGGGATGATAAAGCGATTATCGTCCCGGTGGGAAAGATTCTCCTTGCTTCTGTTTTGGCAGGGGCGGTCGCTCAATTCTCCAAATCGGTGTTTGCTCTGACCACCAATGAACTCGATACGTTTGTTGAGGTTTTCTTGCAGTTATTGATCGGATTCACCATCGGTGGAAGCGCTTACGTGCTCTTTGCTCACTGGCTTAAGGTAGAGGAACTGGATCGGGTGCGGCGTTTCTTCTTCTGCCGTGTCTTTCGTCAGCCAGAGGCCGCTGCTCTTACCGAAGACCATCCAGAACGTGGCGATTGGTGAGGTTGACACTTTGTCCGGGGAGGAGATCATTTCTTGACTGAATAAGATATACCACCTTTCATTTTGTGGTATAATGTATCTCATGGTACAATATCACTGAAAGAAAAACAGTAAAACAAAAATACTTCCTATGGATTCTCCTTCTCGGACTAGTTTCCCATTACAGCGGATTAAGGTGGCTGTATTCTTGTTTGCCGTTGTCATAGCCATTGGTGCTATCACGTTTGTTTTTTCTCATTCTTTCTTCAAAGGATCAGTGAATACTGAAGAACTACCAGAAGAAACTGGAGCACCAGTCGCTTTTGAAGACATGCCGCCACTCCTTCCAGTTTCTGAAGCGGAGCTTCAGCAACAAATCAACAAGATTCTTATCGAGGGAGAAGAATCTGATTGTGAGACTCTTGCTGACCCTCGTTATCAATTCGCTTGCCACGATTTCTTTAAACTCAAAAAACAATGAAAGCATTTTGTTATAGCATTCTCGCACTTGTTTCTTTTGGACTTCCGGCATCGTTTGCATACGCTACAGGGCATACTGCAAGTATCATTATCCCTTCGGGGGATATGTCCATTGCCCTAGGGACTCCTGTCGCTTTTTCGGGGATGGGGACACTATTCGCAGGAACCCCATCGGTTGTAGGAAATTACTCATTGAACGCTTATCCTACGGGTGTTGCTTTTGATCCTTCCACGAATTCAATTTGGGTAGTACGACGGGGGGCTAATATTGTGACAAAGTTAA
>CAZATJ010000009.1:0-33658 GCA_964488025.1 uncultured Bdellovibrionales bacterium
TCCTCGAAGACGCCCTTAAGAAGGACCCTCCGGTGTTGCCGCTCTGGCTGGCGCCGACCCAAGTCCGCATCATTCCGATTTCCGAGGAGAAGCACCTGGGCTACTGCCTTGGAGTTGCCGAGGAACTGAAGAAGCATCGCATCCGGGTCGATGTCGATGATCGGAATGAATCCATGAGCTGGCGTATCCGCGGGGCAGAACGCGAGTGGGTGCCTTACGTCGTTGTCTGCGGAGACAAGGAACAGGCTGGGGCTCCTCTTTCCGTTCGTATCCGGGGAGCCAAACAGGAACAGATGAGCGTTGCCGAACTGGCCTCGCTCATCAGTCGGCAGACTGCCCAGATGCCGTTCTCGTACCTGTCGGGCATGCTCGTTTCCAAGCGGCCGGTGTTCCGCGGACGGGACTAGCACAAGTCAAGAAGAAGGACGAAAGCAAAGGGGGTGAAGCAACAGCTTCCCCCCGTTTTTTTATCTCTATTTTTACACTTCAATAAAAAAAGGCGCCGTCCACGTACGTGCGCCTATGTGAAATTTTGCTCTGCAATGACTATGGCCTCACCATCCCGCAATGCCTTATACGGGATGCCATGATTTTCGCAGTATGCACCACCATTGGCTCTCCGATACTGAAAGAGTGCCGGGTGAAATAAAGGAACTGGAAACAAAGTAAAACCGCCAGTAAATGGCGGTTTTAATGTTGCTCATTTCGAGGCTCTCGGGTCACCCTCGATACTATGAGCTTGATGCGGAGGAGGTGAGATTCGAACTCACGATACCTTGCGGTACGACAGTTTTCAAGACTGTTGCCTTCAACCACTCGGCCACTCCTCCGTACCACCACTCTGACACGTTCTCAAAGTTTTCGTCAAATTTTTCCAATGTTCCGAAAAATGTGGTATAGTAAAGAAAATAATTTCACATATGAACAAACTACACTCTTTTCACAGCGGTACGCACACCGAAATCCCCGTACTCGCGTCACGTTACGGAAAAATTCTTCTCCACTGGGATGCCCCGGAACACGAACCCTTAGAGCTTGGACCAAAAGCACGCATCGTCGCCGTATTTCTCCTCATCATCATTATTGCTTGGGCTCTCTACACCAATAGCCCCATTATGGCTATCACGTTCATTCTGATCGGTATGACCGGCTACCTGGCACTCGGCCATGAACCGGAAATTATTCCCTTTTATCTGACTACCAAAGGTATCGTCGCCGGCAAAGAATTCTACGAATTCGATGATATCGAATCCTTTCACCTCTACGATGAACCCCCGTTCGATAACCTCCTTTCCATCAAAACGAACGGCAATCTAGTGTCTCACGTTCATATTCCGATTACCACCCTTCCCGTCAAAGAACTCTACGATGCCCTGATAAAGTTTGTGCCAGAAGATAAGCATGAGCCGGGGCTGGTTGACACTTTGGAGAAATTCCTCCATATTTAAGGGTGCCGCGTTGCGCCCGTAGCTCAGTGGATAGAGCGTCTGGTTGCGGTCCAGAAGGTCGTAAGTCCGATTCTTGCCGGGCGCACAAAGAGAAAAGATTCCGAAGGGAGTCTTTTTTGCTTTTTATAGGGTCTTTCGGTAGTATAGGAAGGCCACGCGCTCGTCGTATAACGGATAAGACACGTCCCTCCGAAGGATGAAACGCAGGTTCGACTCCTGCCGAGCGCACCATGAACAAAGTGAATGGGCACGAGGAGCAAGCCAACTGCTTGGATTGCGTCAGGAATCGAACGCCGGAGTAATATTTCGTCAGCAGACGAAATCACGAGGCGGTGCCCAGACAAACTTTTGTGACGACAAAAGTTTAGTCGAGGGAGACTCCTGCCGAGCGCACATTCACACGCCTTGACACGCCACTTTTTTTTATCTATAATTATGCCGCACGTCAACCAGACGGAGCTGGCTCGTTAACAAAAGAAAAAACTACTTTCCATATCGACTCGTAAAGGAGCCCGATCATGCCCGTCATCCCCAAAGTACGACACGCCGCACTTCAGCATCGGGGTACCAACAGACGGTCGCTCCGTCTGCGTTTTGAACGGCGACTCTCAGCCGAAGAGCAAATGCGAGTTCTGGGTGAAGTTGGATTTTTCCATACCCTCAACAAGGGTCCAGCTCTTCTGCCGGAATTCCCCGAAAAACAGGGCGACATCGTCCTATTGAACCCGGCGGCCGGCCAGAACCCGCTGATGGACGACTTCAAAGCGGCAGCCCGCCATTTCGGCTTCATACCGCCGAACGGTCACCTGTCCTTCATCAATACGGAGGGTTGCGCCTGTATCTCCGACATGCCACTGATGCCACAGTAGACCCACGTCCATGAACAGCAATTTTTTTCGATCCCGCCCGAAGATCACACTCTCTCTGGCGGTTTTTTTATTACCTAACGAAGTGAGTGAAGCGAAAACTTGTTTTCGTTTCCGAGCGAGTGCCGGCCCGCTTCGCCCGCCTAGCCGTCGAGGCTGGCCGAGGAAAGAAACGAACATCAGTTCGTTTTTGAGTCCAGGGCTTGCCTGCCCGAATCGCTACGCGAATCGTTGCGGGCGGGCCCTGGGGTGAATACCTGTTATTGACAAAGTTGGAAAAATTACATACCCTGGATAGGTTACCAGTATCTTTAACAATAAGTGGCGTAAGGGTGTGCCAACACACACAAGAAGGCACCCAACAATGATCTCTCTCCCCATAGTCACGGCAGTGACTCCGTTTGACCAGTTGAACATTGCGCTATCCACACTGACATTCGCCGCCGAGCTCAGCGACGAAATGCAGACGTGGCTCAGCAACAGAACCAAACAGTTCAACGATTCCATCCCTGGCAGTCCCTCGACCAGGCCCCTGTTCCACACCAATATCTTCGATGATCGGATGCGGCTCACCATCTATCAATGCACTAGCAGGCAGCTCCCCACGAAGGAACTTTTCAACCAATTCATTGATGCACATGGCATATCGCTTCCTGAGGCGACGGTTGCGGCAATCGACACGTTCGTCCACCCGAATCCCAAACCAGTGTCCGTTCCGCCGCTCCAGCGGAACAAGCTGTTTGTGAAACGGCACCAAGGCTTCTAAATCCCAACCAGTACACTCTTCGCCACCAATCCTCTGATCAAGGATCTCTCCCAGACCCGAAAGCGTTAACTACACGCTTTGGGTCTGCTTTTTTTTCCAGAGACCGCTTGGATGTTATACTATGGTTGTCCGCTTCCTCAACCCTATAAGCTAAAAGCTTGTGAAGCTAAAGAAGCTCTTATGATGACCTTTGACACTCCCCTTTCCCAGATTGCTTCCATCAAAAAACCGACTCTGGCCAAACTCGGGCGCATGGGAATTCTCACCGTGGGTGACATGCTCTATCACTTCCCCTTCCGCTACGAGGACTACTCAGCCATCCACACGATCGATTCGCTCGTCCCCGAAGAAAAATGCACCCTTCTCGGCACGGTCACGACCATCGAAGCCGGCCGCACGTGGAAGAAAAAAATGTTTCTCACCGAGGCCACCCTGACTGACGATACCGGTCAGATTCGTCTCATTTGGTTCAATCAGCGCTTCGTTTCCCAAACTCTGAAAGCCGGCATGACTATCCGTGTCAGCGGAAAAATCACCCGCGATCGAAATGGTTTTCTCATGCAAAACCCTGCTTTCGAACGCTCGGCACGTGATGCCACCCACACCGGACGTCTCGTCCCGGTCTATTCTGAAACTGCCGGTCTCACCTCGCGATTTTTCCGCTGGCAGCTGACAGGTATCTTCCAGAAACTCACGGATTTCCCCGATCCGGTACCGGAAGATATTTTAAAAAAACTCCACCTTCCTTCTCTCAAACAAGCTCTTTTTTATATCCATTTTCCCGCAAATGGCAAACACGAACTCATCGCCAAAAAACGATTCGCTTTCGACGAGATGCTCTTCGTCCAACTGAAAGCACTGCAGGTCAAGGCGCTCTTTGAAACGGCCAAAGCGACTCCTCTGCCCTTCGACGAAACTCTCGTGAAAAAATTCGTCTCAGCCCTCCCCTTTACCCTGACTGATGCTCAGCGCAAAGCAAGTTACGAGATTCTCCAGGATATGGAACGGCCACAACCGATGAATCGCCTCTTAAACGGCGATGTCGGCTCGGGAAAAACCATCGTTGCCGGCATCGCTTCATTCGTTACCGCCGAAAACGGTTTTCAGACGGCCATTCTCGCTCCGACTGAAGTCCTGGCCAGGCAACACTTCGAAAACTTGAGCACCCTCTTTCAAAAGACTGGTCACGGAGTGGCGCTCCTTACGGGGAGCTACCGTATTTTTGACGGAAAGACAATTACCCGACCGACACTCCTCAAAGCCATCCGCGCCGGTATTCCAAAAATTATCGTCGGTACCCACGCGCTGCTTCAGGATGACGTTGCTTTTGAAAACCTGGCGCTCATCGTCGTCGACGAACAGCACCGCTTCGGGGTCGCCCAACGCGCCAAGTTACAAGAAGTAAGTTTCGGGAGCCACGATGGGAACCAGAACGCCGTACCGCACTTTCTCACCATGACCGCTACCCCCATCCCACGTACCCTGACGCTTGCCTTTTTTGGCAATCTTGACCTTTCACTCCTCGATGAACTTCCGAAAAATCGCAAACCAATCATTACCAAAATCGCGAGTACCGAGCGTGATCGGGAAAAAATTTATGAATTCATCAGAAACGAGATTGAGAAAGGTCGCCAAGCATTTGTCATCTTTCCTCTGGTCGAAGAGTCCATGGCCTTGAAAGACGTCAAGGCGGCCATCGCTGAACACCAACATCTCACTGAAAATATTTTCCCGAGCCTTTCCATCGGACTGCTCCACGGAAGACTTAAGGCGAAAGAAAAAGAAGCGGTGATGCATGATTTTAAGGAGAAAAAATACGATGTCCTGGTGGCGACCGCCGTCGTCGAAGTCGGCATCGATATCCCCAATGCGAGCATCATCCTGATCGAGGAAGCCGAACGCTTCGGACTGGCACAGCTCCACCAGTTTCGCGGCCGGGTTGGACGAAGCGAATATCAGTCATACTGCTTTCTCTTTCCCCACCAGCATCCCGCTTCCGCGGGAAGCTACGGCGGGCAGGCAGTCAAATCTTCCGGCGAATACAACGAGCGCTTGAAAGTGTTGGAAAAAAGCGGGAGCGGATTTGATATCGCCGAAGCTGATCTTGCTCTCCGTGGCCCAGGGAGCTTTTTCGGCACCCGTCAGTCGGGCCTCCCTGATATCGCCATGGAAAATCTGACCAATGTGAAACTCATCACCATCGCTCGGGACATCGCCAAAAATATTTTATCCGTCGATCCACTTCTCAAAAAACACCCCCTGCTTCAAAAAGCCCTCCAAGTCTTCGAGGAAAAGATTCACTTAGAATAAGACAAGATAAGAGATACATGATGAGTGATATCTCTTATCAGACATCTTGCATCTTGAATTAATTTTAGCCCTTCCTCATTTTTTCGGTCACCCAGAATTCCCCGAAATATTTTCCGAGGAGAATACGAGTTTGAGAGTCAATAGCCGGAAGCGCCGAAAGGAATCCTACCAACGGAATGAGCACCCACTGGAAAACCATGAGGGAGTGCCGTGACCAGTGATAACGTTTCGGCCGTGGCGGGAGCGACAGGAGCGACATCGGGATGGAGATGAGTAATCCTCCCATTCCGAGTGTCATGAGCGTTTTGGTGATAAACGGCAGGTTATGGGCCAGCACGCTCTCACGGAAAGCCGCTCCGCCCAAGATAAGCGGCAGCCATCCGAGAAAAGTCAGAATAAAGGAAGTGGTCGCCCAGGAATAGTGACCCTCGAGCATTTCAAAGGTGATGCGGAGCTTGGTACGGATTTTGATACCGGTATCCGGCCAAATGGCTCGCATCGTTACCGGAAAATTTTCGATTCCATAAGCCCAGCGTCGCTTCTGCTTGTACTGATTGACGAGCGTCTTCCAGTATGTCTCGGCAAGCACGGCATCGAGCGAAATGGGAAGATGAATCGGTTGCACCCGATAGTCGCCATGAAAATAGGCAAGGCATTTCCAATAAATAACCGAATCTTCACTGATCATATTGACTGGCCAAAAGTCTACCTTGACCAAGGTATCAAACGGTTCCGAGTGCGAGGAGAACGTCACCATTTCCCGGCGGGTACTCTGATACAGATGCCAGAACGACGACCCAGTCACCACCAGGCGGACAAAAGCATTGGTATCCCAAATATTATTATGGTACATGGGAAGCGGCTGATACGCCCGCTGCAGACGCTTGGGATCGATAATGTATTCATAGGTCAGTGCCGCGAAATATTCCGCGTGCGCCACGCTGTCACAATCAAAATTGGAAAAAATGACGCGCTTATAATCAATATTCCGTTCATCCAGATACTTCATAAGCTCTTTGGCCGCGAATTTGGCATTGGAGGCCTTACACTTCATCTCTCCACCCTTGACGATATGAGTCGTCACCAGAAAATCACGGAAGATACCATCAAATTTTTTCTTGAGATATTCAACCTTCGGAAGACGAGTCGCCGGATCCTCACGCTCCTCCGTCGCCAGAAGGACGATCATCTGCTCTTTCGGAAAATGGTTATCAGCTAAAGACTGAATGGCTGGCTCGATGACATCAGCGGGTTCGCCCGCGGTCGGAAGCAGCACCACGTGGAGTACGTCACGCCAATCCATAATCTCTCCCTGTATCGGGATAAGTGCTCTCGTTTCTTTACGGATCTTTTTCAAGCGGGCAATTTCTTTCTTCACTGTCCGCCGTTCCCGAAGATGCCAAAACGGAATTTCCCGCAAGCCAGTGTACATCGCTACCGTTCGCTCTTTGAGCATCTCGCTATAGTTCTCCGGATGGGCGATATTCTGACAACGCTCCCACCAATTGATCCGCTTCCCTTCACTGACATCATAATTACCCGCGACCGAGAAAAGGGAAATGTAGAATGCCTTGTGAATCCAATAGATATCAAAAACGATAACCAGAAGTGCCGCCCATACCGGCAGAAAAAATGAGAGTGCCAGCATTCCGAGCAGCGTTGTCCACGTCAAAAGACCGGGAATCATTTCGATCGCCCGCTGCACTCGACGCTTTTTCGGATCCGTGGTCTTCGGATCAGGGAAGACGAATAGTTGCTCGGTTTCCATCATTTCTTCATTATAGCACTCTCCTCTTTCTTCTCCTCCAAATGTGCTATCATATCAGAGACAAGCCATTTTGGCAACCCATCACTTATCTCTCATCTCTTCTCTTTTTCCCCTATGTCCAAACTGCAATTCCCGATTGGTTTCCTCTGGGGCGCGGCCACCTCGGCGCACCAAGTCGAGGGCAACAATCACAATGACTGGTCGGAATGGGAAAAAGAGAACGCCGAACGCCTAGCTCGCGAATCTGAAAAAACGTTCTCCTGGAATCCCCACTGGCAACAGTTCCGCAGCGAAGCGACCAACCCTCAGAATTACATTTCCGGCACGGCCTGCGATCACTACCATCGTTTCCGCGAAGATTTCGATCTAGCCAAATCCCTCCATCACAATACTCACCGCCTTTCCATTGAATGGTCGCGCATCGAACCGGAAGCAGGAAAATTCGATGAAAAGGAAATTGAACATTATCGCCAAGTCATCCTCGCCCTTCGAGAGCGTGGTATGGAACCATTCGTCACTCTGTGGCACTGGACGCTCCCTCTCTGGCTCCGTGACCAAGGCGGCATCCTCGCCCCACATTTTGCTGAACACTTCGCCCGTTACACCGAAAAAATCGTCACTACTCTCGGCGCTCATGTAACATTTTGGATTACCCTCAACGAACCCGATGTTGTGTCGTCTCATGCCTATCTAAAAGGCGCCTGGCCCCCTCAGAAAAAAAGTTTCTTTCTTACACTCCGCGCTTGGCACGCACTCAAGCTCGCTCACAAAAAAGCCTACCAAATTATCAAGCAACTCACCCCCAAAGCCCAGGTCGGCATCGCTAAACACCAAGTGCGCTTCGAAATGTCACGCCCAACTATACCGAACCGCATCCTCAAGTCAGGTGCCGATTGGCTGTGGAATCGCCACTTTCTTAATCTGATAAAAAATCACCAAGACTTCATCGGTCTCAATCACTACAATCGTAACGTCATCAACAACGGCTTCGGCAAAAATCCGAATGCCATCCAGACCGACTTCGGCTGGGAATACTGGCCCGACTCGATCTACCAGGCGCTCATCGAATTGAAGTCATACAACAAACCGATTTACATCACCGAAAACGGCCTCGCCGACGCTTCTGATCTGCTCCGCCAGAAATTCCTCCCCGCCGCTCTCGCTGCTGTCCACCGAGCCATCGAAGAAGGCATTGATGTCCGTGGCTACTTCTACTGGTCACTGCTTGATAACTTCGAGTGGGACAAGGGCTTCTGGCCCCGCTTCGGCTTGATCGCCGTCGACCGCACGACACAAACAAGAACTATCCGCCCAAGCGCCCTCGCCGACGCCAACATCTGCGAACAAAACGCTCTAGAGATAGAACGTACTTAGGTCTTTCGCCTTTCTTGACACCGCTATCAAGCGCCTCCGCATCGTTCCGGAGGCTTTTTTCTTTTTACAAACACTCGCCTGAAAGCCTTGCCAAGGAGTGATTTCGTGCTATACTAGCGACGCAGTTTTCTCTGCTTTTTTCTTTGTTTCTTTTCTCTTCTTCCCTTTCTTAAAGCTAAGAAGTTAACGAAGCTAAAAGCTCATAGGCTGTTTTTGGCCCCATCGTCTATCGGTTAGGACACCAGGTTTTCATCCTGGTAAGAGGGGTTCGACTCCCCTTGGGGCTACTGTAAAACTAAAAGACTCCGGTTTATCCGGGGTCTTTTAGTTTTGTAATACCAAGGGGAGGAGAAGGGTATTTTCAAAAGCCAACTGCTTGGCTTTTGAAAAACCCAGGCTCTGGATGAGCTATGGAGCCTCCGTGCGGAGGAGCGAGGGAGGGAGGATTCCCCTTGGGGCTACTGTAAAACTAAAAAGTCTCAGGATTCATTCTCGGGACTTTTTGGTTTATAGCATCCAAGGAGAGGCGAACGAGAAAGGGGTCGGGAAAACATCTGTTTGCTCGTTTGGGGTGACCTCGTTTCGAGGGCTAGAGGGTGGAAACCCTATAGAGCGCATCCGCCTCAGGCGGAGCGCAGGTCGTTCGACCCCCTTGGGGCTACTAAAAGAATACACTTCCATCTTTTGATGGAAGTTTTATTACCAAACGAAGTGATGCGCTTGACGAGCTCGCAGTAATGATGTAGCCTACCCTTATCACTTAACTAAGTTAAGCTTTATGAAAACATCGTCCTTAAAAATGCATCACACCGGTTTACTTCAGTGGCAAGGCTACCGTACTCTTAGAGCTTTTCATACCCCAATTCTTGCTAAGTATCACATCACCCGTACAGAGTGGAAGCTTCTAGGAATAGTCTCTGCCGAGGGAGAGCTTCGAGTTACGGAAATTGCAGAAAGACTCGGTGTCCGTATACCGCTCGTTACTCGGATGATCAAAACGCTCTTGGAGGAGAAGAACATTATCATCAGGCAACACCCACAAGACAGGCGCGTGAAATGTATAGACGTTACTGCGAAAGGAAAAAAGAAACTCGCCCAAATTGAGAAAGATGTTCAAGAAAATCTTAGAGTACTCCTGCGAGGGATTTCTTCCAAAAAGATAGAAATGTATAAAGAAGTCTTAACGGCTATTATCTCTAACGGCAAAGTTCTTAGGGAAAAGCTGGCTTAGAGAAGCACAAGTTGACAAAGCTCCGTCGTTTGGTATAATTTAGTTAACGGAATTAAGTAACTCTCTTAATTAATAAAAGCTACACTCAGGAAGATAAGGATAATTAATCCTTAACTACACATACATATGGTTCTATTGGGTTCTCGTGCGACGTTCGTCATTTAATTATTAGTTCACAATCCTATGGATGCTTCATCTTCAGGAAGCACGCAGCCGCTGTACCGCGGGACACAGATTGTCTGGTATATCCTCGGTCTCGTCGAGGTGCTCCTCGCCTTCCGTTTCGTACTCAAGCTGCTCGGTGCTAATGCCGGAGCTGGGTTTACCAGTTTCATCTACATGGTAACGGCACCGTTTGCCGCACCATTCGTCACGGTATTCCGGATATCCAAAGCAGCCGGCAGCGTTTTTGAATGGACCACCATCCTCGCGATGTTTGTCTATTTCGTGGTCGCCTGGGGCATCGTCAAGCTCTTGGTTATGGGAAAGACCGTGTCTACACCGGAAGCGGCCGTAAAACTTGATCGCCAGGATCAATAAATCTAATAGAGGCTAAGCAGTAATCTCACACAAACTATGGCAACTATCATCAATACTCCCCCAGCCGCACCCTCTGATGGAGGCAGTGGTGCAATGGGGATGATTGTCGGACTGGTTTTGGTACTGGTGGTTGGACTCCTCTTTTTCGTCTACGGGTTGCCGGCAATGCGCGGTACCCAGAATGCGAACAATGACAACTCCCCAACTATCAATGTTCCGGACAAAATACAGGTTGAGGTCAAGAAGTAACGTCACAGCATCATAAATTTTCATTTTAACAACACACTTATGGGTCTTCTCATCTATATCATTTTTGGAGGTCTCGTCGGCTGGGTAGCATCGATGATCATGGGCACTGATGGCCAGCAAGGTATCATCTTGAACGTCGTGGTCGGTATCGTCGGAGCCGTCCTCGGAAGCTGGCTCTTCAGCCTGATGGGCAGTGGCGCCGGAATCAGCGGATTCAATCTGCCAAGTTTTCTCGTCGCCCTCGTCGGTGCCGTCGTTCTTATTGCCGTCCTCAAGGCCATTCGTTAAGGAGATACCGCTTCGCAGGGAATACCCCCCGGTTTAACTGTGGGGTGTTTTTCTTGCCATTTTCTCTTGGGCTCGCTAGAGTAAGAACACTATTCTCAATACCATGAAAGTTCTCTCTCTCGAAACATCCTGCGATGAAACAGCAGCGGCCATCGTCGAGTGGTCAAATGGCCAGGCAACCGTCCTTGCCAATACTGTTTCTTCTCAAGCCTCGCTCCATGCCAAATGGGGTGGCGTGGTACCTGACCTTGCCTCGCGTGAACATATCAAAAATATCGTCCCCGTCATCACGGAAACTCTGGAGCATGTCGGACTCTCCCCTGCCGATATCGACCTCCTGGCCGTAACGGCTGGTCCCGGACTGATGCCGGCCTTGATCATCGGTGTCACGGCGGCCAAAACACTCTCATTCATCTGGGACAAACCGCTTATCGGTATCCAGCACCTTGAGGGACACATATACGCGAATTTTTTAAATTCGTGTAATGACCAAAATCAATCACCCGCTTCGACTCAAGATTCAAATCGAGGCGAGTCTCTTATCACTCATCCCTCATCAACTTTCCCGATTGTAGCTTTGGTTGTCTCAGGAGGGCACACGGAACTGGTACTGATGAAAGACTACTTTCAGTATGAAATCCTCGGAGAAACCCAAGATGACGCCGCGGGCGAGGCATTTGACAAGGTGGCCAAAATGCTCGGACTCGACTACCCTGGTGGACCTATCGTCGCGAAACGCGCCGACTCTTTCCGTACTTCAACATCGCCTATCGCTCATCCCTCATCACCCATCACCACCTTTCCCAGACCGATGTTGGATTCAGATGATTTCAACTTTTCGTTTTCCGGCCTGAAGACCTCTGTCCTCTATTTTTTGAAAAAAAACGAGGAGAAAAAAGGCAATGAAGCTTTTATCAACGAAGTCTGTCATGAATTCCAGGAAGCGATTGTCGATGTCCTAGTCGGCAAAACCAAAAAGGCACTCGCGCTGTATTCCCCCGCCACCTTTGTCATCGCCGGCGGTGTTTCGGCCAATGAAAGGTTACGTAAACGGTTACGTAACTTGATTGAGAGTGAATTCCCGAACACGCAATTTCTGACACCGGAATTCACCTACTCGCTCGACAATGCTGCCATGATCGGGATTGCCGCCGCCATCCGCTATGAACACATGAGCGAAGCCAACCGCGCTACCCTCATGCAGTCCCACCTAACACTTGAACCCGACGCCAATCTCCCGCTCCAGAATTTACTATGAAAGTGACTGCCCTCAAAACTGAAAAAGTGTCGCCGCGTTCGACGACCCTGACTGCTCTTCTCAATCGCAGTTTAAAAAATTTTCCTGAAGAATCAGTCCTCGTCATCACGTCCAAGATAGTCGCCCTCTGCGAGGGGAGGGTGATTCCTCTCGAGAAAATTAAAGAAGCGACCCTCAAACAAGAGGCTGACTACTACCTCCCCAAAGAAAAAAGCCGCTACGGTGTGGCCCTCACCATCAAAGATAACGCCTTTATCGCGAGAGCTGGCATGGATGCTTCCAACACCGGAGGATATTATTCTCTCCTCCCTAAAGACAGCTACCGAACCGCCAAAAAAGTGCGCATGTATCTCGTGAAACGCTTCGGGGTAAAAAACGTCGGCGTCATCATCGTCGACAGCCATTCTAGTCCGCTCCGACGTGGCGTTACCGGAGTCGCTATCGGCTGGAGCGGGTTCCACGGTCTCAAGGGCTACGAACATGTGCCCGATATTTTTGGCACCCGCTTCACCACCCATGCCAATCATGTTGATGCGCTCGCTACCGCTGCATCCCTCGCCATGGGCGAAGGCGACGAACAAACTCCCCTTGCCCTAATCACCGACGTACCATTCATCGAATTCGCTGCCACCTCTCCGACCAGAAAAGAACTCATCTACTTCAAGCCCGCTCTCGCAGACGACCTCTTCGCCCCGCTCCTCAATTGGCGAGATCTCAAAAAAGGTAAGCGACACCATTAGACTTGTTTTACAAAGAAAGTGGTGCTACAATCGTGTTAGCTTTAGCATTTCTCCACAAGAGACATTATGGGTACCGTAGACCCACAATGGTGCTATTGCTTCTCATAGCCGTCGGACTCGGCCGATGGAGTCGTACTCGACTCTCGCAGCTCGGAAATCGTTCAACTTCGCGCCGAGCACCCCGCCCTAGGTTCGTCACAAGCGTACCTGGGGCTTTCTCATTCCCATTGAAGATAAGCCTTTTTCGTGGTACCGTGGGAAATATGGAAACAGAAATCCCAAAAACCTATACCGCCGCCGACTGGGAGGAAAAACTCTATGCGAAGTGGGAAAAAAGTGGTTTTTTCAACCCGGATAATCTTCCTGGCAAGCGCACCGAGGCCTTTTCGATCATCATGCCGCCCCCCAATGCCAATGGCAGACTTCACGCCGGTCATGCTCTGTTCGTCACCATCGAAGATATTTTCACCCGTTTCCAGCGCATGAACGGAAAGAAGGCGCTCTGGGTGCCCGGTGCCGACCATGCCGGTTTCGAAACTCAGGTCGTTTATGAACGGAAACTCGAAAAGGAGGGTCGCTCCCGTTTTGATTTGTCCCCCGAGGATCTCTACCAAGAGATTTACGATTTCACGATGGAGAATAAAAAGTACATGGAGAGCGACCTTCGGCGGCTCGGTGCCAGCTGCGACTGGAGCCGCAACACCTTCACCCTGGATCCAAAAATCGTAAATGAAGTTCAAGAAACTTTTCGAAAAATGTTTCGCGATGGCCTGGTCTATCGCGGGAAACGCATCGTCAACTGGTGCTCCAAACACCAGACCGGTCTCTCCGATGTCGAGACAGAAACGAAAGAGACTGTTTCCAAGCTGTATTATTTCAAATACGGCCCTTTTGATATCGCTACCGTCCGCCCCGAAACCAAGTTCGGTGACAAGTACGTCGTCATGCATCCTGATGATACGCGATATACGCAGTATGAGCACGGACAAAAAATAACCGTCGAGTGGATTAATGGTCCGATCAACGCCACCATCATCAAAGACCCGGTCATGGATATGTCTTTTGGGACCGGTGTCATGACCATCACGCCGTGGCATTCCCAAGTCGACTATGAACTCGCTCAGAAGCACAACCTGGATGCCGAACAGATTATCGACGAAAACGGCAAACTTCTTCCGATTGCCGCTGAATTCACAGGTATGACGATCGATGAGGCGCGTGAAAAAATAGTCGAGAAGCTAAAAAAGAAAGGACTCTTGGTAAAAATTGATGAAAGCTACCATAACACCAAAAAGGTCTGCTACAAGTGCGAGACCGTCATCGAACCCCAGGCACGCGACCAATGGTTCGTCAAAATGAAGCCGCTGGCCGAATTGGCGCTGAAAGCGGTTCGTGATGACAAACAGATAGAGTTTCACCCGAAAAATTACGAAAAAGTTTTCACCTTCTGGATGGAAAACACCATCGACTGGAATATCTCCCGCCAGATTGTCTGGGGCATTCCGATTCCAGCAGAGTACTGCAGTCTCTGTAACAAAGGATACATCGATACCAAGACCGGAAGTCACTGCCCCTGCGGCGGAAAGATCGTCGCCGAAACCGACACCTTCGATACCTGGTTCTCCTCAGGACAGTGGCCGCTTCTGGCACTCGGTTATCCGGACTCTCCCGATGTCGCCACCTTCCACCCCACCACCGTCATGGAGACCGGCCACGACCTCATCTTCAAATGGATCCCCCGCATGGTTATCTTCAGTCTTTATTTGAAAAAAGAAATTCCTTTCCACCATGTCTATCTCCACGGCCTGGTCAATGACGAACACGGACAGAAGATGAGTAAGAGCAAGGGCAACGTCATCAGTCCGATCGAATTGATTGAACAGTACGGCACCGACGCCCTCCGCATGGCCCTTATCACCGGCAATGCTCCCGGCAACAACATACCCCTTTCGTTCAAGAAGGTCGAAGCGTTCCGCAACTTCGCCAACAAACTCTGGAACATCGGCCGGTATGTGACCACTTCAGTAAAACCTAAAAATCTAAAATGGACCGTGCCAGATACCGCCATAACAGAAGATCTTTCACCTGCTGACCAATGGATTCTCTCACGTCTCGCCAAGACGAAAAACGATGTGACACGCCACCTGGAAAGCTATAGCATCTCACTCGCCGCTGAGACGCTCCGCGATTTCACCTGGAACGAATTTGCCGACTGGTATGTCGAGATTCATAAAATCGAACAACACGACGCTGTCCTTATCACCGCCTGGAATGAACTCCTGAGACTCTGGCATCCATTTATGCCGTTTGTCACCGAAGCCCTCTTTCAGTCGCTCTACTCAAACGAAAAGACGCTCCTCATGGTCGCTCCGTGGCCGAAAGCTACCAAGGAAATCGAACCAGGCACTTCTTTTCAAAACATTCTCGATCTCATCCAGAAAATCAGAAATGTCCGTTCCGTCTACCATGTCGACCCCAAAGAAAAACCATGGCTTACCATCATCGGCGACAAAACCCTCTGGACGCCGTTTCTCGCTCTCATCGAACGGTTGGCGCGAATCGAAGAAATCATTGTCACAGACAATCCCGAACAACCAACCGAAACCGCCCGTATCATAAGTGACCATACATCCGTTTTCATCCACTTAAGCGGATTCGTCGACGTCAAAAAGGAACACGCCCGCTTGACCAAAGAGAAAGAAGCCGCCGAAAAACACAGAATCGGCATCGAAAAACGCCTGAACGACAAAAACTTCGTTACCAAGGCCCCAGCGCATATTCTCGAACAGAACCGCGTGAGCCTTGCTGAAGCAGAAGAAAAAATCACCGAGCTTGAAAAATATCTCGATAGTCTTTTGGTTTCCTAAATTTTTTCCCATGACGCTCCCGCTCATTTTTATCTTCGGTCTCCTCGGTGCGTGCTTCGCCCTGATTATCGAGCTGATCGCTCTCGACCCAGGTGTCCTCAGCGGCGGGATGGTGTTCACATTCACTCTTTCTGGCTTAGTGGTTCTTGCTGCTCTCGCATTCATAGAGGAGGTTTCTAAATACCTCTTCTTACGCCAGTATCTCCTGCGCTTCTTTACAAATGTCAGCCCCAACTCCAGACAAGTTCTCACTCTCGGGTGTTTCTTCGGCATCGGCTTTGCTTCCCTTGAAATGCTCCTGGTTCTGAACGGCCAGACCGAAAACAGCCCCCTTCTGGGATTGATGGGGGTCTTTTCACTGCATATTGCTACCAGCTTGATAATCGTTTTCTTCCTCAGACACCCGGAAAAGCGTTCATTTTCAAGCTTCTTGGCACCAATCGCGCTTGCGGTCGCTCTTCACCTCCTCTACAATTCCATCCTCTCCTTCGTACTCTAAGAACGGCTTTCCCTTCCTTGCGTCTGATCAAAAAATGTTCTATACTGAAGATGATCATTCCTTAAGGTTTACGTATGACCAAACAAAAAAAGTCTTTCTTCGAGCGCCTGACCGGAGCCAATAACGTTGAGGAGGGAAACTTTAACGACGTTCCCGTCTACACCGAAGAAGAAGAGACTTCCGTAACGATGCGTGAAGCACCTCTGTCTTTTCCAGTGCGAGAAGAGGAGCCGTGGGCGCCGTCTTCATTTGCCCAGAATGAGGGTGAAGGTGCAGAGGGGCAGCTCACTATCGACGTGTACCAGACCGAGAACGATATTGTCATCAAATCAACCATTGCCGGAGTCAAACCGGAAGATTTGGATGTTTCGATCAATAATGATATGGTGACCGTCAAAGGTGAACGAAAAAATGAAGAAGTCGTAGAAAATGGCAATTACTACTATCAAGAGTGTTATTGGGGGTCGTTTTCTCGATCAGTTCTCTTACCAGTCGACGTTGTTCCTGAAAAAGCCGATGCTTCACTCAAGAACGGTATTCTGACCATTCGTCTCCCGAAGGCTGACACAACCAGGACCAAAAAAATCCAGGTACGCGGATTCTAAAAAGCGTTCCTTCCTGTTCGGATATCTTTTTTGCCGATTCCGTTTCAATGGGGTCGGCATTCCTTTTTTTCACTCCATGTTCCTCATTCGCCATATCACAATATATTCCACGTTACTCTTCGGTTTCTCCGGAGCTCTTTTTCCTTTTCCCTTTACCACCTCAAGTGCTTTGGCAGCAGACAATGTCCCTCTCTCCATAAAAATAATCGCTGGAGACTACACCGAAACACTGGCCGCGCCGGATTTCTCTTCCTGGTTCCGGCTTGAGACGGCTCTCAGTGTTAATCCTTCTCAAAAACGTTCGGAAATACAAAATACCACATACTGCCCCGAAAAACTCTGGTACTGCGAATTCTCATTCTCCCGTTTTTCTCGAGAGCGGATAACAGTAAGCCTCGTCAGAGTGACCGAGGAAGATACTATAAAGAGTTTTATCGCTGGTCTCGGCGCTCGAGTCAATCAAGAACCCAGTGACGCCCTTTTCGGAATAGGAGACAATAACCAGATTACCGTCGCTGTCGAAGAAAAACTCGGGCGTCGCCTCGAGGAAAAAGAAAGTGTCGCCATCATCCTGCGCGCCCTCCTCGCTGAAAACACCAACAACCTTTCTCTTTCTCTTGAACTTCCAACAGAAACCATCAAGCCCGCCATAAGCGGATCCGATCGCGAGCGCCTCGGACTGAAGGAGCTGGTCGGCGAGGGTCGTACCAACTTCAAAGGCTCTCCCAAAAACCGCGTCTACAACATCAAGCGTGCCCTTGAACAATTCCAGAATGTCATCATCGCCCCCGGCGAGGAGTTCTCTTTCGTTGACGCTTTGGGCGAAGTCGATGGCGAACATGGCTATCTGCCGGAGCTCGTCATCAAAAATAATCAGACAATGCCAGAGTTTGGTGGCGGCATCTGCCAAGTTTCCACCACCGTTTTCCGCGCCGCCATCTACAGCGGTCTCAAGCTGACCGAGCGCCGCAATCATGCCTACCCCGTCCAATACTACAAACCCTATGGTATGGATGCTACCATCTACATTCCCAAACCCGACCTCAAATTTGTCAACAACACTCCCGGCTACATCCTGATACAATCAATCATCGAAGGTGACAACCTCACTTTCCGATTCTTCGGCACCAAGGACGGACGAGTAGTCTCGGTAGATGGTCCTCATATTCTGGAGCGTGGTGATGACGGAAGCATGAAAACCGTCTTTACTCAGGAAGTGAACGATAGCAATGGGAAGAACTTTATTCGCGACAGTTTCTGGAGTAACTATAAGTCTCCGGCTCTCTTCCCGCATCCCGGACAAGAACCAGTCTATACCAGTAAGCCCGCTGGCTGGTCAGAAAAACAGTGGAAAGAATACAAAGACCTCCGCTCGTAACGAAAGACGTGCTCCCATGCCTTCTTCTGGTAGCGATACTTGATCGTCATCAGATACCAGACCGGGTGTACTCGCTTCATCTTGACCAACGAGAGGTCACTGATCACTTCGACGTGCTGATAAACCTCGTCAAGATATCTGATCGCGATACCGTGGTATTCACATAGAGTGACTTGGAGGCTCTTCTCCAGCTGGAAGCGACGCAAACGACTGAGACGGAACCCCTTCTGATCCCGACACTCATCGAGCTCGTAGCCGGTGAAAATGATCGGGAAGCCGAATAACTCCAGCGGTGGTTTCGTGAACGCGTCCATGGCGACCTCCTTTCAGAGGTCGGTTGTTGAGGAACCACTTCCAGTACACACCACTCTGGCATGAACAGGACACAGAGACTCAGCTTAGCGCTTTTTCAAGCCCCGATCCCTTCTCCAGTGCTGGCACTTTCCGGCCTTCAGAAAAAATCCATGATGAAAGCCATGGGAACTGGCATCCCGGTCATCGGCGCCCGCGCCCGCGGCCTGGCCGAATACATCAAGCACGATGAGAATGGCTACCTCGTCGAACCACATGATTACCAAACACTGGCCGATAAGATTTTATTCCTCTATCAGCATCCCGAAGAACGGACCCGCCTGGGCCAAGGCAGCATCGCGACCGTAGCGCAATTTTCCCGCACCAAAATCGCCGAAGAGTGGCAAAATCTTTATAAGGAAGTGCTCCAAACGTACAACCAAAAGAAAAAGTGAGGCACTCCCTCTCTAGAGTATTTTTGAAAGTGCGTTCAAAAAAGAAAGGTCTGACTGCATCAGTGTCGACTCCTGATTATTGGTTGGATGCTTCGGATGCTTCACGACATGCGAGTCAAGCAAACGGAGCACTTTTCTGCCATCAGGCCGATCTATCAAAACAAGATTCCTGTCCCCAACGGTATCAATAAATTCATCATGATCTTCAGCATGTTCAAGTGTCACACGGATAAATTTCCGGAATGTCTCCTGAAGTTCCGGATCGCTCTTGATAATTCCGGCAAGCTGATCACGGGAAGCATACCCACGAAACACATCATGAATCTGATCAGCTGTCCCGGCATATTCCTGTACGGTAAAAAGGGCGTTCCGACCGCCACGTGGGCTTTTGGAAATAAACTGCATTTCCTCCGGAATGAGTTCCGGTAATTCCCGATACCAGTCCTTGACTGCCTCATATTCGGATCGGATCTTCTTACCACGGCTGATGAGCGTATCAACATCACGGCGTGGCCCATTGTCTATCTTGATGACAAGCGATGGACAATCAGGATCAAGCGATGTCAGTTTATACACATTGCACTCAGCGCCAGCACCGATTTTTCTTGATTCGAATTGATAGAGTTTCGGGTCAATCGGCAAAACTTCTCCTCGATACTGATAGCGGTCACCGGCTATCTTATTGAAAAAAGTGTCCGGTACCATATCTCGTAAAACAGCAAACAACGCCTGGGTCCGGGCAAATTTTCCCAACTTCTCGTCAAAAATCATATCGTATGGAGGCGGAGCATCCGGGTTATCGGCATGATCCCACAAAGCATTGCTGGCAGCGGCACCAACCCGCCCAGCTTTCCAGCCAAACCCCCTTTCCTCATTTTCTTTAGTCGAATTCTTTTTTGCTTTCAGAGACTCGAACATAGGTCATTATTATCAAACGAGTGCCGACCCGCTTCGCCCGCCTAGCCGTCGAGGCTGGACTCGAATCGAGGCAAGTAAATCAGGTGAATACCTATTATTTCTTAAGTGTCCTTTTCAAATACTGTCCGGTATAGGACTTACTATTGTGAGCCACCTCTTCCGGGGTACCGGTCGCCACAATTTTGCCTCCGCCCACGCCGCCCTCGGGACCGATATCGATGACATAGTCGGCGCTCTTGATGAGGTCCATATTGTGTTCGATGACCATGACGGTGTTTCCCTTGACCACCAGGCGCTCCAGAATCTCAATCAACTTCTTCACATCCTCATAATGCAGACCAATGGTCGGCTCGTCAAGAAGGTAGATGGTGCGCTCGACATGCTGACGGTAGAGTTCGGAGGAAATCTTTACCCGTTGAGCCTCACCCCCAGAGAGGGTCGTCGCTGATTGGCCAAGCTTGAGATACCCAAGCCCCACTTCATTTAGGGTCTTGAGTCGATCGGCAATAGCCGGAATATCGGCGAAAAAAGAAAAGGCTTCCTCAATGGTCATCTCCAGTACCTGGTGGATACTCTTGTGCTTATACTTCACCTCAAGCGTTTCCTTGGTGAAACGCTTGCCACCGCAGACATCACACTCCACATAAACCGTCGGGAGAAAATGCATTTCAACCGCGATGAAACCGTTTCCTTCGCAGGTCTCACAGCGTCCACCAGGACGGTTGAACGAGAAGCGTCCCGCTTTCCAACCGCGCACCCGTGCCTCTTCCGACGAAGCAAACAAATCACGGATATGACCGAAAGCGCCGGTATAGGTGGCAGGGTTGGAACGCGGAGTGCGGCCAATCGGACTCTGATCAATGAGTACGACGCGCGAAAGGTATTCGGTGCCCGAAAGCGAGATACAATTGAACACTTCATTCGATTTGTAACGCCGATCAAAACGAGCTTGCAGGTTCTTGTGAAGAATTTCGTAGAGCAGAGTCGACTTGCCCGACCCAGATACGCCCGTAATGACGTTCAACCGACCGAGCGGGATATCGACATTCATGTTCTTGATATTGAAAAGATTGCCACCACGGATCTTAATCATCCCCTTCTCCTTGCTTCGGCGCGTTACTGGAATAGGAATTTTTTCTTCACCACGAAGATAGGCGAGTGTCAGTGAGTGCGAGGAATTCTTGGGCGCAGTCAGCAGATCATCAAGATACCCGGACACAACAATCTCACCACCATGCACGCCGGCCCGCGGACCGATATCGACGATATAGTCGGAAGCGAAAATCGTTTCCTCATCATGCTCGACAATAATGATGGTGTTGCCCAATTCGCGGAGCGCCTTGAGTGTCGCAATCAGCCGCTCGTTGTCGCGCTGATGGAGCCCGATGGTCGGCTCATCCAAAACGTAGAGGGCACCGACTAATTTACTCCCCAGCTGGCTGGCCAGACGGATACGCTGGGCTTCGCCGCCGGAAAGGGTGTTGGCTCTCCGGCCAAGTGTCAGATAGTTGAGCCCCACGTCAAGCAAAAACTGGAGACGGCCACCGACTTCGCGCAGAACGACCGAGGCAATCTGTCGCTCACGCTCCGAAAGTTTCAGGACATCAAAAAAAGCTTTCGCTTCCTCGGTGGTCATCCTCGTGATTTCAACGATATTCTTTTCCCCAATCCGAATATACAGCGCTTCTTCGCGCAGCCGAGTACCATGACAAACTTCGCAGGGGTCATCACCAAAAAAATGTTTGGTTCCCAAACCATTACAGGCCTCACAAGCACCATACGGTGAGTTGAAAGAGAAAAGGCGTGGCTCGACTTCCGGATACGAGAAGCCGTCGTAAGGACAGGAGAACTTGGCCGACAATACCAGTTTTTCCTTACCAAGATGCACCTGTACCAATCCGTCGCTTTCTTCGAGGGCACGCTGTACCGCTTCGGACAGACGCTCCGCCGAGGTCTCTGGGAATTTCTCGAATTCGACAAGCGGCAACTCATCGACGATGAGATCGATATCGTGCTTCTTGTTCTTGGACAGGATCACTTGTTCGCGCAGGCTCTTGCGTACTCCGTCAAGAAAAATTTCCGAAAATCCTTTGTTAAGCGCATTATACAAAAGCTGATAATATTCTCCCTTGCGACCACGTACCACCGGTGCCGTAATAATGACTCCACCGGCCGGTGCTCCTTTTTTCTTTTTGGCGGCAACCAGAGCCACTTTCACTTTCGTCGAAACGATCTGGAGCATCTCCTCGGGAGAAAGTTTCTGTATTTCCCGTTCACAGATAAGGCAATGTGGCCGGCCAAGGCGAGCATAGAGCACGCGCAGATAATCATAGATTTCGGTCACCGTGGCCACCGTCGAACGAGGATTGCGGCTGGCCGATTTCTGATCGATGGAGATGGCCGGCGAAAGACCAATAATCTCGTCAACGTCGGGCTTCTGCATGGTATTCAGAAACTGACGCGCGTACGCCGAAAGACTCTCGACATAACGGCGCTGCCCTTCGGCAAAAATAGTATCGAACGCCAGTGACGACTTGCCAGAACCGGAAAGTCCGGTAAAGACAATCATGGAGTTTCTCGGCATCTCAACCGTGATGTTCTTCAGGTTGTGCGTGCGGGCGCCCTTGACGATAATCGAGCCGCTCGGCTCGGTCATATGACGCATTTTCTTGTGTTCGTGTTTCGTGGTCATAGGAAAAATCAGAAATATTCGAGCAGTGTGCGGTAGTCCTCTTCGCGTTCGAGATGCACCACCAATTCTACCGTCCCGGTCGGAAGCTCCCGAGAAAAAGCGTCGAAGTCGGAAAGCCAGTCAAGACTCACCAGATAATCGGAAGTCTCGAATGTCTGCCCGCGATACAAACGAGCCGTGTACGGCCATAAAAAATGAAGTATCTTGCCGATCAAGGTGAAATCCTGAGCCAACAGCATACCCTTCGTGCTGAAACGAGCATATCCGATTCCGTATTCTTTGATCAAAGCGACAAAAATTCGGGAAAAAGCCGGAAAAAAATGGAGGTGCTCATGAGAATTGAGTCCGTCCGGTAGCCGCCCAAATAATTCCCGAAAGCGACTGATCTGATCCCGCCACTCTATTTCCACCTGCTTGTTGGTCAGAAGCCCCGTCATGTAACGCATGAAAAAATTGATACCACGCAAGAAGGCACTCTCGTGAACTTTGTCACCGCTTTTAAGCACGCCAATCAATTCCAGATGCAGATCAATTTTCACGCCTGAAGCAAGCAAGGCCTTGGCCTGATCGAGGGAAACATAATGAATGAGTACTGCTACGCGATCGACTTTTCCCTCATGCACCAAACGCAAAATAGGCTCCGCGGTCTGGCGAATCCCATAGTCATCAGCTGTGACAATGAATCGTGCACGAGTATTCTCCGTCATGATAATTTCCCTTTCTCCAAAAAAATGCGATACGCCCCATTGTGACAGAAAAATGAGACCAAGACAAGGCTCACCACTCTACGATCAGGATAAGACTCGACCGTGTTCGACAAGAACCCCCTCCTGCCTGAGGCGCCGTTCTTTCACTCCGACTCCACGATTGTACTGTCCCAAACGTCCGTCAGAACAGATGACTCGATGACAAGGAACAGCCGGGTCATAATTCTTTTTCATAAGCGTCCCCACCGCCCGCGCGGCACAAGGAAACCCGGACCGAGCAGCCACTTCAGCATAGGACAATACCTGTCCCGATGGAATGTCCTGAACGACCTTCCGAACCCTATCAGAAAAAGAAAAACCTCCATCTCCGGACGATGTCATAGTACAAAAATATACTTGCTTTCATTATACCTCTCACTCGCTCTTTCGAGCAAAAAAAGACCCCATCCCCTTTCGAAAGGACGGGGTCAATCAACTTCAAACCAGAAAGCATCAAGAACCGCTTTGTTCACCAAAAGCCTTCTTCAGTGCTTCTTTGGCAGCTTCCAACGCCACCTTGAAAGTATCCATGGCTTTTTTGACTTCGGTACGACGAGTCTCAGCCAGCAACTTCACCTGAGCACCGACTTTCTCCGACGCGCCGCGGTCTTCTTTCAGAATGGCGCGTGCGGCCTCAAGCGCGGAGCGAAAATTGGAACGGACTGTTTTGGGGTTTTCCCCGTTATCACAATCGCTTTTTGCCTGACTCACGGCTGCCTTTACGGCAGTTTCGAACGTATTCACAGCATTTTGCATATCATCTTTCCGTCCTGCTCTGGCCGCATCTACCCCGGCACGGAATGTCTCAATCGCGGTATCGACTGATGCTTTCCGCGTATCAATCGCTTTTCCTACCGCTTCCTTGAAGGCCACTACGGCTGCCTTTTCAGCATCCGTATCAGCTTTGGCTTCGAGTTTGGCATACATCTCACTGCGTCTCTGATCTGCGGTGGACCGTATATCTTCCAGTTTGCCGTCACGAGTACCGCGACCCTCTTCCAATTTACCCTCACGATTCCCCCTCCGCTCATCGAACCGTGCCTTACGCTCAGTCATATTTTCGGCAATCTTGGCAGCATTTTCAGCAAAACGACTGCAAAAAGCCTCCTGACGCTTCCCCTCAAGTTCTTCCATCTTCGCCTCACGGTTCGCTTTCATTTCTTCAGCTTTTGCCTCGCGATTCGCCTGACGCTCCTCCGTACGTGCCTGACGATCCTCTGCCGGAGTAGCGGAAACCGCCATTGGCATGACCAAAGCAATGACGCTCAAAAGGGAGGCGATTCTCTTAGAAACTGTTTTCGTCATAAGATGTTCCTAAATTATTTACGCTGTCGCTATCCTGATTGACCTGATCAAGAGCCCCTGCCTCTTCTTCATCAAGAGCAGAGAGATCAAGCGTGGTCTCGGCCGCAATACTCCCCGCGATACCATCGATTGTTTCCGGCACCGGCGCAACTTTCTCCGCCTTCTCGGAACTCATCTTCTTCTCCGTTCCCTGAGACGTCGTCCCAGAGTTCATCACCCGGCTCTGCTCAGCAACATCGCCCGTAAACTGCCGAAAAACGAACACCGACACCAAGATAACCAGAGTAACCCCAAACACTACCCCAACAATCTGCTTCTGTGTCATAAGATATTTATTGTTTGTTAGAATTCCAGAAGAGTTGACCAGCCTCTTCTGCTTGTCGTTCTCAGTATACGCTTTTGTCCGAAAAATTTCAAACCATCACCGATTGGTAAAAATATTCTAAAACATTCGGGAGCGCACCTGCCTTTTTCGTTTTTTCCCTCCCGTCGATTCTTCCAGCCCGCGAATTTCGTCACGCAGAATAGCAGCAGTTTCAAAATCAAGCACCTTCACCGCGGCTTCCATTTCTTTTTCTTTGAGACGGATTAACTTTTCCGGATCCTTGGCAAAGATTTCCTGATCAAGCGTCATATTGGCCAGTACCGCCTTATCATGTTCACTCTCCATCGATTCGGTAATATCGTGAATCTTCTTCTTGATCGTTTGGGGGGTGATACCATGTTCGGTATTATAAGCGATCTGGAGTGTCCGCCTGCGATTGGTCTCGCTCATGGACCGACGCATCGATTCAGTCACGGTTTCGGCATACAATACCACCCGGCCAGCGGAGTTGCGAGCGGCTCGTCCGATAATCTGGATGAGTGATGTCTCGGAACGGAGAAACCCTTCCTTGTCGGCATCGAGTACTCCGATAAAGGTCACTTCCGGCAGATCCAGCCCCTCACGCAAGAGATTCACTCCGACGATGCAGTCGAATTCGCCTTTGCGAAAGGCGGTCAGGATCTTGATGCGATCGATAGTTTTGACATCGCTGTGCAGATACTCGGCCTTCACCTTCTTTTCTTTCAGATACACCGAAAGATCCTCAGCCATCTTCTTGGTCAGGGTCGTGGCAATGACTCGGCCTCCTTTTTTCACTTCCTTGAGTGTTTCCGCGATAAAATGTCCGATCTGCCCGAGATACCCGTCCTTCTCACGAATGGGCATAACAGAAACTTCCGGGTCGAGTAATCCCGTTGGACGAATAACCTGCTCCACGATCTGACCACTCGCCTCACGCTCATAGTCCGCCGGGGTGGCGGAGGTAAACACCACCTGTCCGACTCGTTCCACAAATTCTTCATAACGGAGCGGCCGATTGTCGAGAGCCGAAGGAAGACGGAATCCGTACTCTACCAGCGTTTTTTTGCGTGACTGGTCGCCGGCATACATGCCCCGGAGCTGCGGCAGGGTTACGTGCGATTCATCAATAACGGTCAGAAAGTCCGGCTTACCGTCAGCCGTATGCGGGAAATAGGACAACAGCGTCTCGGGCGGCTCGCCCGGCTGCTTGCCAGAAAGATGGCGGGAATAGTTCTCGATACCATTGCAATAACCGATTTCTTCCATCATGGCGAGATCATAATCGGTTCGGCGCTTCAGACGTTCCACTTCGAGGATCTTCCCTTCTTTTTCGAGCACTTTCAGCCGCTCAGCCAGTTCAAGTCGGATAGAGCGGAGCGCCTGATTCTTCTGATCCTTGTCAGTAATGAAATGTTTGGCAGGAAAGAGAAAGGTATGATCAAGTGTCCCAAGAATCCTCTGCGACACCGGGTCAATCTTGGTAATGCTCCCGATGACACCTCCAACGATCTCGATCAGGTAGATGAATTTTTCCGACACCGGCATAATTTCCACCCGATTGCCGAGACTGCGGAACTGTCCCGGGGCCAGATCAGCGTTGGTTCGTTCGAAAAAAATTGCCACAAGTTTATGAAGCAATTCGGTACGCGACACTGCCTGCCCCACTTCGAGCCGCATATTTTCCTTCTCATATTCTGCCGGACTGCCCAAACCATAGATGCACGAAACCGACGCCACAATGATGACGTCTTTCCTGGTCAGAAGCGCCTGAGTCGAGGCATGACGCAACCGATCGATTTCGGCATTAATCTGAGCATCTTTCTCTATGTACGTGTCAGACGCCGGCATATAGGCTTCCGGCTGATAGTAGTCGTAATAAGAGACGAAGTAGTGCACCGCATGATCAGGAAAAAATTGCTGATACTCCTGCGCCAGTTGAGCGGCCAGTGTTTTGTTGTGGGCAATGACCAGTGTTGGCCGGTCATTCTTCGCGATAATATTGGCCATGGTAAACGTCTTGCCCGACCCAGTAACGCCGAGCAGTGTCTGAAAGCGCTCACCCTCTCTCAACCCCCGATACAATTCGGCGATAGCCTTGGGCTGATCGCCGGCCGGTGCCCAGTTTGATTTTAGATTGAAGATAGGCATAACATGCTGTTATTTCTTGAACCACGAAGTGGTATGTCTGCGGAACGTATGGTAAAAAGACTTCCCTCGACCACGCTCGGTGTAGAGGACAAAGAGAAACACCGCAATCATCAATGCTACCGCAAGATTGACAAAAATTTTCACATGATCAATATAACGCCAGAGCACATGGAGCTTCGCCAGACCAGCATAACCGATATATAGATAGACCAGGTCCTTGAAAAAATTTCCGGCATAGGTAGCCATAAGAAACACTCGCAGATCCATCTTGATGATGCCGGCCACGATCGATACCGGTGTCGTCGGAAACGGCGGCAGAAGACGAAGGAGAAACAATACCCCGCCATCCTTCCAATGATGTCCGACAAAACGCTGGCGGATACTCTCCAGATCCTCATGTCTCACGCCGAACCACTTGGTAGCTTTCGGAATAAGTACGTCCTCAAGCTTGTCTCCGAGAAAATAATAAAACCAGGCACCGAGCGTCTTACCGACATTTCCGATAAGAGCCAAAAGAAGGAGATACCAGAGGGTATCGCCATGCATGAGAGCGAGTGATCCGGCCGTCCCCATGATAAGAGCTGCTGGGATGGGACTGATGACTTCCTCCAAGAATGATCCAACAAAAACAAACGCTTCCAGGGGCATGTGAAAGGCGTAGTATTTGACCAGCTGTTCCAATGATGACAGAAAATGCATAACGGGATCCCGAAAATCGTGACCCCGTTAGTATAGCATCTCGCCGCCTCTAATTGATAAAGGTCAGAGCGTTCCCCTTTTTGTCACCACGACCGGTACGACCAATGCGGTGAATATAGTCTTCGTAATTTTCCGGAAGTTCAAAGTTGATAACGTGCGTGACATCAGGAATATCAAGCCCACGAGCAGCGACATCGGTCGCCACCAGAATCGAGATCTGATCCTGACTGAACTGACGGAGCGCCCGCTGACGCTGGGACTGTGACTTGTCGCCATGGATGGAATCCGCTTTGAAACCGCGGTCAATCAAACGATGAGCCAACTTATCGACACCGTGTTTGGTACGGCCGAAAATGAGCACTTTCTGAAATTCCGGCTTGATGAGAAGATTGTGAAGCACCTCGATCTTGTCCTCTTTCGGTCCCACGTGAATGACATCCTGATCGACATTTTCCGAGGTGGCTCGCGATTTGATGGTGATAGTTACCGGGTCGTTTAAGAACCGCTTGGCTAATTCCGCAATCTCACGCGGCATAGTAGCCGAAAAGAAGAGCGACTGGCGAGGCGACTGCATGAGCGCCACCAGATACTTGATGTCATTGATAAATCCCATATCGAGCATACGATCCACCTCGTCAAGCACGATGTTATTGAATCCGGAAAGGTCGAGTTTCTTGCGTTCAATCAAATCCTTCAATCGCCCCGGAGTCCCGATAACGAAACTTGGGTTACGAGCCAGACTGCGCATCTGTTCCTGGATATGGGCGCCACCGATACACAAGGCAGAATTCAAACCGGAACCGCGGGAAAATTCGCGCAGCTCATCCTCGATCTGAAGCGCCAATTCGCGGGTCGGAACGATAATGAGCGCCTTTTCGGTCTTGTGTTTGAATGTCTTGTGAATAAGCGGCAACAAAAAGGCTGCCGTCTTTCCGGTACCGGTGTTGGCGATACCGATCACGTCGCGGCCATTCAAGATATGCGGGATAGCCCCGTCCTGGATTGGTGTCGGATGGATGTAGCCGCGAGCCGCGACGACTGCCTTGATCTTGCTGTGCATCTCAAAATCAGCAAAGCGGTGCTTCGGATTATAGACTTCTACTTCGGTCGTCTGGATAGCCTTCTTCACGAACTGAGTGAAATCGAGTTCGCGTTCTGCCGGGCGCTTCCTACGACCCTGAGCTGGTCGACCAAAACGGTTGACCGCCGGACCACGTTTTGAGGAATGACTCCTCGGGTTTCTGCTAAACATTCTTTTGAATGTTACTGGTTAGAATCTTCTTTCTCTCCTCTATAGAGAAAGTGATTCTCCCAAAGGATCTAAAGTAAGTACTTCATTAAATCAGAAAAAGAGAATATTGTCAATGGCATCATCATTTTAGACTATTTTTTCTTCTTCCAAAAATTCTCTTGGGCGACTTTGTGGCTGAAAGCAGGGTCTTTTTGTGAAAGCAAAAAGTTTCAGCCACAACGTCAATCAAAACCACGCCGGGTTTTGATGGCACAAGAGAGTTGTTTGCGAAGAAGAAAAATCCTGAAAAAAAGGGAGTGCCTCTTAAGAAATCGATCGAGAAAAGGCTTGTAACTCCCGTTTCCGTGTCTGATAATCAGGAATCGTCATGGCGACCAACGCCCAAAATTTTCGGGAGTGGTTGAGCTCCCGCAGGTGGCATACTTCGTGCGCCACCACGTAATCAAAAAGAGTCTCCGGTAAAAAAAGGAGGCGATAATTAAAGCTCAGGTGTTTCTTCGCCGAACAACTCCCGAAGCGGGATTTCTGATTGCGAATCGAAAGAGTATGGTAGGTCGTACCGTAGAGAGCACAGAAATATTCTACCCGAGTGACAATGCGTTCCCGGGCTGCTTTTTTCTTGGCGACGTATTCCTCTTTCCCGCCCTGACGGAGCAGATGGGGTGGCTGAGCAATGACTCTCCGGTAGGCCGCGAGAATCCATTCTTTTTTCTCAAATAAAAACTGCTCCGCCTTCCGGAGCGACACCCGCCACGGCACGGTCAGTACCACGCTCCCATCACTCTCTACTCTGAGGCGCATCACTTTTGAGCGCCGCCGTTTCTTGATGAGCGTAGTGACATCCAGATCATCAATCATTGAAGTGTTTCTTGAGGATTTCTTCTATATGGACGAGATCCCTTCCCTCAAGATTATCCCGGTGGTTCTCTTTCAATGTATCGAGCATGCCTTCGATTTCTCGGCCGCTCACGCTCCGGCTAAAACCCCGATCTTTATCAAGATGAGCACCAAGGATACCATACACTGATTCACCCTTCGTTCTCCCGAGTTTATCATGCAAGTCACGACGCACTTGATCGCGTAATTCCCGAGATGAAATATGATGTCCTGATTCGGAAAACGATTCTCCTCCCGATGACGGAGCAGTCGGCTTGCGCGGCGCCGCAAAAAACAATCCCATAATCGTAAAGTTATTTATTACTACCCCCAGTATACCCCCTTTTTTAAAAAAAGAAGAGGGGCACGACCGATGTTCCGGTCGTGCCCCTGGGGCGTGTGCGTGGATGCGCCTACTTGTTGCGCTTCACCTTCATCACGCAGGAATGGTTGGGCAAATAGCCTGCCAAGCGGCCCTCGTCACGAACAGCGGTGCGGCCGCCACGACTGGGGTTCTGCGGCACTTTGACGCCGGCCATCGTCGACAATCGGCCGGAAGCGGAAACTGGCATGCCTTTGACAGGCATTAGTTCCGGCTGCCTGACCCGCACACTTTGGGTACCCAGACTACCCGTGGTTCCGAGTCCTGCCGCAAGACCCACCAAGACCTTTCCTTGTTCACAGTGGCGCGGCAACCGACTGGTCACCTCAACGAAACCGGTCTGCGTACGCCGGAGAGTGCGTGATATTCTATCCCCTTGACTTGTCATGAATATCCTCGTGACTGTTTTGTTGTTATGCCCGGATCCACCCCCATGATGAATCGAGCCGCTCTCGAAGAAAACAAAAAAGTCCTCCGCAAGAAAGGCTTGATTCATCACTATATGGGCATCTTTTCCTGTTAAATTTCTACCATCTATTATACACCTTTTGACCCGAAAAGTCAATCCTGCCCTACCATAAGCATTACTTTGTCAGTACTGGTCACTGGGACATGATCCCCGGTCGCATAATCCAGAATAGCTTCGTACAAAACATCTTCCGAGTAACGATATCCTTCTCCTCGGCGCGTCCCTGGATCGTTCACGATAAACTCTTTAGTAGCCATATCATAGCCAATAATCACGAGCATATGACGCGACGGTCCCGGTTGCTTGAAGTTTGGGTTTTTGAGTTTCCGACCATCAGTCGGCACGATAACTAATTTATTGGAAGCCAGTGCTTCGCGGATATCAGTAATATCCACTCCTTTCTCTATCTTCGAAGAAGTGATGCCGGAGTAACGAGCCAAGAGCCACATCGTGTCTTCAATCGAGGTATCGATGGCGTGACCGAATTCTTTTTTCTCCAATCTCGCCAGAGCTTCAATCTCCTTGGTGGCAAAGACTTTCGTGAGAGACTTTCCTTCTACCCAGGCCTGAACCATAACCACAGAAGCCTCCTCACAAGCGTCTTGAAAAAGCGGATTACTCCATTCGGCATTTGGTGCCTGCACCGTAAATGGCACATCCGGGATAAGCACGCTCTCGGGAAGCTTCGGCTGCATGATCGGAGCAGGAACAATAGGAATTTCCACCACTTTTTTTTCCGTAACAACCGGCATTTCCGCTCCCGGCGAAACAGTCGCTTCTTCCTCTGGTGGCATCTCTCCTCGAAAGAAAAAAAATGTTCCCAGTGCACCACCAAGAACGAAGAGTGCCATTACGATGAGAAGAAATCTTTTCATACGCTATTCTTTTTTCGCCGCTCGGCCTTTTCGCGCATCAATTGGAATTGCGCATGAAGCCGATCCATCTCTTCGTCCGACAGGTTCTCTAGGTCAATGAGAAGATTGCGCGACGCCTTGTGCGCTCGAATCAATTCATCCAATTTCAGTTGCATCGCCTTGCCATCTCTATTCTGGGTATTCTGAACCAGAAATACCATAAGAAAGGTCAGGATAGTGGTTCCGGTATTGATAACCAGTTGCCAGGTATCAGAATAATCAAAGTATTTTCCTGACAGAGCCCACAGGAAGACAATAACGACTGCTCCAGCAAAAGCCATTGGAGACCCGACCAGAAGTGATGCCCGGTGAGCAATCTTGCGAAAGAGTTCATTCATAGTTTTGTTTTTTTAGAGTATTTTCATGGTACCTCGATATGACAGAAAAGTAAAAACCAAAACCCGACCATTTAGGCCGGGTCCTTGATTTGGCGGGGACGACGGTACGCAGTTGGGAACGATTTTCGTCCTAAAATTCTCGTAGAATGGTTAGAAAATACTGGTCGGTTCAACTTGGTACTGAGACGAATTGAAAAGCTCATGGCGTGCTAATTTCTGACTCTTGGGAGAGTAACAAAACAATTCAAATCCCCTTCTCTCTACTTTTCCACTACTCGTATCGTTTCTATTGACAGACAGGCTTTTTAGAGCTTTAGTTAAAGCACCACAACTGTACATTAGGAGTTCTTTGCCATGACCCTCCCCCTCGACCTCGTCCTGGTCCGCCACGGACAATCGGAAGGCAACGCTGCCAAGCGTCTTTCCGAAGCCGGTGACCACTCGGCCTACTCGGAAGAGTTTCGCCGGCGCCACTCGGGAAGCTACCGACTCACCGACCTCGGCCGTGAACAGGCCGCCAAGGTCGGTCACTGGATTGACGACACCCTGTGTCGCGGTCCAGGTTTCGACCGGTACTACACCTCGGAATACATCCGGGCCAAGGAAACGGCCGTCCTGCTCAACCTGAGCGGTGCCAAATGGCTCACCGACCCGTACCTGACCGAGCGTGACTGGGGTGACATCGACATCGCCCCCGAAAACGAACGGTACGAACGCTTTGGCAAGGCGCTCGAGATGCGGGAAATCGAGCCGTTCTTCTGGCGTCCGCCGAACGGTGAATCGTTCATGATGCTCTGCCTGCGCATCGACCGTGTCCTCGAAACGCTCCACCGCGAGTGCGGTGACAAGCGTGTCATCATCGTGTGCCACGGTGAAGTGATGCGGGCATTTCAAGTTCGCATCGAACGCCTCTCACAACAGCGCTTCCGCGAACTCGTCCTCTCGGACAAGCCGGAAGATCGCATCCACAATTGCGAGGCCATCCACTACACGAGGCGCGACCCTTCAGGCGACAAAAGGCTTCAGCCATACGTTGGCTGGGTCAGCAAGAACCGGCCCGCCGAACAAGAGCCATGGTTTTCCCCGTGGTACACGATTCGACGGTACCACTACTCCAACGCGGACTTGCTGAAGGAAGTCGAACGATACCCTGTGTTCCTGCGATAGGCGCGAGCAGTCCGACCGTAGACGCAACTCGACATCCAGCCCCTCAACTGAACAAGTGAGGGGCGTTTTTTTATGAGAGTGAAAACAAATTGACCCTCCCCTTTATTACCAAACGAAGTGAGTGAAGCGAAAACTTGTTTTCGTTTCCGAGCGAGTGCCGGCCCGCTCCGACTCGAATCGAGGCGAGTAAAATCAGGTGAAATACCCCTCGGCTCGCCCGTCGAGCCGTCGAGGCTGGCCGAGGAAAGAAACGAACATCAGTTCGTTTTTGGGTTCAGGGCTTGCCCTGGGGTGAATACCTGTTATTCCACAATAATCGAATCTAAAAAATAATAGTTCGAAGGTACCGTCGCCCCATACAAAAAAGAGGCTTTATAAAGCCTCTTTTTCTTGGCGGGGACGACCGGACTCGAACCGGCGACCTACTGCGTGACAGGCAGTCGCTCTAACCAGCTGAGCTACGCCCCCGTGTC
>CAZATJ010000010.1:0-30000 GCA_964488025.1 uncultured Bdellovibrionales bacterium
CTATAATAGTAATAATTTAAAAAAATTTTAAAAAACCATTCATTCTTAAGAAGACACTCTATGAAAGTCACATGCACCCAAGAAAATATTACCCGAGCACTTTCTTATCTTGAACGAATTGTGGGGAGACAAACAACACTTCCGATATTAAGTAATTTTCTTCTTGAAACAGAGAAATGGAGATTAAAGATATCAGCTACAAATCTTGAAATTGGAGTAATTGTTTTTATTGGAGTAAAGATTGAAAAAGAAGGAAGAATAACAGTTCCGGCGAAGATATTGAGTAATTTTATTTATAATCTTCCAAGTGGTGATATTCTTCAATTGGAAGTGGAAAATCAACATTTAAAGGTGGTAAGTACTACATATCAGATCCGTATTAAAGGGATGGATGGAAAAGATTTCCCTATTATTCCACAATATAAAAAGGAATATCAGTATATTTTTCCTGCTCAGGAAATAAAAAATGCCCTTTCAAGACTTTTATTCTGTGTTAGTACAAATGAGGCTCGTTTGGAACTTACAGGGGCGTGCGTGTCATTTTCAGAGGATAAACTTCATATAGCAGCTACAGATAGCTTTCGTTTAGCAGAAGAAACAATCTCTTTTTTAGGAGAAAAGAGAGATTATCAGAAATTATTAGGTGAAAATCAGTCGATTATTATCCCAAATGGGGTATTAAATGAATTAATAAGAGTGATTACCCCGGAAAGTACAGAGATAAAGATGGCGCTTGAAGAAAATCAAATATTTTTTGAGGTTGATGGAGTCGAGATAATTTCCAGGATAATTAACGGGAAATACCCTGATTATAATCAGATTATTCCAAAAGATTTTTCCCTGCAGGTTATTTTCAAGAAAGAAGAGCTCCAAAGGGCGGTAAAAATAGCAGGAGCCTTATCTTCTTATAGTTCTGGAGAAATTGCCCTGGTTTTTGAAAAGAAAACAAAGACCTGCACCTTTTTGTCTCATTCCCAGGAAATTGGAGAAAATAAGACGGTGCTTTCAGTTGGGTATATAAAGGGGGATGCTCCGCTTACTATAGTGTTTAATCCGCGATACATGTTGGAGGGGATAAGCGCTCTCTCAGGTGAAAAGGTGATGTTTTCTGCGAACAACGCTGCCACGCCAGCCGCTCTTCGTATGGTGAACGAAGAAGAAACGCCCGATGAACAGTATCTTTATATTATGATGCCCATTCGTAAATAAAAGGGTGGCTAATTTGATATAAACCTTGTGTGGATAATGGCATGCACACCCTAAAAGACCTCTTACCGAAAAAGTATCGTTCGTCTGAAAGAAAATCGAGCGGACGTCTTGATGAAAAAACAGTCTTTTATATTGCTAAAAAAATACTCACCGAGGAATATGGTTTACGTGGTGGAGAAAATATCATCCCCACCCTATATAAGGAGAAAAAACTTTTTCTTTCCTCAAGAAGTTCCTTGTGGGGAAATGAAATATGGCTCGAAAGGGATCGCCTGAAAGAAAAAATAAATACTCTTCTGGGGAGTCCGGCAGTATCGGAAATAAAAATTGTGAGAGATTGATGGTCAGTAGCTTACCGAGAGGCCCTTACTATCCTTTGTTTTATTTCCGTTCTTGTCTTGTAATTCCGCCTCAACCTGAAGAGTAGTATGGTTTTGGTCGGCCGGGATAGTGTAACTTATTGAGTAAGGACTACTGCCACTCAGCCCAACCTCGTTCCCGTTTACGAAGTAGGCCACTTTGTCGACGCCGTAGGGGGCATCAGTATCTACGGAAAGGGTTATCGACGGAGAACTGGCGTTGTCAGGAGTTGTCAGAGTTACTTTTGGCTTATAACTACTGAAATCATCCTCCTGGCACTCATTTTCAGGGGCCTTTGCTACCACGACATTTTTCTGTTTTTCGTACCAGTTCTCCACTCCCTTCTCCCAATTTTTATATTGGGCATCACGATCCGGACTATCAGGAATAGGTCCGCGAGGGTCTTCTCGGTTTACATAGTAAAGGATGTCATGATCACTGACGAAATCCTTTTTATCAGTATCTTTATCGCGACAATATTTATTCGCGAGACAGTACTCGTTTTTTTTATCAGGAATCTTACAAACCCTGAGGTTCTCCTTCATCTCGAGTTTTCCAGCAAGCATTGGCTTGTTCGTTTTCCCGTCCCCATCCCCAATTTCATCTTCTGGGGCATATTTCGGAAATTCTTCGATAGGATAATTAACGAGAACTTTATCCAAAAAAGAGCGGAAAATAGGGGCCGCGACATTGACGCCGTCCGCGCCCTCTACGAGGGGGGAATTATCATTGTTTCCTGCCCAGACGCCGACAGCGAGTGACGGGGTGTACCCCATAGTCCAGCCGTCACGGAACTCGTTAGTGGTACCGGTTTTAGCCACAACAGGGCGGCCGTCGAAGCGTAGCGGACTGTTTTCTCCAAACACCCACGCACGGTTGTCGTTGTTTGAAAGGACGGAATCAAGCATGGCAACATATTTTTCCTCGACTACTCGTTCTCCGGAATTTATCTTGAATTCCTCCAGAACCTCTCCTTGGGCACTTTCGATGCGGAGAATGGCTGTTTTTTCATGCTTAATACCACCGGTAGCGAGCGTTCCGTAGGCGCTGACATGATCCAGTAACTTTACCTCACCGCCACCAAGAACAAGGGAAAGGCCAAGGCGAGAAGGGTCATTCAGCCCGCCGATACCGAGACTTTTCGCGAGTTTGATAGCGTTGTTCACCCCGACCAGGTAGAGGGTTTTGACGGCCGGGATATTAAGCGACCCACCAAGGGTCTTCATCATAGGGAGCGGCCCATGAAATTTCCCATCGTAGTTTTGAGGTTGATAGCTTTTCCCCTCAACAGTTTCGAACTGTGTTTCTACGTCGTAGAGGAGCGTTTCAGGAAGATACCCCTTGGTAAAGGCGGTGAGATAAACATACGGCTTAAAAGAAGACCCTGGTTGTCGATCTCGAATGGCAACATTAACGTTCCCGTCGATAGAGGTATCAAAATAGTCTTTCGAGCCGACCATAGAGAGAATTTGCCCTGTTTTTGGGTCTATGGCGACGAGGGCAGCATTAGATGCCCTCCACTTTTTGTTATTTTCAGCGCCTTCGCGGACAACTTGCTCAGCAATCTGCTGTTTTTCCCAATCCAGAGTAGTGATGACCTTGAATCCTCCTTGTTCTACTGCCTGGTCGCCGTATTTTTCCTGGAGGTAATCCTTGATATACATGACAAAGTGCGGGGCAGCGAAGATATCCTTTTGGGGAGAAATTTTATCGAGAGTAGAGGTTTCTATGGCGGCGTTGGCTTGTTCCTCGGTGATATAACCAAGCTTCATCATGGTTCGGAGGGCATAATTTTTCCTTCCGACCAGTGCATCAAGGTGGGATCCGTAAGGGGAATAGTAGGCGGTAGCCTGAGGAAGGGCGGCGATCAGGGCTGCTTCGTCAAGAGTGAGTTCTCGGGCGGGTTTATTGAAAAAGGTGCGGGCCGCCGCCTCAACCCCATAAGCATTGGATCCGTAAGGGATCTCGTTGAGATACATGGCTAAAATCTCATCTTTGGAAAACTTCGTTTCCATTTCTAGGGAGAGAATGACCTCTTTTACTTTGCGAGTAATTGTTTTTTCGTTTGAAAGGAGGGTATTTTTTACGAATTGCTGCGTGATGGTTGAGCCTCCCTGGGACTTGTCCAGAGTGACGACATCTTTGAGAACGGAACGGAGGATGGAGGTGAGTTTGATGCCGTGGTGGGTATAGAAATCCTGGTCTTCTAGACTGATGGTGGCGTATTTGATGACGTCTGGCATGTCGGAAAACGGGATGACCGTGCGTTTCTCCTCGCCATGCACCTCGTAGAGAAGATGGGTTCCCGTCCGGTCGTAGATTTTGGTAGATTCGACGATAACGCGCTTATTTACTTCCCCGGGATTGGGAAGGTCTTTGGCAATCCAAGCGAAGGTGGAGCCGACCACGACGAACCCTACGCCAAAACACACCAGCCCGATTCGGAAGAGGATCCTCCAGAACCGACTTTTTGGCTTATCTGTACCAGTAAGTTGGCGTCTTTTGCGAAAAAATGTCATAGGGAAAAATCAAGAGGTATCTCTATTGTATACCACAAAGAAGAGGAAAAGAGAAGCTGGAAAGACTCTTTTGTTTTGCTTCGAAGCAAGAACGGACTCGCTACACTTCTAAAGTTTTGGGAAGATAGCCCTGAGAATTTCACTTGAAACATCTACGCCTTTCCCTTCGACAAGTGGCTTTTCGTGCATGTTGTAGAAGGGGTTGGGATTAATTTCAATAATAACGTAGTCGCTCTTTGGCGAAGAAATATCGTAAGCAAAAAAATCTATTCCACCATAGGTCAACCCGACAGCTTCGATGGCACGTGAACAGATAGTTTTGAAATAAGGATGCATTTCCTTGGTTCGCTCTATGGATCTTCCTCCATCAGACATGTTGAGGTTATTCCTTAGTTTGAAAAAGTGGCCTTTCGGGAGGACAGACTTGAGTGAAAGAAGATGCAGCTTGAGCGTTTCTTTTGCTGTTTTATCAAGCTTAATTTCAAACCCAGGCATTCTTTTAGAGTCAAAGCGTTTGATGAGTTCCTCTATGGTGGAGACTCCATCACCGGTGATACCGGCAGAAATCTTTTGGACACAGGAGAGGACCTCGCCTTGGAATACCAAGACGCGGTATTCGTTGGCAACAAACATTTCTTCAATAAGAAACTTCACCCCTGGGCGCTTCCCATAGGCTCCCTTAGCGTGAGCAACAGCGGCACGCAATTCTTTAGGAGAGCTGATATCCCAAGTAACACCTTTGGCCAGAGACCCGTCAACAGGCTTGCAAATGAGTGGGTATTTGAGTTTTTTCTTTTGAATAAGCTTCAGCGCTTCTTGGAGAGAGGCAGCAGTGATACCTTTTGGCGTCTTGACGTCAGAAGCGTCAAGGATAGTTTTTGTGATTTCCTTGTTGGTTGTGAGGTTCCCCATTCTTTTGTAAATAGGAAGATTTCTCTTGTAGCAAAAAATAGATTTTCCTTCATACTCAAGTTTGAGTATAGGAGAGCCTTCCCCGGGAATTATTTTTATCTTGACACCAAGCTCCAAGGCCTTCTTAAGGAAAGATTTAAAGCCGCCATGCTTAATATTTTTAATATATTCTTTTATAGTCATAATGGGGAAAAAAAGTTTAAAGTCGTGAAGAATAATTGATAAGAAAGAAAAAGTTACTTGTTGACATCGATGAGAAATTTTCGCAAATGTTTTCGACCGACGATAACAGGATAAGTAAGGTGTGAGCGATCAATACAGGAAACTTTGGCTGGGATGGTGATAGAGTCGATAGTTAGGGTTATCAGTATAACAGGACGGTAGGAGTACCCGTGAGAGGATTTAACGGCAAAAGTATCAGCGAGGTCTGGGATAGTTGCAAAAAGTTTTTCGCGTTCTTCTTTTGAGAGTTCTTTAAGAACATCTCGTCCAGCTACTTTCATCTCGAATGTTTTAAGGGCCTCTGCAAAGCCAAGTTGTCTAGCGAGTTCGGTATCGATTGAGGTGGAATCGGCACCGGTGTCGATCTTGGCTTCGACCTCGATCTCTTTGCCGTCCTTGCCGATGAGCTTTACCTTTTCGATACTGCCGATGACACGCTTGCCGGAGAGTTCTTCAATTTCTTCTTCAATTTCTCCTCCGAAAAGATTTTGGCCGACGCGTATGCCGCGTTCCGTGGTTTTAATCTTGATTCCCGAGACGCGCCTGAGGCGACCCTTGAGTCCAGCCAGGTTGGCCAGTTGGATGGAGAGCCCTGGCCGAGCATTCAGTTCCAGAATGACCGGACCACGATCGCGATCGATGGCGATATCAGCCCCAAGAAAACCAAGCCCTGAAAGTCTCTGAGCCTCTATGGACATACGAAGGATTTCTTTCCAGTAGGGGATCTTGATACCGGAGAGGACGAGCCTGGTACCAGGGACATATTCGATGAGATGACCTTTGCCGATGATGGCGGTCGTTGTGGTACCGGTCGCGAGGTCGATGCCGACCCCGATGGCGCCCTGCTGGAGGTTGGCCTTGCCGTCGGAGGCGCGGGTAGGGAGGCGGAGCATGGCCATGACAGGGACATGATTGAAGACGATAACCCGAATGTCGGGGATGCCTTTGTAACTGTAGGGCTTGAAGAGCTTGAGGAGTTTCAGGCGCTCTTCGAAAAAAGCGATATCAGGGGTGTTGGCGAGAGAGAAAGAGCCATCAAGAATGTTTCGGACGTGGGAACGTAAATCTTCAACAGTAATCACGGTGCCGTCAGCCTTGACCCAGGCGTCCGCCCGTCCCTTTTTGCGGGCATAGACGACGACAATGCCTTCACCGCCGAACCCGCGATTTGGTTTGAGAGCAAAACTGTCAGGGAGCGTGGTCCAGTCAAACGAGTCGAGTTCTTCGTGCGTCTTAATTTTGGCAAGGAGAGCAGACACACCGAGGCCATTCTTTTTGAGGAGGCGCTTACAGAGGAGCTTGCTGTCGGCAATCTCCATACTGCGTGTACGGTTGTTGGGGCGGATATATTCCAAATTCCTGGCATTCATGCCGAGGAGGAGCCCGCTTTTTTTGAAGAAATCAAGCATACGAAGCAATCAGCGGTTAACAACTATCAGTCAACGGAGAAAAAACAAGAAAGAAGAGGCAAAGCTATTGTAAGTGCTTTATGATTTTTCGGAAGCGCACGAGTTCGATGATACGCAGCCCCGTCCATTTTCCCAGGGAGAAGTTGATGAGAAAGGTAAAGAGGACAATCCAAGGGTAGGTAAGGATGAGCGTGATGAGCGCGTCGTAGCTTACGAGAAAATAGCCAGCGACCGAGATGACTAGAGTTTCCACGGCGAGGATGAGCGCGATACGGCTACCCTTTTCGATTTGGGTGGCAACGAATTTTTCTGCGAGGGTAATCATAATGAGGAGAGGAAAGATCGAAACCGAAGCCAGCCCAGTGCGATTGGTCATGCCGCCGAGTATCAGTATGCCTAAGATAGCGAGAGAAACGATAGATACAGTCATAGCTACGCGGGGGAGGTAGAGGAGGCGAAATTTTTTCATGAGGAACCGAGAGAGGGTGCCAACCGCGATAACCGAAACGAATATAGCGATACCGTATTTGAGGCCATTGGGATCAAAGGCGAGGAGGGCAAAGGTGATGATTGAGGGGGTATAAATACCAAAAGCTTTAATCCCAATTACCTGGCGGAAAAAAGCTACCAGCGTCACGATCACGGGTAGCATCAAAAGGAGGGAAACCGTCTGGAGCGGCACGCCTTGTTCGACGATGAAGCTGATGAAAGGATGGTAGGACATATTCGAGTTTCTTAGCTGATTAGCTTTTAGCTTCCTAGCTTAGGAATTTCTAACGGACTCCATTTTTCGGCGGCTGGCGTGGCAGAGGGCAATCGCCAGAGCATCGGCGGTATCGTCTGGCGTGGGAATCTCAGGGAGTTTCAGGAGTGCCTTCACCATCAATTGTACCTGGGATTTATCAGCGCGCCCATAGTTTGTCAACGCCTGTTTCACTTCCAGTGGTGTGTAACCGAAAATATTAACACATAAATTCTCCAAAGTCAAGAGGATAACGCCGCGGGCTTGGGCGACCGAGATGATGGTCTTTTGGTTTTTGAAAAAGAAAAGTTCTTCCACGGCGGCTTCCTCTGGGTGGTACTGGTTGATGATGGCCTGGAGGTCATTGGCAATTTCCACCAGACGTTTTTCGTCCGAGAGATCAGGAGACGTGCTGATATGCCCAAAAGCCACCGCCGTAGCCTTGCCACCCGTTATTTCTATCACCCCCCAGCCCACCGTCGCGGTGCCGGGATCGATACCAAGGATTCGCATAAAGGAGAGATTTTCTAAGAAGCCTATGGAAGCGGGCTCTGATTGTCCCAGACGCGCTGGACGTCGGGGTGGTCGTCGAGAGCCTCCAGGAGTTTTTCGAGAGCGGGCAGGTCCTTCTCACTCGGTGTAGCGGTCTGGGTGGGGACGTAGCCCAAGGACGCGCTCTCGCAGATGAGGCTTTTGTTCCGGAAGTATTCTTCGACGGATTGGAGCTTGTCGATAGCGGTTATGGCGACGAATACTTCAGAAGTGATAGAAAAATCATCCGCGCCTGATTCGAGGGTTTCCAGCTCTAGCGTTTCGGCGGAATATTTTTCGAGCAAGAAACTGATGAGGCCGACGCGTCGGAACATGAAACTCACCGAGCCGGTTGGGACGAATTTTCCGTTGTTCTTGGTGAGGACCAGTTTTATCTCGCTCACGGTGCGGTTTTTATTGTCGGTGGCGGTCTCAATCAAGAGAGCGACCTGACCGGGGCCATAGGCCTCGTACATGAGCTCGACAATCTGATTTCCGTCTTTCAATTCCCCGGTGCCGCGTTTGATGGCCCGGTCGATATTTTCTTTGGGCATGTTCACTGTGCGAGCAGCATCGATGGCAATCTTGAGAGAATAATTGGTATCGGGGTTACCGCCGCCAGCCGCGGCCGCGATGATGATGTTGCGGCCGTACTTGGTGAAAACAGCGGCGCGCTTAGCGTCGTTTAAGCCTTTGTGGTGTTTGATACCTGCCCAGTGAGAGTGTCCTGACATAGAAAAGAGTTAACAATCAGCAATTAACAATAAAGCAATCTACAGACAACAACTAACAATAAACAGAAATCGGAAAAAGAGTCAATCCTTGCTCACTGATGATTATTGATTGCTACTTGCCTAAGGCGGTGGCGAGGGTGTTCATATCGTCTCGCGTTGCTTCTCGAGAGAGGCGCATCACTTCGTCTTTGATGGCGAAGGGGTCGCCGACCTGGCGGAAAACGAAACGTTCCTGTTCGGCGGCGGTTTGAACATAGACGTCACCGAAATTGAGCATGGTCGGGATGAGGCCATCGACAGAACTCGTGACGTCTTGGACGCGGGAGAAGCGCAGTTCACTAATATGGCGGGTAAAAAGGCCTTTCTGTTCAATGTTGACGATGCGCTCATTGGTGACAATCCAGACATCCAAATAATAGTCGATCCAGACGAGGAAACCGTAGAGCCAGATGAAAATAAAAATAGTGTTTTGGGCGAATGAAAAAAGCGTTGATGCTCCGCTGACGATTTCAGGAAAAAAGAGCGGGAGGATGGAAAAGCTCCCGACAACGAAGAATGTGCAGAAAAAAACAACGATAAAATGCATGAGAATATTGAACCAGTGTCGGTGGATGACCCTGAGCACCTGTTCATTTTCGTGCTGTCCCTGAAAATGATGGTGATTGAGCGGTGAGGGTGTCGGCATAGGAGATATTTATTTAGAGAGAAGAGAGAGGAAGAATGTCTTCTAAAGGAAGAGAGAAGAAGAGGACAGCGTTGGTGAAGAGGAGGATAGTAAAGACAGTGAGGAAAAAAATAGTACTGAAAACGGCCGCTTTGCGGTCAATCGAATAACGTAGGAGGTGAAAGACGATGAAGAATGCTGTTGTGACGTAGCTCAGGAAAAGAACCGTGTAGAGAAGACCAAAAATAAGGCGCATAATTTTGCTTGTGCTTATCTCATGAGCATCTTGATGAAACATGCAGAGTACTTGGATGAGAAACCACTGATACATTTCTCATAAGATGAATCTTTTTTATTGTATCATCGCGGAAGGATGTCTACAATAATTTTTCTTGGTGGTTTTTTGGCATAACGAGACCAAGGTGGGCAAAGCCGGCCTCGGTGACGACGCGGCCGCGGGGCGTACGGGCGAGAAAGCCAAGTTGGATAAGGTACGGTTCGTAGACATCTTCTATAGTCTGGATTTCTTCGCCGGTGACGGCCGAGAGCGCCTGGATGCCAGCGGGACCACCTTTGAATTTATGAATAAGAGTACTCAAAATATGGCGGTCGGTCGGTTCGAGACCGAGATGGTCAATTTCGTAGAGGTCGAGGGCTTCGCGAGCGAGCGTGCCAGAAATGGTTTTGTGATTTTTGACTTCGGCATAGTCACGGACGCGCTTTAGGATGCGGTTGGCGACGCGCGGCGTTTGGCGGCTACTCCTCGCGATTTCCCCGGCGCCAGTCTCATCGAGACCGATACCAAGGATACCAGATGAACGCTTGACAATCTTCTCGATATTTTCCGGCGTGTAAAATTCGAGCCGATGCGTTGATCCGAAACGATTACGGAGCGGATTGGAGAGCGAGCCGAGACGGGTAGTGGCACCAATGAGGGTAAATTTTGGTAGGTCGAGCTGGATGGTGCGGGCGGCCGGACCTTTACCGATGATAATATCGAGCTTGTAATCCTCCATGGCCGGATACAGGACTTCTTCGATCATTTTGTTCAGGCGATGGATTTCGTCGATGAAAAGTACGTCGCCATTCTCCAGGTTCGTGAGAATCGAACCGAGGTCACCAACCTTTTCAATGGCTGGTCCTGAGGTGATTTTGATTCCAACTCCCATTTCTTTGGCGATAATGTGGGCGAGAGTGGTTTTTCCGAGACCAGCAGGACCATACAAAAGAACATGATCGATATTTTCCGTACGTTTTTTGGCGGCCTGAATGAAGATATCGAGGTGGCGCTTGATTTTGTCCTGGCCGATATATTCATGAAAACTTTGGGGTCGGAGTGTGTTGTCGAGATTCTGTTCCTCAGCCGATTTTTCTGGTTTGGGCTCAGGGTGAGTCGGGTGAATCATAGTAATAAAAATGCTTGAATAAGGGAAAAAACGGTTCGTAACTCCTTTTAGTGTAACACTTCTTGACAAAAAAACAAAGGCATGCTATCATCAGGAGTCACTTTAAAAAGAAGAAAGTCTGATATTATCAGGCACTGCTTCACATGTAGACAATTGGGGATTTCTATCTTTTATCCTCAATCACGGAATTGTTGCCAAGATCCGGGTAGGGTGGTTTCGGCTGCGCTATACCTCGACACCTTTCCTTCCCTCTCGCTCCCATGTTTGAGGTCTTGTCTACAGCTGAAGCGGTAAGTATGAAAAATACCCCCATTTTTTTGGAGGGTATTTTTTTATCCAAGATCACTTCTTCGTTTCGGCACTCTTGGCGATAGTTTCTTGGATGCCGACATCGGAGAGAATATCGTCATAGAGGCCTTGAAGCGTTTCTTCTTTTCCAGCGCTGGTCCAGACCTCATCCATAGTAGTGAGTCCCTCAATGACTCTCAGTATCCCGTCTTGGGCCATAGTGAGCATACCGTCCTCAATGGCTGCTTTGCGGATTTCGTTTTCCTGGGCGCCCTCTATGATAAGGGTAGCCATCCGATCGTTAGTTGGAAAGACCTCGAAAATTCCTTTGCGCCCTCGATAACCGCTCAGGCCACATTCGGTGCAGCCTACAGGTTTGTAGAGGATTGGAATATCCTCTGGGATTTTTATGCCGGCTTTTGGAGAGGCAAAAGAAAGAATCTTCAGGATGGCGATGACGGTCTTTTCTGCCGGAACGTAGGATGTCTTGCAGTGTGGACACAGGATACGGACCAGACGCTGGGCGATGAAGATGGTCACTCCGGTCGCGATAGAGTTGACTCTGGCCCCGAGTTCCTGCAGACGGGCGATGGAGGCTGCCGCGCTGTTGGTATGCAGGGTAGAAAAAACGAGGTGGCCGGTGAGTGCCGCGTTTAAGGCAATATCAGCCGTTTCTTCATCGCGGATTTCACCGATCAATATGACGTCGGGATCCTGGCGTACGATAGCTCGCAGTCCCTGAGCGAAGGTGTATTCTTTGTCTTTCGAAACTTCTGTCTGAATGATGCCGGGAAGCATGTACTCGATGGGATCTTCGATAGTGATGATTTTGAGCGACTTTCCATTGACGCTGTTTAAGAGGCTGTAGAGCGTTGTCGTTTTTCCAGACCCGGTTGGTCCGGTGTTGAGAATCATTCCGAACGGCTTTTCGATTTGTTTTTTTACTTCATCATAGGCGCGTCCGCGCAGGCCGAGTTCTTCGACTGGGACAAAGGCCTCCTCTCCAGTCAGGAGGCGCATATTGATACTTTCGCCGTAGTTGCCAGGGATGATGTTGACGCGGATATCGATGTGGTGCTCTCCGAGTTCGACGGAAAAATGTCCGTCTTGAGAGCGGTTACGGATGTTGATTTTCATTTTCCCCATCATTTTGACACGCGAGATGGCGAGCTGATAAATAGGTGTCGGGAGATTGCCTATTTCCTGTAAGATACCATCGATGCGGTAGCGCAGGCGGACGCTCTCTTTGAAAGGTTCGAAGTGGATGTCGCTTGAGCGGAGTTTGTAGGCGCCGGCGAGAATGATTTCGAGGATGCGCGAAGTGGGGATATTGGAAGCATCTCTATTGAGACGGATGAGCTCCCCGAAATCCCTTTCGAATTTTTCAAGGTCGGCTCCGGAAAACGAAACGTGCATGAAGTCGAGATTTTCAATGAGCGGTTTCTTGTTATATTCTTGCCAGGCCTTTTCTATTGATGGCTGGGAAACGACGAAAAAATCAGCTTCCAGGTCTCGCTCTTGGGCGAAGGCTGTCAAAAATTCCCGACTCTCGGTATTTTCCGGGTCGATAATGCCGATACGGAGCTTTGGTTTTTCCTTCTGGAAGAGGACAGCGCCATAGCGCACGGCATCAGCCTTGGGAAGCAGGAATACGGTATTTGCATCGATAGGAAAGATGGCCAGATCAAGATAGCGCATCCCGAATGCCTCCGCTTTGCGGGCAGTTTGTTCCTCAATCGATTGGGCGCGCATCTTACTGAGGACTTCTTGCGCCTTTTTTTCACTTCTCCCAAGCATGCTTGGTTCTGAGTGGACGACTTTGACCATAGGAATGAGTTGGCTTTAGTATTTTTTCGTGATTCTATTGTAGCGCAATTCATCCTCTCAAAGCAAAAAGCCCCACCGTAGGGTGCGGTTCAAATACAAATATGAAAGAAAGGCAGAGATTACTTTGCGGACAAAAATCCTCGCAATTTTTCGATGGTCAGTCGCTCAGCCTCGTCGAGACTGCTTAAGGGAAGAACGAATTCAAGCGTATCACCGTGGAGCTGGCCTTCTCCGAAACGTTCCGCGAGAAGGGTGAGGCTTTCCCCACTGGCTGCTTTGATAAGCCCGCGAATGACCGTGGCACTTTCTGGATAGAGGATCATGAAAAACCCCGCGGAAGAGTAGTTACTTCTGATTTTTTCCAAGACTCTTGGCAAGTCGGCGGCCACGGCTCGGGATTGGACCAGATCCTCGATACTCACCAAGGCCCAGATCAGTTTCAGTTCCTCGTTCCATTTTACCTGCGCCATAACGCGCCCCCACAGTTTGAGGAGGTGGAGCGGTTGGGTCTTGTAGAGGGAGCGGATAATCTTCTGCTGATCAGCTCCTCTGTCCATGAGGCGTGAAGCAATTTGGAGTGCTTTGGGAGTAGTGTTCTTTTTTTGGAAACTATCGGTGGCAGCTATGATACCGGCAAGCAGGCTCTCGTTGGTGGGGTCATCTCTTTTTCCCAGAACGTCCTTTTCTAAGATTTCGGCGAGAATTTCGGCGTTGGAAGAAGCGGTAATATCGACGAGATTTACCTGGCCGAACAGTTCGTTATCCGAATGATTGTCGATGTTGATGATGGGGAGTTCATAGAAGATATCGGGATTTTCCTCGTAGATTTTCCCCAAATGTTCTTTGTCGGGAGAGCCGATGATGATGGCGAGGTCGAACTTAAACTTGGCGGGAATGAAGGAAAAATCGCGCGGATCGATAGCGCCATTTTCTGGCGTGAGATAGACGCGCAGTTCTTCGTCAGTCTTTTCGGTACGCACGTTCAGTATCTTGTTGCGCGTGGTATTGAAGGTGAGGACGAAGTCACGAGCACCGGTAATCGTCGGAAGGAGATTTTCCGGTTCGCCGATAAAGGAAAGAACCCCTTTGTCTTCGGTGATATTTTCTCCGGCCACGTGAGCCTCTTTTCCAAGATGTTTTAAGAAAAAAGCGAGGGCGAAGGCGGTGGCAACGGCATCACGACTGGGGTAGCTCGGAAGGATAATAAGTGGAGCGGTGGTTTTTTTCAGGAGCTCTTCGAATTGCTGAGATGGGGTGAGGGACATAGGGGAGGAAATATCAAAACCAAAATAACAAACACCAAACTCTTTCAGGTCACCGTTGGGAAAAAGACAGATAGTCAAAGGTAGCAGAGAAAAGACGAGCTGTCAAACCAAAAGCATTATTCGTCAAAATAACTGCTTTACGCTAGGATAAAGGCAATGAACCATATACTCGTTACTCATTCTGCCGAGGAAACCCGAGCGTTCGGGAAGAAGTTGGCTGGGGAAATCGCCCCCGGCAGGCTTCTGTGCTTTTCAGGTGATTTGGGGGTGGGGAAGACGACCTTTGTTCAGGGGGTTCTTGAGGGGCTGGGGGCTACACGTCCCTATGTCAGCCCGACGTTTGTCATTATGAAGCAGTACGAGTTATCCGAACCGAGCGCCACCGGTATCCGCCGTGTCTATCATGCCGATGCTTACCGCGTAGAAACCAAGGATTTCCAAGAGTTAGGATTTGCCGAATGGTGTGCCGATCCTGAGGGCCTCGTCATCCTCGAATGGCCCGAGCGTATCGCGGAAATCCTTCCCGAAAAAAGAATCGACATCACTCTCCGTTCTCTTTCGGAAAACGAACGGGAAATAAAGGTAAATAGTTTATAAAGATGACGAGCGGAGTATACTGAATTTTATGGAAAAGCATCCGAAAATATTGGTGTTGCTCGATGGGAATGCTCTCATTCACCGGGCGTACCATGCCTTGCCGCCACTTACTACCAAAGATGGTGAGACGGTGCAGGCGGTCTATGGGTTTGCCATGACGCTTTTGTCGGTTTTGGAAAAATTTCATCCGGAGTATATCGCGGCCACGTTTGATCTTGAAGGGCCGACCTTTCGGGATGATTTGTACGCTGAGTATAAGGCGACGCGCACCGCGGCCCCAGATGACCTGTATGCTCAGATTCCCCGAGTGAAAGAAGTGGTACGAGCGTTCAACATCCCGATTTATGAGAAGGAGGGGTACGAGGCTGATGACTGCGTGGGAACACTAGCACGGCAAGCGGAAAAAGAGGATGTGCAGGTCATCATCGTGACAGGCGACAGCGACGAACTGCAACTGGTGACACCACAGGTGAAAGTCTTTATGCTCAGGAAGGGCATCAAGGACATTGTGCTCTATGATGAAAAGGCAGTCGTAGAAAAATATGGATTTACTGCCAAACAGATTCCTGACTACAAGGGCTTGGCCGGTGATGCGTCGGACAATATTCCTGGTGTGACGGGTGTTGGCGCCAAGACGGCTACTGCCTTACTGCAAGAATTTGGGACACTCGAGAATATTTATGAACACCTCGCTGACGTGAAAGAAGCGGTGCGCAAAAAACTTGAGACTGACAAGGAGAAGGCTTTTCTTTCCAAGGAACTGGGCACCATTCATCGGGAGGCGCCGGTGATGCTTGATCTTCCAGCCTGTGTGGCGCGCGACTATGACCGAAGTGTCGTGACGAAAATGTTTCAGGAACTCGGTTTTTTCAGCTTGATCAAGCGGCTTTCCGGGGATAACCATCAACAGGCATTTGATAACCAACAAGAAAAATCGAGCAAGAAGACAAAAGAGAAGGAATTAAAAACGGAAAAAGAAATCAAAGAATTTCTGAAAAAATCGCAGGGGAAGAAAGTAGCTTTGTGGGCAAAAAAGGAAACGGAATCTTTGTTCGGTGCCGGTTTGCAATCCATCCATCTGACAGTATCGCCAGAAGAAAGTTTTTTTGTCGCTTGGAATAATGAGACAAAAAACACACTGCAAGGATTTCTGGAAGATGAGAAACAAGAAAAGGTAGTGTACGACGAGAAGGCGCTCATGCATCTGTTTCACAAAGAAAATATTCATTTGCGTGGAGTGGTGTTCGATGTTTTGCTTGCGGCGTACCTGCTTGACTCCGGTGGGAATGTCGAGCTCGACTATCTGGTGCTGGTAGAATATAGCGAAGAGCCGCCGTACCACGAGGCGCCGTATCTTCTGAAGCTGAGAGAGCGATATGAGGAAAAACTTGATGAGGTGAGTAAGACGCAGACAGCCGGTAAAACGATTCGTACCGTTTTGGAACAAATCGAGATGCCGCTCGTTCCTATCCTGTTTGCCATGGAAGAACACGGTATTATTCTCAACACGAAAAAGTTTCAGGCTCTGTCGGATGAATTGGGAAACGAGCTCATAACTTTGGAAAAAGATATCTATACGCTCTCCGGTCGGGAATTCAATATCAATTCTCCGAAGCAGCTCGCGGAGATTCTCTTTCAGGACCTGCACATTCCGACAACCAATATCAAGAAAACAAAAACCGGCATTTCGACCGCCGCTTCGGAACTGCAGAAATTACAGGAGTATCCCATTATCCAGAAGATCGAAAGTTATCGGGAGTTGTTCAAATTAAAAACGACCTATCTCGATGCTTTGCCGGCCCTGGTTGATAAACAATCACGACTGCATACGACGTACTATCAGACAGTGGCGGCGACCGGGCGTCTTTCATCGGCTGATCCGAACCTGCAGAATATTCCTGCCCGTGGGGAATGGAGTGAGCGGGTGCGGGGGGCGTTTGAACCGGCCTTGGGACACGTTTTGGTGGGAGTGGATTATTCCCAGATAGAACTGAGGGTCATGGCTCATTTGAGCGGAGATACAGAGCTAGTGGAAGCGTTTCAAAAAGGCGAAGACGTGCATCGGACGACAGCCTCGGTGGTATTCAAAGTGGCACCGGAGGCTGTGACTCCCGATATGCGCCGTCAGGCCAAGGTATTCAACTTCGGGATCCTTTATGGCATGGGGGCGTATGGGTTGGCCCAGGCGGCCGAAATCGAGCAGAAGACGGCGGCGGAATTCATCAGCGCTTATTTCGAAAAGTTTTCCGGTGTGGCGAAGTTTATCGAAGAGATGAAGGAAGGCGCGCGCAAGAATCATTATGTGGAAACGGAACTGGGTCGCCGGCGCTATACGCCGGAAATTGAAAGTAACAATGTTCAGGTGGCTCGGGCCGCGGAGCGCATGGCCATCAATATGCCGGTGCAAGGACTGGCGGCCGATATCATGAAGCTGGCTATGCTCGCGGTGGCGGAGTTGATTGAAAAACAATTCAAAGATAGCGCGGTTATGGTGCTTCAGGTGCACGATGAACTCATTTTCGAGGTACGAGAGAACCAAACAGAGGTGTTTGCAAAGGCGGTGAAGAAAGTAATGGAAGATGTTTATCCTCTTCGTGTCCCGCTTATCGCCGAAACGATGATGGGGAAGAACTGGGGGGAAATTTGAAACAGCTTCCTAGCTTCATGAGCTTATTAGGGAAGACAAAGAAAACAAGAGAAAACTAAGATAAAGAAAAAACCAGCCCCGCGGCCGGTTTTTATGTCCACCTCATGGTTTAATGAGAGCTTGGCATCAGCTCATCGAGCCGTTTTTTGGCCGCTCTCAATCTTTCATTATATCTATCATCGTTCTTGAGTTCTGGTTGCTCCAGAACTGCGCGGGAGAGATTTTCAAGTACCTCATCCAGGGTTTCAAAGGTAGCACCGGTTATTTGGTCTATGATGGCGCGATCTTTTGCTTCTGCGAGTGGATCCGTCTGCACTTTATCCTGTTTATCCGGATCAAGATGGAAATCCCCTCTTTGTTTCTTCCATTCTTCTGTTGGGAGCTCTAGAGACATATGTTTATTTTTACTGATTATAAAAAGAAAAAAAACCGTGTCCACCCGGTTCTTTCGCTTCTTTACTCTTCCAGTATAGCAGAAAACAGGGTCAAAGTCAACCGCAGTCGCTCTCAAGCGACGTGGTAAATCTGTAAATATGGTATGCTTGGTTATTAGAAAATACTTATGCCTGAACTGCCAGAAGTTCAAACTGTTGTCACACAACTCGACCGGAAGATTTCTGGGAAGAGGGTTGTTTCGGTATGGAGTGATTGGAAAAAAAAGATTCTGACGCCGTTCGCCACATTCTCACGGATTATCAAGGGGGCTAGGGTGACGGGTACCCACCGTCTGGGAAAGCACATCATCATTGATCTTGATAATGGATATTCGATGGTTGCTCATCTCAAGATGACGGGTCATTTTCTCGTGAAAGATGAGACGAATAGAAATTCGAAGGCTTTTACTTCAGATCCGATTAATGGGTACATCCATCATGTCATTGCTTTTACCGACGGCACAACACTCGAGTTTTCTGATATGCGAAAATTTGGCTGGCTGCGTTTGGTGAAAACCGAAGAAGTCACAACGCTCAAAAGCATCGCCCTGCTCGGCATTGATGCGCTCTCACGGAAACTGACACCGAAAGTTTTTCGAGATATTTTGATGAAGCGCAAAAGTCGCCCGGTAGGAGTAGTGTTGCTCGAACAGAATTTGATTGCTGGTATCGGCAACATCTATCGAAGTGAAGCGCTTTTTTTGGCCGGTATACTCCCGACGCGACGGATTGCCACGCTCACTGAAAAAGAATGGCAGAAGCTCCTTCCGGCTATCAAAAAAGTACTCCGTCATGCCGTGAAACTGCGCGGGACGAGCGATGGTGACTTCCGCGATACCGATGGTTTGGAGGGGCGTTTTAAGCGAGTGCTCCATGTCTACGGATACACCGGAAAACCATGTAAGAAATGTGGTACAATAATAGAACGTAAAAAACTCGGCAGCCGAAGTATTTTTTTCTGCTCGCGCTGTCAGCATTAATATATTTTTCGAGTATGAACACGAAGCAAAAACTCATTCTTTTTTTGGTAGCGGTAGCCCTCGCGGGAATTATCGGATACTTTGTTTTGGGAAAGAAGGTGGAACGCAAACCAATCGAACTCAATAACAAGAACCAGTCTTTGCCGGCGACAACTGCCACTGGTCCGGCTAATACTGGCCCGGTAGGCGCGATTTCCGGGGTGCCGTGTGAGAACTGGAATCGTCGTCCCGTCGCCATTATGCAGCCGGTAGATGCCCAGGCTCGACCAGTCGCTGGTTTTTCTGATGCTGATATGGTATTTGAGATGCCGAATCCTGCCGCTGGGATATTTGTCACGCGTCTCATGGGTGTGTATCAGTGCGAGACACCGGAAGAGGTGGGGTCAATCCGGAGCGCTCGCCATGATTATATTAATATTGCCAAGGGACTTGATGCTATCTTTGTCGGCTGGGGCGGATCAGCCTTCGCCTTAAAGAAGCTCGATGATGGGGTTATCGATAACCTGGATTGTAACAACCAGGGTGGGAAAAGTGCTGGCGCCTACTGTTTCCGCAAGGAGCGTACCGGATTAATGCGCATCGAAGATACCGGATATATAAAGTTCGCCAAAATCTTGGAAGCAACCAAGGATTTCGGCTATCGGATGGAGAGCAAGTTTGCCGGCTATCCACATCAGGAGGACAAGCCTCTCGATGCTCGTCCTACGGGTGGTCATCTACGCATCGGTTTTCCGGGCATCATGGAAGCCGAGTATGATTATGATCGGGAGACCAACAGTTACAAACGGATCTGGGGCGGAGTGCCAGATACTGACCGGACTACTAAGGAGCGGATTGCCCCCAAGAACATTGTGGTAGTTATTGCTGAGAACGAACAGATTCTGGCCAACGTGGATTACCGGTCGCGCGGGGTACAGGATCCGTGGGAGGGATTGCCCGAGGGGGAGAAAGTTGGCCCGACTAATATTTCTGGCCGATACAATAACTTGCAGCTCGGTGATCCCTGGTTTGATACCAAGGACAGCGGGAGCGCTTTCTTCTATATGAACGGCGAGCAGTACCGCGGGGCGTGGAAGAAAGACAAATCGAGTGCTGAAAACAAACTTACTTTTTTCGATGAGGCGAATAATGAGGTGAAGTTTGTTCCTGGGCAAATCTGGGTGGAAGTGATGGTGCCCGGCCAGGCCTTCGAGTGGACCCCCGCTAATTAGCTGTTAGCCTTCTAGCTTCTTAGCTTGTTAGGGCGAAAAACAGACCAAGTGTCTGTTTTTTGTTATACTGAGAAAAGGTTTACTTTCTACTTCGAAAAGCTAATGCAGCTAACGAAGCTAATGCAGCTAACGAAGCTATGATTCTCTTTCTCCATGGTGAAGACGAGTTTCTGGTGTCCCGACGCAAACGAACTCTCGTACAAGCCTTCACAAAAAAATATATCGCTGCCGAAGTCTTTGTTTTTGATTTTGAGGATCAGGGATCAGCGCAGGACGTGAAGCGTGCTCTTGGCGCCTGCGAAGGCGGATTATTTGCGACGGAAAAGATGGTGGTTTTTCTCCATCCTTTCATGCTTGAAGAGATTTCGGAAAAGCTTCTCATCAAATTTCTCAAGGAACATGCCGGTGCTTTGCCGGAACGCACGATTCTTTTGTTTGTTCATGTCGGAAAATTGAAAAAGACACAGCCACTCACGAAGCTCTTGCTGGCCGAAAAAGACAAGGAAGAGATTTACGATGCTTTGCAGGGGAAAGCGTTTGAGAACCTTGTCATCAAAGAATTAGCCGCCTTTAATAACCAGGTGCAGTTCGACGGCCGGGCGCTGCCGCTCTTCATCGCCTTGACGCAGGACAGCACGGCACGCATGATTGCGGAACTGGAAAAACTAGCTACTTTCAAAAGTGAAGGAATAATCACGACGGACGATATCGAAGCGCTGCTGGCTTATCCGGTAGGGGGCGATATTTGGAGCGCCCTTGATGCTCTGGGTCGTGGCGATCGCACGCGGGCGCTACTGCTTTTTCGTCAGGAATCAGATAAGTCGGAGGGGGTGTACCCGGTGCTTTCCATGTGCGCCTGGCAGGTGAGGCGGCTCCTTTTGGTTCGCGAAGCGTTTGATCGTGGAATCCGTCGTCCGTCCGATATTGTTTCCGCGACCAAATTGCCACCCTTTACGGTGCAAAAAGCCGTGGCCGCGATAGAACATTTTCCACTTTCTCGTCTCAAACACGGCCTGGCACTGTTAAGTGACATTGATACCGCATGGAAGCAGGGAAAAGCTGATCCAGAAGCATCGCTCGATTTGTTTGTCTGGAAGTTCTAGAGTGGTATGTCACCTCTCGTATGGCGTAGATGGAGAGGGGGAATAAAATAAAGAAAACCGCCAAGAGGCGGTTTTTATATGAGGTTCAACGAGATATCAGAAATTATTTCTTGGCTGCTTTTTTGACGAGGGCGTTGAGACGGGATTTTTTGCGGGCTGCGGTATTTTTCTTGATGACCTTCTTCTGGGCGGCTTTATCAAGAGCCTTGATAGCTTTCTTGAGCTGTTCCTGGGCTTCGGCGACGTTACCGACTGTGACGGCTTCACGGGTTTTTTTGATAGCGCTTTTGACAACGCCGTTCACGACTTTATTACGGAGCGTATTCTTGGCAGTGACGCGCATGTATTTGACGGCTGATTTTTTGATGGGCATAAATTTAGCTTGTAGCTTATTACCTGCCCGAATCGCTACGCTTTGCTTGCGAATCGTTGCGGGCGGAGCTTCGTTATCTTATTAGGAAGGGAATCAAAGTTCTTTATTTTTAGCATGCCTCAGGCCTTTTGGCAAGGGTCAGATCATTTGAGGTGAAAGGGTGGCGTGTTACAATAAAGAGACTTTTTAGAGTTTTGCTCCTGAGAAGCTAAAAGCTAACGAAGCTAAACGTTGCTCATATGATCGCTCAATTGGAAGGAAAAATAGCAGGAATGCGCGGAAACTCCGTTATTTTGATGGTCGGAGGGGTCGGTTACCAAGTTTCTGTTTCGGCCTATACATTGGGGAAACTCGCGGGACAAGAGCAGGTACTGCTTCATATCCACACCCATGTCCGTGAAGACATGCTGGCTCTGTATGGTTTTCTTGATGAGGAAGAACTCTCCATGTTTGAGTTGCTTATCTCGGTATCGGGTATCGGACCGAAAGTGGGACTTTCCATTCTCTCCATCGCTGATGTGAAAACGATTCGGTTAGCCATCGTGAACAAAGACCCGAATATTCTCACGCGGGTTTCCGGTGTCGGAAAAAGGACCGCCGAAAAATTGATTGTGGAACTGCAGAACAAAGTGACAGCGGTGGCAGGAGATGATGATGGCGATGCATCTGCTTCTCAAGACGCCCTCGAAGCGTTGACGTCTTTGGGCTACTCCGTCACTCAGGCTCGCGAAGCGCTCAAATTGGTGCCGGCGGACGTGACGGACGTGAGCGCTCGGATCCGTGCCGCGCTCAAGAATCTTGGTAAGAAATAGGAGAATTATATTTTATGGGAGAGATGAAGGAATTCCTTCAGTCAGAGTCCTGGCTCCGTTTGCAGGAGGCGGTTGGGAAAGAAGCCGTTCCTTTCGGGAACGGTGATTTTTCGGCGAACGGTATCGTGCATGCGCTACCTTTGGTGGGGGAGTATCTGTATATACCACGTGGTCCCAGAGGGACCAATTTTTCCGCCCAAGGCGGACCCGTCTCGGACGGGCAATTTTCAATTTCTCAACTCATCGAAAAAGCAAAGGAACAAAAATGTCACTGGGTGCGGGTGGAGCCAATGGCGGAAGAGATACTTGAAGCGATTAAAAAATCCGTGCCGTATAGGGTAGTCAAAGCGCCGCATGATATGCAGCCGCGGGAAGTATTCAAGATAGATATTTTGCCAGCGGAAGAAGTGCTTCTGGCAAACATGAAGTCGAAGACTCGCTATAATATCCGTTTGGCGGAAAAACGAGGAGTGAAAGTGTTTGAAACGCGGGAAGAAAAATATATCGAGGCGTTTCTCAATCTCATCACGGTGACCTCGGACCGCAAGGGGATTACGGCGCATCCCAGGGACTATTATGAGAAATTTTTTCAGATACTGCCGGAAGAAATGTGCCGGCTGTTTGTGGCTGAATACGATGGTGTTGTCCTTTCGGCCAATCTAGTTATTTTTTACGGCGATACGGTTACTTACCTTCATGGCGGCTCAAGCGATACGCATCGTGATGTTATGGCGCCCTATCTTCTCCAGTGGGAACAAATGAAAACTGCCAAAGAGGAAGGGTATCGGTTTTATGATTTCGGCGGAGTGAGGACAGCGAGCGGTCAACAAACAACAAAAAACAAAGGAAAAGAATCGCATAATAAGAGTGACTGGAGCGGGATAACGAAATTCAAAACAGGATTTTCGTCAGATGCCCTGCCAACCGTCTACCCCGGCGCGTACGACATTGTTCTTGATTCTCTTTCCTATACCCTGTATCGTTTGCTTCAGAGGCTCAAATCCCTAATGCATTTCTCATGAAACGTTTCTTTTCTCGGCTGACACCGCGATTAATGAAAAATTTCTATCACCTTGTTTGCGCGGTGCTTGCTTGCGTATGGTACGGATTCCCCGGGAGAAAACTAAAAGTCATCGGGGTGACGGGAACCAATGGCAAGACCACTACTACTCAGTTTATCGCTCGGATTCTTTCTGCCTCGGGGAAAAAAGTGGCTCTCGCTTCGACCATCAACTTTCATATTGGTGAGCGTGTCTGGGTGAATGATTCAAAATTTACTACCCTATCATCATGGAAGCTGCAGAAGTTTTTGAAAGATGCTGTTCGTGAAAACTGCGAGTATGTCGTGATTGAGACCTCGTCGCACGCGCTCGATCAGAATCGGGTGTGGGGTATACCCTACGAGATCGCCGTCATGACCAACGTGACCCGCGAACACCTCGACTACCACGAGACGATGGCGCACTATCGAGAAACTAAGCGCCGGTTGTTTCAACAAGCGAAACAGGCCGTAATCAATCTGGACATGGAAGACCCACAGTTTTTCTGTAATATTGGACAACGGTTGGTAGTCACCTATAGCACCAGGGATCCACAGGCCAGTCTTCTCGCGACCGATATCACGCTTGATTTTAAGGGGACGGAGTTTTTGGTGGACGAAACCCGTTTTCATCTCTGTATCCCTGGAATGTTCAATATTGAGAACGCCCTGGCAGCTCTCGGGGTGGCTCGGATCCTCGGTGTTGATTTCGTGGTAGCGAGCGGGGCGCTGCAGAGTGTCACCGGTGTCCCAGGGCGTATGGAGCTCGTTCCTAACCATATGAACGCCGACATCCTGATTGACTACGCGGTGACGCCGGATGCTTTTGAGAAACTCTATGCTTCGATTCTGCCACTCAAGATTCCGGGGAGCAAGATCATTCATGTCTTTGGGGCCTGTGGAGAACGCGATCGGGGCAAGCGGCCACTGCTGGGTGAGATAGCCAGTGCCTATGCGGATATCATCATTCTCACCAACGAGGACCCGTTTTACGAAGATCCGGAGCAGGTTATCGATGACATCGAGCGAGGCGTGACGAAGAAAAAGGACAAAACCTATTTTCGGATTTTTGATCGGCGCGAAGCTATTCACTGGGCGTTGTCGCTCGCTGAGATTGGCGATATTGTCCTCGTGACCGGCAAGGGGGCCGAAGTGACCATGGCGTTTCGTGACCAGCTGATTCCCTGGAGCGACCGGCGAGTGATCGAGGAAGAGCTGGAAAATCTGAAGCGAAAATAGTTTTTTGCTCCCAAACAACTTTCTTGTGCCACCAAAACTCCCGATCGAGGAGTTTTTCTTTTTCTGACAATCTGCTTAGCTGAAGATGCCGATGAAGAAAAGGGTGAGGAAAAGTCCGACGAAAGCACCGCCGATAATTTCACTGATGCGGTGCCCGACGCGTTCCTTGAGACGGGGGAAATTATTTTGATTGAGGTTGAGCTGATCGACAAGCATATTGAGATAGCGCCCCTGATCACCCAAATACATGCGGATCCGGGCGGCATCATCGATGACGATGAAGGCGAGAACCGCCGAGAGAGCGAAAGCACCGGAATGGATACCCTCGTAGTAGGCGACACTGGTCAAAAGCGAGACCACGAGACTAGTGTGGGCGCTCGGCATGTGACCGTGAGTGAAGGCGTATTCGATATTAAATCCGTGCTTGAAAGTATACAGCGCGAACTTGATTACTTGGGTGATGATGCCGACCGTAATCGGAATCAGGAATACCAAGTATGATTGTAGGAGCTCCATAGAGGTGGGCAGGTTTTAGGGGAAATGAAAACTATAAAAAGTATACCATATTTTCCGTTCCGGCGGTTGCAATTTCCTCTGGATTTGCTACCATACTGGATGTAAACCCTGTAAAAAACACTATGCTCACATTGCCTTTCGCTTTGTTGGTGCTCGTTGGAATCGTCGTCGTTTATGTCGTTTTTGTCTATAACGGATTAGTGCAATTGCGGAATCGAGTGAGCGAAGCCTGGAGCGATATCGATGTCCAGTTGAAGCGCCGCTATGATCTTATCCCGAACCTGATCAATACCGTCAAGGGCTATGCCGCCCATGAAAGCGGCGTGTTTGAGAAGGTGACGGCGGCACGAGCCAGCGCCATGCAGGCGGGTACGGCCCATGACAAGGCTCAAGCGGAAAATATGCTCTCCGAAACACTGAAAAGCCTCTTTGCCGTTGCTGAAGCTTATCCAGACCTTAAGGCCAATCAGAACTTTTTGGAACTGCAACGGGAACTCTCTGATACCGAGAACAAGATTCAGGCTTCGCGCCGTTTCTACAATGGCAATGTCTTGGATCTCAACAACAAGATTGATATGTTTCCTTCAAACGTGATTGCGGGGGCCTTTAACTTCACCAAGAGTGAATTCTTCGAGGTAGCTGAGGCCGAAAAAGAGCCGGTAAAAGTGGAGTTCTAATTTTGAGGTACACATCAGGAATCATGAGGTACGAGCTTGGGTTTCCTTCTTGATTCCTGGCTCGTCATTCATGATTCTTTTTATTTCTATGGCGACACTCTACACACAGAAAGACAGTAATCAGCGCCTCACCCTTGTCTACATTACGGGGTTCTTGCTTTTCGTCATCGGAGTGGGGTACGTTTTTGCTGGGGCGATGCAGTCGAGTGCTATTTTGTATGTGGCGGTCGCTTTTTCGATAGTGACTAGCGCGACATCGTACTGGTGGAGCGACAAAATCGTGCTTTCCATGAGCGGTGCCAAACTCGTCAATTTCGAAGACAACAAGGAATTGTATCGCGTGATAGAGAACCTGGCTATTACGGCGGGACTACCGACACCAAAGATTTATACTATCGAAGATACGGCTCTGAATGCTTTTGCGACTGGACGCAATCCGGAGCATGGGGTCATCTGTTTCACGACCGGAATATTGCAGACACTCAATCGTGTTGAACTGGAAGGAGTGGCGGCTCACGAACTTTCTCATATCGGGAACCGCGATACGCTGATCTCGACAGTGGTAGTGATTTTGGTTGGGTTTGTGGCCCTTTTGGCGGACTGGTTCCGGCACTGGGCGTGGTTTGGCGGGAATCGTGATAGTGACAACAAGAACCAACTGCAAGTTATTCTGATGGTAGTCGCCATTATCCTGTCTCTCTTGGCGCCGCTCTTTGCCATGCTGATGCAACTCGCTATTTCCCGAAAAAGAGAGTTCCTGGCCGACGCCTCCGGAGCGCTCCTCACTCGTTATCCGGAGGGGTTAGCAAACGCTCTTGAGAAAATTTCCGGTGACCGGGAACCATTGGAGGCGGCTAATCGCGCCACCGCGTCTCTGTATATCGCCAACCCTTTCAAGGGGAAAAAAATGGCCAAGTTTTTCATGACCCATCCGCCCATGGAGGAACGTATCGCCGCTCTGCGTGGAATGGAAATCAAATAGTTTATGGCATCGCCGTACCAGGAATTTGTACGCAAGGCGAAAGAACGTTTTGCTGAGAGTCAGAAAAAGAAACTGCTGCCGAAGAGTGGTATGGAATTTACGGCTCATGCCCGTTACAAGATGACCCAGTATGGACTGAGTGAGCAGAAGGTGCGGGGCATTATCCGTCATCCCAGGCGTACCGAAACGGGTGTGGTGCCGAAGACGGTGGCCATGATGCAACCGGTTTCATCAAAGATGGTCAATGGCCGAGAAGTGTGGAAACAGGAAATCTGGGTGATGTACCAGAAACAATCAGCAAAAAACAAAAAACAGTCAACGGGGAGTCCTCGCTATTTGTTATCTGATAGTTGCTGTTTGAAAATAATCAGTGCCTGGCGCTACCCGGGAGTGAGCCCCAAACGCAGTCCGATTCCGAGAGAGATTTTGCAGGAATTGGAAAGTGGGGATATACTAAAGACAGAGTAAGTTAGAATATTAATATAACCTTATGGAACCGACGACAGAGAATGCGGGGGGAGCAGCATCGGTGACGCCAACCCAAACGAGCCAGGGAGGGAATCATTCCGACATGAAGGGGATGCTGGCTCAGTTCGAGGCGTTTCTCGATGAGTTTATGGTGAAGAAGGCACCGTTTCAGATTCCTCTCGGTGGCAAGGAGTTTCTCGTGAAGATTGCCCCGTACCTGATCATTATCGCTGCCGTTATCGCTGTCCCGGCTATTCTTGCCGCTCTTGGTCTTTCAGTCGTGTTGGCGCCGGTGGCCGCGCTCGGCGGTAGCGCCTGGGGTATCGGAGCGATTTTGTCGCTTGTAGCGTCTATTGCCGCTCTGGCTTTGGAACTGATGGCGGTACCGGGATTATTCAAGCGCACCAAGAGTGCCTGGCGCCTGGTATTCTATGCGACCCTTATCAGCCTGGTAGGGAGTCTCGTCTCCTTTAATATTGTGGGCGGGTTCATTGGTGCCGTTATCGGCTGGTATATTCTTTTCCAGGTAAAGGAATTGTACAAGAACTAGCGCTTCCATTTGGAATTAAAGAGTAAAAACGAGGCAATCAGCCTCGTTTTTTGCTATCAAAAAGAGAGAAAGTACTTTATCTAAGCCAATAAATTACTACCGACACTTGACAGTAAGTACTTTTGGGTGTATAATGTATTGTTACAGAGTTGAGAAACTTTGTATCAATCAACCAGTCGGGCTCATCGAGCTCATACAACCCAGGAGAAAGCCATGTTGCGCAGTATCATTTCGTTGGCGCTGGTCGCCGCCGCTACCCTCATGGGTGGTTGTGCCGTTACTTCGACCACAAGGGTAGAAGCCGATGGCTCAACTACCACGACCCGCTCGATGGAGTGGGTCACGGGGTACCCTTCAGGGTACTACATCGAACCGGTGTACGGTTACTACGGTCGTGACCACCACCGTTACGGTGCTGGCGCTCCGCCGGTGCTAAGCAATCGCTACGGCGCTGGCGCTCAGCCGGTGCTGGTACATCGCTACGATGCCGACGGCAATCGCACCCAGTCCGTCTGGGTTTGCCCAGGCGGCTACCAGCCCGTCGCTGGCAAGTGCTGAAAGCTGAAGCATCGGCACTCCTGGAGCGGCCCACTTGTGAATTTCACAGGTTGGGCCGTTTCGATTTTTCGGGCCTATTTTTTTCACCCAACACTCTCCAAATCTTTCATTTTCATATATACTGATGATGTCACGGAAATAAAAAGCTAATGAAGCTCGTAAAGCCAAAGAAGCTTACGAAGCTATCCCAATATGAAACAAACAAAAATCGTCGCGACCATTGGTCCGGCTTCGGAATCAAAAGACACCCTCCGGAAAATGATAGCAGCCGGCATGAATGTGGCGCGGCTTAATTTTTCCCACGGTGAATACGAGTGGCATGCGGCCATCATCAATCGGGTACGGGAACTGTCCCAGGAACTTAATGTCCCGATTGGCATTTTGGCCGACTTGCAGGGTCCGCGTATCCGGACGGAGGTGGCGGATGCGATTGTTCTCCAAAAAGGGAGTCGGGTGCGGGTGAGTGATATCGCCCAAAAAGAACGCTTGGAGGGTTCGGATATGCCGACCGTCTTGTTTGATATGGCCGGCATCATCGATGGGGTCGATACCGGGCACGTCGTCTTGATCGAAGACGGCTTGGTGGAACTGACGGTTATGGAAAAGGAAAAATATTTCGTCGTGGCCGAAGCGAAGAATGACGGCGTCATCAAGAATCGCAAGGGCGTGATTCTCCCTGATTCGAAACTGGAACTCTCCATTTTGTCTGAGAAGGACCTGCGAGATCTTCGTTTCGTGCTTGAGGAGGGCGTGGACTTTGTGGGACTGTCCTTTGTCGGATCGGCTAACGATATCGAGTTGGTACGGAAAGAAATGCACCGTGTCTTAGGGGAAGATGCCCGCCTGCCGCAGATCGTTTCTAAGATTGAGCGTAAGGAAGCTATTAAGAATCTCACGTCAATTATAAAAGCGACGGACGCTGTCATGGTGGCGCGCGGCGATCTTGGTATCGAGATGCCTGAGAGCGAGGTGGTGATTTTACAGAAGCAGATTATTGCTGAGAGTCTGAAAGCGGCCAAGCCGGTAATCGTGGCGACCCAGATGATGAAGTCGATGACGGAGAATCCGCGTCCGACCCGCGCCGAAGTGTCCGATGTTTCGAACGCGGTCATCGACCATACGGACGCGGTAATGCTTTCGGAAGAATCAGCTATGGGAAAGTATCCGGTGGAAACTATCGCCATGATGGCGGAAATCATTGGAAAAACAGAGGAGTCACCCTTTGATGATCTTCTCGCGGAATTGGATCTCAACTTTCGCAGCGGTACGGCAACGCTATTGCGGAGTACTTACCATTTAGCGGAGAGTTATCAGGCTGAGGCGATCCTGGCTTTTTCGGTGACTGGCCATACCGCTCATCTGCTTTCTCATTTCCGTCCGGAAAGAAAGTTGCTGGTGGCCACCAATAGTCGGCAGACCTGGAATGCTCTGGCGCTGGTCTGGGGGATTCGGCCGTACTTCTTTGAAAATGAAACAAATATTGAAAACTTTAGTCCTCGTACTATAGAGCAAGCCAAAAAAGATGGAGTGCTAAAGAGCGGGGACCAGGTAGTTATTTTTCATGGGCGTACCCCGGAGCATGATGCTATGCAGCTTGTCGGAATTCGGGAAGTCCGTTAGACTATCTTGCGTGCTGAAACCACGCCGAAAGAGGAGATGTCGCATAGTGGCCGAGTGCGCTCGCTTGGAAAGCGAGTAGGGTGCAAGCCCTCGAGAGTTCGAATCT
>CAZATJ010000011.1:0-23596 GCA_964488025.1 uncultured Bdellovibrionales bacterium
CGACTCGACCGCTCCCTGTTCGGCAGAATGAGTCAAAAATGTTCGATGGTCACGAAAGGGTAAGAAAAGGGAATACTGGGAAGATTTTTTTTTGGTACTTAGAATTCATATGGAATAATTTCTTGAAGCAAACAACCTTCCAAAGTACCGTTTGCTTGCCCCGGCGTGGCAAGCTGCTCTACGCTTCCGCTCGCACTCTTTTTTCTTCGAAAAAAACCGTGCCCGTGCGGGCTCCAGAGTTACTTTGAAAGATTCTTGTTCCAGAAATCTCTTATTACAAACGTTCTATAAGATGAGAGAGATTCTTGCTAAAAGAGTGGAAATGTGATAAAAATGAACCATTCTCTATGGCATCATTTCTCATCAAAAAAGCCGTTTTTTTCGCATTTTTAGCCTTCCTCATCCTGGTTTTGGGCGGGATAGGCGGGGTGATTTTTGATCGCCTCCTGGTGCCACGCTTGGCTGTGAACAAGTATTTTTCTGATCGGGACTTTTTCAAGAAGACCGCTGATCGCGTAACGGTCATCAATAAGACGGAACAGATTGTCATCCGTGAGGATGATACGGTGGAAAAAATCGTTTCCCAGCCAGCGACCGCGGTAGTCAATATCGTTGCTTTGCCGACCATTACCAAGGACGCCAAGGGAAATGTGGCCGCGCTTGGAGCCGCAGCCGAAACCGTGGTCACGACCACTGGTGTTCTTTTGACTAATGACGGATTGGTGGCGACATACAGCGAGGCATCTTTTGATACTGCCAAAACCAAGTATTCAATCCTTCTGTTTGATGGATCCATTCATGAAGCGATATTTGTCGGTCGTGATACGCTGACCAATCTCAGTTTCTTCCGCATGGTCGATGCCTCCAATACTCCCGCTATTGCCTTTGCGAATTCCGACGATGCCAGGGTGGGGCGGAAGCTTATCGCCATCGGGAATACTTTTGCCGAATACCAAAATCGTTTGGCAGTCGGTCTGCTTGGTAACATCAATCGCATTTTCAACCTTTCCGGGAAAACAGTAGCGTCTTCTGAAAAATGGGAGGGAGTTTTCGAGATGGACCTGTCCAGACCAGAAGCTTTTGTCGGCGGCCCGGTCATCGGCTATAACGGCGAAATGGTCGGTATCGTCGGGACACTCAGGGTAGACAATGTTTTGCAGTCATTCCTTATCCCGTCGAACGTGGTGCGCGATTCTCTGAATCGGGTGATTGCTGGCACTCTCGAAAAACGCCCGCTCTTCGGCGCTTACTACCTTCCTATTACCAAAGCATTGGCTCTTGGCCGAGGACTGGCGCGTGATCGTGGGGCGCTCATCTATTCGCGCTCGGGGAGTACCGGGCTCGCGCTTATCACTGACTCTCCGGCTATGAAGGCAGGACTGCAGGCGGGGGACATCATCATCTCTGTGAACGGCGTCGAGGTCAATCTCGACAATCCGCTTCCAAAACTCTTGGCTCGTTTCACTATCGGTGATACTGTCACGCTTGTTATTCTCCGGGCAGGAGAGGAGCGTTCAGTCGAGGTAAAACTCTAGATTTTCACCAGAAATTTTCTTTAAAAGAGGCTTGATAAAGCCTCTTTTTTGTATTCATGCTTGACCCCGCACCATTTCTAGTAGATGAGCTATTTACCCTTTATTTAAGCTTTTAGGCGGACACGTCTTATATTTTATACCTTTATTGAGCCTTTTATTGAAATGGTGCGGGGTTGACATTTCGGATTAGAAGGTGTATAATGTTCTGTTGGCTCAAAAAGTCGACTGCATCATCCACGAGGGACGGTGTCACAGCTTTCCTTCACAATTCGCAACCACCACAACCACAACCTGACCAAGGAGGTCACCATGGCATATAAGGCACCCGAAATGGAAGGTCTGACCGCTGAGCGCACTGACGCGCAAAAGCGTGCTACCGTATTCCTGTTCCAATCCGAGCTCATCCTGATCAAGGTGTTGGCGACGGGCATGATCAAGGGGGTATTCGAGAAGCCCCGGGACAACACGCGCATCGAAATCACACACACCCTGGAGGCCATCGACAAGGGCCTCAACACCACGGGGGTGCGCGAGAACCGTACCGACACGGGTTTCTGCCTCTTCGAGAAGGAGGAGGGGATGCGCATCGACAGCCTGCTTGGCCAGATGTGGCAGGCCGGGTTTGTCCTCACCGAATTCTTCTGGCAGCGCCAGAACGAAAAGCGGGGGCCGACCCACACCTTCCAGTTCACCCGGCAGGCAGGCTTGCGTCCTGAAGACGGCAGGCAGTTGCCACCCCAGGCTCGCAAGATCCTGACGCAGTGCCGGTTTAACCACGGCACGGTGTGGTGTAATATCCGCGCCGATCGGGAGACGGGACGACAGTTCCGTCTCGACACCATCAACTTGGCCAAGGGTCGCGAGACCCAGGAACCGAGCCGGCAGCTTGAGATGGACGGCCGAACCTATCGCTTGCGTTAGCAGGCACACGCTCCGCAAGGCGGGGCAAAACGAACGGGCATCACCTATAACTAGGAGATGCCCGTTTACATTTTCAGAAACAATTTACTCTTTTGCTTCGCCGAGTTCACTCTCAGTATCGATTTTGGAGCGGATGATGGGAGTGAAAGAAGCAAGAGTGTCTTTAATTGACCCTTCGCCGAGAATTTCCTTGATGTCTGCCTTGGTCGTATCGAGATATTCCGGTGGTTTGCCACTGACCAGGTTGAAGAGGTGTGAAAGGAACGTCGTGGCGTATTGACCCTTACCGAGCTCGAAAGAAAGGACGAGGCCTTGGTCGCAAGCCTGGGCGCCGAGGAGGATTGGTCGATCGGCGGTCGGGAGACTTCGTTCGCGAATCTGAAGAAAGGGAAAGGGTTTCAGATTTTGAAATGGCGGCGGGAAAATGCCATCGCGTCGGAGTGCGGCCTCATAGGGTTCCCAGCTTTTTTTATTGAAACTGAGAAAGAGGGGAAGGGTGGTAGGAAGGGTTCCGCCTGATTGTACTTGGATGGAGATGATTTCGTTAAAGTAGCGCGAGGCGAGGGCATAAATCCACAATACGATTTGGTCGCTGATTTGGGAGAGTGCGCCGCTAAAGTCATTGGGATGGTCTTTGAGGTAGCGTACCATGGCAAGGTCATGGCGGAAGATAATCGGGAATGGTTCAAGGAGCGTTTCGATAGCCTGCCAGTCACCCCAGAGCTGTTCACATTCGCCGCGGAGGTGTTTGAAATAATCGAGTTCGCGTTCGGCTTGGAAACAGAGGGCGCCGAACACGGCCTGTTCGTAATCGCCGCAGAGGATGGCGTAGCCCCAAGCGTAGTTTTGCAGGCGTGGTGTGCCGAAGCGCTGGAGGTAGAAAAAATTATAGAAACCACGCTGTTCGATCTGGGCCAGATTTTTAGCAAAAACATCGAAGGTTTCCTTATGAAAAAAGGTTTTCGGGGTGCGGATGAGGAGGGTGAAGCGGTTGCCACGCAGACCACCGGTGGTGACGCTGCCGTTACCTCCCGAGACATCTTTGAGGAAAAAATAGGGTGATGTGAGTTGTTTGATTTTCTGAGGAGAGATTTTACGAAAAGAAATGCGTTGGGCGGTTAGGGCGTCGCGATCTTTGATACCAGCATAACCGAGAGCGGTCCGGTCACAGCCAAGCTGAGCCACTATATCGTCGATGGCTTCGATGGTCGAGACCCCACACTTGACCAGGGTAGCGAACGTCGTCGGGGCGTAGGCAAACTCGGATTCTGGAGTGAGGACATTCTCTCGGGTAACGGTATAGACTTCGCCATCGAGGCCGACTTCCTCCACGATGAAATCTTCTGGCCAGAGTTTCAGGTAGCCTGAGGAGAATGATTGTTTTCCGGGAATGACGATGCCGAATTCTCGGAGGAGGACATCATCTTCGACGTATGAGCGACGCGCGAAAAGCTCGGGATATTTTTTGGCCTCTTCGGCCAGAATCTCGTGCTCCTGATTTTTGTTTTCCTGTCGGACTGACTCTTTCATAGCCAAATAATTGTACTTCGATAGTATCAGAGATTTTTCTTTGACGCGAGGCGGAATATTGGCTACTATGAGGGAAAGTCTATTTTATATATTCTATGCGCCAATCACACCTGTTTACTCGAACCAAAAAAGAAGCCCCAAAGGATGAGGTGAGCCGCAATGCCCAGTTGTTATTGCGAGCGGGGTTTATTCACAAGGACATCGCGGGGGTGTATTCTTTTTTGCCTTTGGGACTGCGCACGTTTAATAAGGTGGTCCAGGTGATCCGTGAGGAAATGAATGCGGTGGGTGGCCAGGAATTGTCACTGGCATCACTCCAGGACAAGGAACTGTGGGAAAAAACAGATCGTTGGGATGATAACAAGGTAGACGTGTGGTTCAAGACCAAGCTAAAAAATGGCACTGAACTGGGGTTGGCGGTGACGCATGAAGAGCCGATTACCAAAATGATGGTGCAACATATCAGCTCCTACCGTGACCTACCGGTGCTCGCCTATCAGTTTCAGACCAAGTTTCGTAATGAGATTCGAGCTAAGAGTGGGATTATGCGGACGCGCGAGTTTGTTATGAAGGATTTGTATTCTTTCGCGCGTACGGAGGAAGAGCATGAGACACTGTACGCATCGCTTCGTGAGGCTTATAAGAAAGTGTTTACTCGGGTGGGGCTAGGAGAAAGAACCTATCAGACCTTTGCGTCGGGCGGGATGTTCAGTAAATATTCCGAAGAATTTCAGACGGTGAGTGAGGCTGGAGAAGACGTCATTTATGTCGATGAGAAAAGTGGTCAGGCCCTCAACGTCGAAGTATTGAATGATGAAGTGCTGGCTGACCTGGGACTGAAGCGAGAAAATTTGGTAGAAAAGAAGTCGATTGAGGTGGGGAATATTTTCAGTTTGGGAACGAAATTTTCCGAACCGCTAGGATTGACGTATAAAGATGAAGAGGGGAATATCAAATCGGTGATTATGGGAAGTTATGGTATTGGGCCGGCGCGGGTCATGGGGACGATTGCCGAAGTCCTGTCTGACGAAGCGGGGCTCTCGTGGCCAGAGAGCGTGGCGCCTTTTCGGGTACATCTCTTGTCGCTGGGTGCTGATGAGAAAGCGGGAGAAATCTACGATGCGTTGACCAAGGCTGGCATCGAGACGCTCTACGATGATCGGGATATGCGGGCGGGGGAGAAATTCGCCGAAAGTGATTTGCTCGGCATGCCGTACCGGGTAGTGGTCGGCAAGCGGTCGCTCGAATCCGGCAAAGCCGAGGTGAAAAAGCGGACGGAGAAAGAAGCAGAAGAAGTGGTGTTTGAGAATCTGGTGGATTTTTTTAAGCGCTAGGGTTTGATTGAAAATTATTTTTATGAGCAAGGCTTATCCCAAAAAAGAACGCATCATCATCTCGCTTGGAGGGTCATTAATCGTACCAGAAGGCATTGATGCTGAATTTGCTGCCAATTTTAAGAAGTTTATCGTGGCGCATATCAAGAAGGGGTACCGGTTCATTTTGGTGACCGGTGGCGGCAAGACCGCGCGGCGCTATATTGAGGCAGCCGCGCAAATCACTAGAATTACCAATGAAGATCGTGACTGGTTGGGAATTCATGCCACTCGCATGAACGCTCATCTGGTGCGCACGATTTTTCGTGAGTACGCCCATCCGCGCATCAACACCAATCCCCATGATCTCGAGGATTTCTATTCGGCTCCGGAACCGATTCTGGTGGCGGCTGGTTGGCGTCCTGGATTTTCGACCGACTTTGACGCGGTGGTCATCGGGAAATATCTGGATGTCAGTCGTATTATCAATCTTTCCAATATCGAGCGGGTGTATGACAAGGATCCAAGGGTGCATGCCGATGCGGTACCGTATGATCGTATGACCTGGAAGGAATTCCGAAAAATAGTGGGAAACAAGTGGGATCCGGGAATGAATGTTCCTTTTGATCCGATTGCTTCCGGGATGGCAGAGAAAGAAAAAATGGAAGTGGCTATCATGAACGGTGGTGATCTGACCAACGTGACCAACTATATTGCCGGCAAGAAATTCGTCGGCACCCTGATCAAAAGTTGAAGACTATCGTCCTGGGAGGAGAAGGCGTGATTTGAATTTGGTGGGAAAGTGAGCGGTGATGACGTACGATCGAGCGCCGATTTTTTCGAGCTCGGCACCAAGCTGATTTTGATCATAACCGAGAAGTACGATGTCGGGTTGGTAGTGTTTGAGAGCCGTCCACTGGCCGATGGTGTTATCGCCGATGATTACCTCGGCTTCTTTGTTGAAGGCACGAATCGCGGTGAGGCGCTCATCTGAGGTATAGTAGGGAGTGCGATTTTTGAGCTTCTTGACGACATCTGGGTGAGCGACCACGACAATGAGGCGGTCGCAGTATTTTACGGCTTCACGCAAAAAATGCTGGTGTCCTTCATGAAACCCGTCGAAGACACCGAACACCATTCCGACATCATATTTTTTCGTAATTTCATTGTTCATAGGAACATTTTATCATATATCTGAAGACTGTTATAATAGGGGAGCTTGGTTGAGTGTCCGATTTTAACAGAAAACTATATACGTCAGCATGGAAACGGTAAAAAAAGTACTTCTAGCTAGTCCGAGGGGATTTTGCGCGGGCGTGGCACGGGCAGTGAAAGCAGTGGAGGATACACTTCAGATTTTCGGAGCGCCGATTTACGTGAAGCACGAAATCGTGCACAACAAACATGTGGTAGGGGCTCTTGAAAAAAAAGGAGCCATCACCATCGAAAATCTGGCCGAAGTGCCAGAGGGGTCGGTGGTCGTTTTTTCGGCCCATGGCTCGCCGGTCGCGCACTATGCGGAAGCAAAAGCGCGCGGTCTGCGGTTAATCGATGCCACCTGTCCATTGGTAACCAAGGTGCACCTGGAAGTGCAGCGTTTTCTCAAAGATGGATATACCATCATTTATATTGGACACAAGGGCCATGTCGAGGGTATTGGTGTGTTGGGGGAAGCGCCGGATGTCACTATTCCGATTATCGAAACCATCGAAGATGTCGAGAAACTTGATATCGGGAATCCGGAAAAACTGGTCTATCTCACCCAGACGACGCTGTCGCTTGATGATACGAAACAGGTGATTGAGGCACTCCAAAAAAAGTATCCCCAGGTTGTAGCGCCACCACTCGAAGATATCTGTTATGCCACCACTAATCGTCAGGAGGCGGTCAAGGCGCTGGCTAAGGAGTGTGACCTGGTGCTTATCGTCGGATCGCGCACATCGTCTAATTCGACTCGGCTTATGGAAACAGCTTATGCTTATGGTTCTGTCGCCTATCTCGTTGATGATGTATCGCATCTCGATCCGAGCTGGTTTACCAATGTCGAAGTGGTCGGCATTAGTGCGGGAGCGAGCGCTCCGGAACATCTGGTGCAAGATATCGTGAAACATCTTACTATGGGTGGGGCGATTGTCGAAGATTTCGTCGTCAAGCCGGAAACCATGAAGTTTGCCGAGCCGATCGAATTGATGCAAATCCGGAGAGAACGGGTAAATAATTGAGCACTTCTCATTATGGCCATCAAACCGGTGCCGATTTTTGCGAAGAGCGGGGTAGTGGAGAGGGGGACGCAAGAAGCGGTAAAGACGGGGTTCCCGACAGCTAATATCCCTTATGCTGACCCGGATATTGCTGGCACTTATGCTGGAAAGGTCACCGTGGACCGCGTTGAGTACCGGGCGGCTATTTATGCTAATCAGAAGCACGGCATATTGGAGGCCTTCCTTTTCGATTTTTCGGGCAATCTGTATGGGAAGATGGTAACCATGATACTTCTCGAGCGGCTGGTGGATCCCAAGGTTTTTCGAGGGAAACAGGACGAAAAAAGTTTCATCGATTGGGCGGTGGCTGAGGTGCAGAAATATTTTAATCGGGAAGAATAGTATGTTTACAGGAATTATCGAAACCGTAGTACCGGTACTTGTGGCCAAGAAAAAGGGGGGATGCCTTGTGATACGTCTCAAAAAACCGGCGCAGTGGAAACTCAGACTCGGACAGAGCATCACGGTGGATGGCATTTGCTCGACCGTGACACAGTTGGGAACTCCATTTTTCGAAGTAGAATATATGCCGGAGACACTGAAGAAAACGACGGTGAGGGATTTCCAAAAGGGTTCTTGGGTCAATCTAGAGCGTTCACTCACACTGCGTGACTACATCGATGGTCATCTGGTATCGGGGCATATCGATACGCGTGCCAAAGTGGCCAAGATCAAAGAGATTGGCGACACCAAAGAAATCACCTTTGCGGTGCCGAAAGCGTTTATGAAGTACATTGTGGAAAAAGGTTCTATCGCGATAAACGGTATTAGTCTGACCGTGGTTGCGGCCAAAGGCACTGCTGTCTCTGTGGCACTTATTCCGTATACCCTCACCCATACCAACCTGGGGTTGCTCAAAGTAAGAGACAGTGTCAATGTAGAGGTAGACATGGTAGCGCGCTATGTGGAGAAGATGCTGGGGGAGAGGAAAGGGAGTAGATAAGGGATAATGTAACACTATGCAGGGAAAAAATGTACCGAAAAAACTGAGTGACCAGGATGCGTCGAAACTGAAGGTTGGGATTGTCGTTTCGACGTATTATGACGATATAACCGGGCGGATGCTGGCTGGAGCACTCCAGACGCTCAAGGAGTGTGGAGTGACAGAAAAAAACACCTCTGTGGCGCGAGTGTCGGGTAGTTTTGAGATTACCTATGGCTGTCTTTCTCTTTTGAAGCGCAAGAAGTATGACGCGCTTATCGCGCTTGGCTGTATTATTAAGGGTGAGACCAACCATGATGAGTATATCGCTCATGCCGTGGCACAAGGGGTGGTAGGGTTGATGATGCAGTACAAGACGCCGATCAGTTTTGGTGTCGTGACGACGAACGATTTGCCTCAGGCAGTGGTGCGCTCAACTGGGAAAAACAACAAAGGCATCGAGGCGGCTTTGGCAGCGCTCGAGATGGCTTTCTTGGATAGGCAGACGAAATAATCCATCGGAACTATGCGTATCGCCATCCAGGCATCGGATCTCGATCATGAACGTATTGATGGGACGCGAGTATACCTTCGTGAACTTTTGAAACGCTTCGGGGAACTTTCTCCGGAAACCCTGTTTTCTTTGTATCATAAGGGGGAATTTAATCAGGAGCTGGCTCCGCCAAAAAGAGAAAACTACCAGGAAGAACAGCGACCCTTCCCTTGGGCTTGGATGCAGACACGTTTTGCTCTGGAACTTTTTTTAAAGCGACCAGAGAAACTCTTTTTACCGATTCAGGCGGCACCGGTTTTTTTGCCACGTTCTCTCCAGGTGACGGCTACCATCCATGACCTAGCCTTCAAGCGTTTTCCGGAAACTTTCCCACGGCGTGACTTGTGGAAATTGAATTTTATGCTTGAGACCGCAGTGAAACGGGCGGATAAGCTGATTGCCGTATCGGAGTCGACGAAGCGTGACCTCTTGGAATTCTTCCCTAAGCTTCCGGAAGATCGGGTTAAGGTGATCCATCATGGTTTCGACGATGAATTTTTTGGTATGAAAATTCCTGAAGAAGAATTAGCTGTAAAGCTCAGAAGCTATAACCTAAAAGCTCAAAGCTATGTATTGTATGTTGGAGCCTTGCAACCACGGAAAAATTTGGTCAGATTGATACAGGCTTTTGAAATAATGAAGACGCGCGTACCAGAGGCCAAGCTGGTGCTTGCCGGCGAAGAGGCCTGGTTGGCAGAGAGCATTATTGATGTTTGGGAAGCCACCCCTTCACGAGACGATATCGTTCTCACTGGCCGAGTGTCGTTTCCTAACCTGCGAACGTTGTACCAGGGCGCACGCGTATTCGCCTTTCCATCATTGTATGAGGGATTCGGTTTGCCGATTCTCGAAGCCTTCGCTTCCGGAGTACCGGTTCTGACTGCTGACAATTCCAGCCTGAGAGAGGTCGCAGGAGAAGCGGCACTCTATTGTCAGGCGGATGACGTTGCCGATATGGCCGGGAAGCTGGAACACTTGTGGCAGGATGAGACTTTGCGAGCGGATCTGGTCACCAAAGGTCAGGAGCGTCTCAAGCAATTTTCTTGGGACCAGTGTGCCCGCGAGACCCTTGACTACATTTTACACTCACCATCCCAATCTATCATCTTTGAGACGACCGCACAAAGATGATAGATGCCGTAGCTGTATTCGCGACCGCGATTTTGTGAGTATTTTTTGACTGATGGCCAAACCGTCTTTTTCACGTCTTGCAATTTTTAGGAATTCGTGTCACAATACCTCTGCCGAAAACGGCATTTTTATTTATCCTGTTAAGGTAGGCACTCTTTATTCTCCAAGAATTCTCTGGGGCGAATGTGGAGCCAAAAGCACGGTCTTTTTGTAGGAACAAAAAGTTTTGGCGTAAGTTTCAGTCAGAGCCGCGCAGGGGTTCTGACGGCACCAGAGAGTTGCTTGGAGAGTAAAGAGAAATGTACCAACATGGCCAAAGACAACGTCGTTCTCAGATTTGATAAGGTGTCCTTTGAATACGGACACAAGAAACCCATTTTGGATGAGGTGAGTTTCAGCATGCGTGCCGGGTCAAAAATTACCCTCATGGGCCAGAACGGTGCCGGTAAGAGTTCGCTTTTCAAGCTTATCACCGGTGAGGAGAAACCTCAGAGCGGCCGCATCTCGCTCGATCGTGATGCTGTGGTAGCTATTGGGCGTCAGACCATTCCTCGCGAGCAACTTGATATGACCGTGGAAGATTTTTTTCAGCAATTTTTTCATGAGAAGCAGTGGAACCTGGCGAAGCACATCGCTGACGTACTCGACGTGGTCAATCTGCCTATGCCACCCTTGGACAAGAAAATTCGGGCTTTTTCCGGCGGTCAGCAGGCACGATTGCTTCTGGCCTCGGCTCTCATCCAGAATCCGGATATTTTGCTTCTTGATGAACCGACCAATAATCTCGACTACGCCGGCATCACTCATCTGACCCAGTTTCTTATTGATTATCAGAAGACGGTCATTGTCATTTCTCATGATGCTGAATTTCTGAACTCCTTCACGCATGGAGTGTTCTATCTTGATATCTTCACGCACAAAATCGAACAGTATACCGGTGACTATTATGACGTGGTGGAAGAAATCGCCAAGCGGATTGCCAAGGCCCAGAGTGAGAACGTGCGGCTCGAACGAACTATCCAGGAAAAGAAAGACCAAGCTAACGTTTTTGCCAATAAGGGAGGCAAGCTTCGCGCGGTCGCCAAACGCATGCGTACGCTTGCTGAAGATTTGGAAGAAAACAAAGTCGATGTTCGCCAGGAAGATAAGACACTCCCGAGTTTTGAAATTCCGACTCACGATGTGGTAGGGACGATTGTCAAGATCAAGACAGTATCCGTGTTGGGGGAGTTTGGTCCGAATATCAAGCAGGTGAATCTGTACCTCAAGAAGAATACCCATATGGTCGTTTCTGGCCCCAACGGTATCGGCAAGAGTACGTTCCTCGAAGAGTTGGCGACTGGCAATACCGAGCGCGCCGAAATTACCCCGGGCGTGAAGGTAGGTTACTACCGCCAAGACTTTTCGACACTCGATTTCAACAAGACGGTTGCCGAGACACTCCTCGCTTCGCTTCCGGAAAAGAATATCGAACTGGCTTATAAAGTAGCGACCAAATTTTTGGTGCCGGCCGAACTGCTCCAAAACAAAGTGGAGAGCCTGTCGGAAGGGCAGAAGGGGCTGCTTATGTTCGCCTGTCTCTACGCTGAGAAGCCCGATCTCCTCATTCTCGATGAACCGACCAACCATATCAACTTCCGTCACTTGCCGGTCATCGCCGAGGCGCTGGATAAATACCAGGGCGCACTGATCCTCGTTAGTCACGTCCCAGACTTCGTCGCCCAGATCCGCATCGATGAGGTGCTTGATCTGGAGTCTTTGAGCTAGAGCTGAGAGATCGTATATCGGGAGCGCTCTTGCAAGCAACCTTCCGAAGTACCACTCGTTCCGCCCCTGCGAGGCGAACAGCGTTACATTGAAGTCCTCACTCTTCCTCCTCCGTCGGAAACCGTGCCCGCTCCGACTTCAAAGTTACTTCGGAAGATTCTTGCTGCAAGCGCTTCAAGACCAAACACGCCCCCGCTTAGTCGGTGGAGTTTTTTTTATCAGGGCGTAGAGGAATTATTTTTCCTCGAAAAAAATATTCCAAAAGAGATATCCAGAGAAGAAAAAAAGAACAATGAGAAGTGGGATACTCCAAACGGGAAACTTGATGAGCGAAACCAGAAGGATGCCGATACCCCACAGGATACCAAGCCAGAGCAGAGGGTCCCTTTTGGTGATGTTCCAGGAAAAGGAGATATTGAGAAAGCGGCCAAGAAGGGAGAGGACAAATGTCGCCATGATGAGAATGAAGAAAAATTTCGTCAAACTGAAGCGCACGGTGACGAAAGTCGGGAGGAGCGTTTCTACGGTAAAGAATCCGATGAAGTAGATGAAGCCCACGATGAGCGCTTCCATGAAGAGGGCATAGGCGACCGTAAGCAAGCCGGTGGTACGGAAGTGTTCGAGCGCGGTAACAAATTTTTTCTGAAGATATTCCATATTATTTACTGAGAAGCCTTGCTTCTCAGTGGGGTTTAGGGGAGGAAGCGGGCGAGAAGGCGCTGCTTGATCTGGGAGAGGAGCGTCATCATATTTTTTTTATTTTTGGCAGTTTCGAACGAGACGGTCAGATGGTTCATATCGATCGCGGTTTCGGGACTGGTTATGGTCAATTCGAAATCATTGCCGAAACCGGAGGGGAGTATCGAGATGGGTGTGTTACAGGATAGGTTGGTACCGAAAATATTGGGAACGAGGGTGCAGGAGACGGATATCTTGCTGGCTTTTTCAGAGACAGTGATCGGGTGGGTGTTTTTGAGAAGAAAGTCACGATAGGCACCGGGGAGAAGTGGACGTTTGGTACCCTGGTCGACCAGAAAGTAGTTTTGGTTATCCTGATCGAAGAGTATGGTGCCATCGGGATGGGCGGCACCAAGAAGGAGAATGCGGCCACGTTTGTAGACCCCAAGCTCTTCCTCACTTACGGGAATAACGTCTTCGAAGCTGTAACCGAGTGCGAGGAATATTTCGGCGCTGCCTACTGGGCGGACCTCTGTTTCACTGACGACAACAAAAACGCCTTCGGCATTAGAAAGAAGCGACCCGACGCGGAAGCCAAGCCATTCATCAGAGATGGAAAAGTGTTCGAGGAGCGAAGATGAATCATTGAATACTTTGGCGTGTTCTTTCGGAAAACGTGAGAGGAATGCCTGCTCGCTGACAAAAGGGAAGAGCATGTCGCCCCGGAGCGCATAGTATTTTTCACCGACCAAGGAGATATTTTCCCTGGGGAAATCAACAATCGGTTCGCCGGTCGGGTAGAGAAAACTCCGATAGGAACGGCGCAGGGTGAAATCAAGCGTTTCGGGTCGAGCGGAATTTTTTTCTAAGACGGCTGCCGCTCTGATGAGTGAAAAATCTCCTACGACGGTAGTATCAGCGATGAGCGTGCCGTTCTGTTCGATTTTTCCGTTGATACGGGGAGTATTTTCCGGTGAGCGGGGATTCTGTATGAGGTTTTTACTCGATTCGGGGGAACGGAAGTCGAAGCCCTGTTCGATAATCGGGAAGAGGACGCGCAGGGCGAAAATAATCGTGATGACGATGATGAAGAGATACATGAAAAAACGCAGAGTCTGATAGCGTTTCTGCCAGTTGGTCGGGATAACGGTAGGGGTGGGGAAAAACATAGGGGAAGTTAGTACACCTGGAAGAGGGAGTTTGTCGTTTGGAGAGTTGTCTTTTTGGGGAGACGGAAATCATTTCCTCCTACGAGGGAGAGATTCTCGAATTGTTCCAGGGTGAAGGTGACGGTTTTTTTGAAGATGAGGCGTTCACCGAAGACCGCGGCATAGCGTGCCTGACTTTCTTGGGGCGCAAGGAGGAACACGCGTTCGAATGATGAAGTATCAAGTGCGGGGAGGTCGTAGGGATTGAAGAAATAGATGGTATTTTTTCCGAAGAGAAATTGTCCGGGACCGGTCAGCATGGCAAACCCGTCACCCGTCGCGTTTGGGTCTACCAGGATAAGATCTTTGTCCGAGAATTCTTGAGTGAAGGTGGCAATCTGATTTTTGAGACCGCGTCCTTCAGCAAAAGAAAACTGCGCGCTCCAGGCCGGATACTGTAAGAGGATGAGCCCGAGAAAGATGAGGCTTCCAAGGAAGAGTCTTTTGCCTCTTGGTTGTTCGAGTGCCACGGTCTCATCTTTTCGGGAGAAGAGAAGTGCTATACAGAGCACGGCGGAAAAAAGTAGCGTTGGAAAGAGTGTGAAGAGATAACGGCGGAGCATCCAGGGGTGGTCGGGAGTGATATTGGGACTGAAGAGATAGAGAAACGTCGGAAGCGCAATCATGGCAGGGATGAGCATGAGCCATTGTTTTTTTCGGAGAAGATAGAGAATGCCGAAGAATCCGAGGAGTGAAAGTACGAGGAATCCGTAGAGGAAAAAGACTGAACCGAGACCGAAAGACCCTGTTTCGCCGGAACCGAGAGTCAAAGCGTGGTCGGAAAAGCCGCGCAGGAATTTGAAGAGCGCCTTACCGATCATTTTGTAGTAGGGGAGATTGAGAAAAAAATCGCGTAAAAAAATAAAAACAAAGAGGATTCCTGGGAGGATGATGCTTTTAAAGGGGTAGGTGCGAAAGAGCGCCCGCGTGTGCGGGTGAAAGGCGATAAGAAGGAGAGCGAGAAAGAGGAAAGCAAATCCTTCGATGCGGGTGAAGGCAAACAGTCCTCCGGAAAGGAGAATACCGGCATAGAAAAGGAACTTTCCTTCGCGGAAGAAGAGTATCAGATTATAGACCAGGAAAATAAAAAGGAAAACAGCCAGGTTTTCTGTGAGGGTGATCTTGGCGAACCATGAGGGAAGAAACGAGGTCATGGCGATGGCGAGACCGGCCGTCGCGTAGTACGGGTGGACGAAAAGCCGCAGCAACTGATAGAAAAAAAAGAAAAAAAGAAACAGGAGAATGGCATTGCCGATGGCGAAGCCACTCAAACCGAAGAGCGAGACGAAGCTTCCGAGCCAGGCGGTATAGCCAAGTGGAAACTGGGTAATCAGGTAGCCTTCTTTGGTATAGGCGAAACCAGGGAAGTTGAGCGCGGTGCCGGGACCATAGATCTGAAAAAAACTTTCACTTCCTGGCGTGGAAAAGGCCAATTCGGTATTGGTTGCCAGGCGGTAGGCGGCTTCGGCAATAGATCCTTGGTCACGGCCGGAGAACAGGGTCGGTTCGGAGGTGAAACCGATGAAGAGAGCGTAGAAGAGGGTGACGATGAAGACGATACGGAGATCTGTGGGTGCCAAGCGGAAGAATTTCCAAACAATGAGGAGAAGGAGCGGAAGAAAGAGGGCGAAGCCGCAGGCGACCAGTGGGAATACGAAGAGGCTTCCGAGAGTGAGTGTCAGGGCGAACCATCCGAAAATGACGAAAGAGAGTCCGAAGAGAGCGAGCAGAGTGCTGGTTTTTTCCAGAGGGGGGAGTTTCATACTCCTTAGTATAGCGAAAGAACGGAGTTTTTTCAATTTGCCAATGAATCCCGGTAAGGCTACAATACAGGAGAAAAGGAATTCATCTCTTCGTATCATGAACCGACATTTTTTTCTTTGGTACTATACGCGCGGACTGGCGGCGGCTTTTGTTCTTTCTGGCAATCTCATCCGTTTCGTGGCGCATCGTTTTCATATTCTCGGTCTTGTTACGACGCTCTGTTCTCCGTGGAAAAGAGATGTAACGGTCAAGGACTGGCGTGGGCTGCACCCGATCAAGTCGCTCCAAAGACTGATGGAGAATCTCATCTCCCGTTTTCTCGGGATGCTGGTACGTCTTGTTATTGTCGGAATCGGAGTGACTGCCCTCATAGGTATTTCTCTGCCCAGTGCCGTGATTTTAGGGCTTTTTATTTTCGGACCGTTCTTGCTGGTGGTCGGTCTGATTTTTTCTTTCATTCCATCAGAGTTCCCTTTTCTTGGTCCAGGACTTCTTTTCAGCGGGGTGGCAGGTATAATCCTTGCTTTTTTACAGTATCTTTCGCGGGAACAAGATGAGCCCGAAACGACCGATATTGCCATCCTGAAGCGTCAATCGTGGTTTCGTCGACTGCTCGGCAGACTGGGATTGGAGAAAAAAGAACTCGATTCTTCCGTACTGAAAGATACCAAAACTTTTTTGAATTTTTTGGCGGAACGAGGTATTGATCAGGTGGTATTTGAACAGGCGGTACGACTGGAACATCAGGCGGCGAGGGAGCGTTTCCGGGATAGTCGCCTTTTTTCTTGGGAAAATCTGGGAAAGAGTATCCCCATCGGCAAGGGCTGGAACTACGCCTATACTCCGCACCTGGATCGCTACGTGCTCGATCTTTCCCAGTATGATCTGACAGAATATGCCCATGCCACATTGGTGGGGAGGCAGGAGGAATTCAAGGTAGCGATTCTTGCTTTGGAACGGCCGACGCAGAATAGTGTTCTCTTGGTCGGAGATCCGGGTATCGGAAAGAAAATCTTGGTACACCATCTGGCTCGATTGATTCGTGAAAACTTTTTTGACGGCACTCGCTTGGGAGAATCGCGGATGCTTATTTTTGATATCGGTAGCGCTGTTTCCGATGCCATCAATCAGGGGGTGGATACCGACAGTGTCGTGCGTCAGCTTCTCGGCGAAGCCGCCTACGCTGGCAACGTCATCTTGGTGATTGAGAATATTCATACGGTACTCGGGGGGGATCCGTCGCATCAGAGTCTCGCCTCTGTACTTGCTGAATTCCTGGCACTTCCGGGATTCCGTCTTATCGCGACTACGACATCCGACCACTATCATACCCTAGCGAGAGCGGATGCCTCGGTACTCAAATTTCTCGAAACGATCTATTTCCACGAAACAACCGAAGAAGAGACACTTCTGGTACTCCTTGATTTTGTGCAGCGTTTCGAACAGAAGCAAGTACTCTTCACGTTACCGGGATTGCAGAGTATTATCGCTCAATCCAGCCGCTATCGATGGGAAGTACCCTTTCCGGAACGCGCGCTCGATCTGGCCGAGGAAACACTTACTTATTTCCAGGCCAATAGCGAAGAGCGCTTTATCGGGCCGAAAACGGTCGAAGCATTCATGACACTGAAAACAGGCATGCCGACCGGAACAATCGGAGCCGAAGAAAAAGACAAGCTGCTCAAATTGGAACAGTATCTCCATGAGCGAGTCATTGGTCAGAATGAAGCGGTGAAGCAGGTGGCCGAGGCCATGCGCCGGGCTCGAGCCGGGCTTAGCGACGTCAAACGCCCTCTGGGGAGCTTCATTTTTCTTGGTCCGACCGGTGTTGGCAAGACAGAGACGGTCAAGGCCTTCGCTGAATGCTATTTCGGCAGTGAAGACAGCATGATTCGCCTCGATATGAGTGAATACCAGACCTCTGAAGCAGTGACGCGCCTTATTGGTTCCGAGACGATGGGAATACCGGGACAACTGACGGATCTGGTGAAAGAGAAGCCGTTTTCCATTTTACTGCTCGATGAATTGGAAAAGGCTTATCCGAAAGCACTCGATATCTTCCTCCAGATTCTTGATGAGGGTTTCGTGACGGACAGCGCCGGAGAGAAGGTAAGTTTCAGAAATACCATTATTATTGCCACGTCCAATGCCGGAGCGCCGATTATCAAGGCGGGTATCGATAATGGCACACCGTTTGCCGATGTGCGCAAGCAGGTGCTCGACTTCGTCGTGGAACAGGGAATCTATCGTTTGGAATTTTTGAATCGTTTCGACGGAGTTATCTTTTTCGAATCATTGAAACACGAGGAGTTGATTCAGGTGACTCAGATGAAACTGAAAGTCTTTACCGAACGTCTGAAAAAGGAAAAGAATATCACCATCGAGTTCGCCTCCGGCGTGGCGGAAAAGATTGTCGAGCGGGGTTACGAGCCGGAATTTGGCGCTCGTTCGATCAACCGCTATATCGAAGATACGATTGAGGACGCTGTTATCAGGCAGATTATTTCCGGATCGGTATCTGGAGGAGGGACGCTTTCCGTCACGGCTGACCAATTGTAGATATATGTCGAGCGATACAACTTCGAAAATATGAAAATACTTGTCGTCGCGCCAACACCGTTTTTTTCCGATCGCGGGACGCACATCCGCATTCTTGAAGAAGCTTTGGCGTTGGAAAAAAGGGGGCACGAAGTGACTATTGCCACCTACCATATCGGTCAGAATCTGCCAGAAAGCCTGGGCAGTCATATCGATGTGCGGCGTATCAGACGGCTTCTGTTTTGGTATAAGAAGCTGGAAGCGGGGCCGGATTGGCAGAAAATCGTCTTGGATCTCCTGCTGATCAAGAAGGTGCTTTTTCTGGCACGAACCAAACGACCGGACATCATCCATGGCCACCTGCATGAGGGAGCGCTTATCGCCTGGATAGTGCAAAAAATTCTTTTTTGGCGCGGTATTAAAGTAGTTGCGGATTTTCACGGCAGCCTGACTAAGGAAATGGTATCACACAAGTATCTGCGGGTAACTGGTTTAGAGAAGGTCTTCCGGTTTATCGAACACGCGATCGATAACCTGGGTGATGCCGCTGTGACCAGTTCCTGGAACAACGCCGAAGAAATCAGGGCGGTTCGGAAGGGAGGAGTGGTGGAAGTACTCGCCGACGGGACACGCTTGTCGATGTTTGATGGCTTGCCGGAGAAAAGCGTCATTCGCGAGGCATACGGCGTACCGAAAGAAGCGGTAGTCGTCACCTATACCGGTGCCTTCATCAAAAACAAAGGGATTCAATTTTTTCTTGAGGCTCTACCGCAGGTAGCGGCTCGGTATCCGGAAGCCCATTTCGTATTAGCTGGTTTTCCGCTCGATATGATAGAGGATGATCTGCAAGGGGAAGTGTTTCGGGAAAAAGTGACCATTATTAGTCCTTCACCGTATTTCGATCTGCCGAAGATTCTTAGGATGAGCGATGTCGGGGTGGATCCCAAAGAGAGCGCTACCCGGGAAGCGAGTGGCAAGACGCTTCAGTATATGGGGGCGGGACTGCCGGTCGTCTGTTTTGATACGGCGAACAATCGGGAATATCTGGCTGAAAGTGGTTCGTATGCCAAAGAGATAAGCGCTACCGGATTGACCGAGGTTATCGTCGGGTTACTTACTGATCCCTCGCTTCGTACTAGGAATGGCGCTTTGGCGAGAGTACGAGCGGAACAGTTTTCTTGGGAAAAATCGGCGGAACAGCTCGAGTCGATATACCGTGAATTGTTGCGCGATAAAGAATAGGGAACGAATATGAATCTCCTACTCATAAAAATCGGCAAGGCGTGGCATACCCTCAGACGCGAGGGTGTGGTTCGTGGTGGGCGCCGAGTCATGACGGCTGGTATGGCGTTGTTCCATCGGGTTCGTCCCGGAGATATCTTGTTCATCACGGGCGGTGTCGGGGATAGCGCGCGCTATCGGACCGAACACGTGAGCGAGGAATTGCGGGAACAGGGATTTGCCGTGTCAGTGACCGTTCAGGACAACCCCTTTCTTGTTTCTTACGCGGACAAATTTTCCATTTTCATTTTTCATCGGGTGCTCTATACACCGGCAGTCGCCAAGCTGATTGCCCGTATCAAGGCGGAAGGGAAGGAAATTATTTTCGAAACGGACGATTTGGTATATGACCCGCAGTTTTTGCAGCACATGGATTACTTTACTACGATGAATTCTTGGGAGAAGAAGCTCTATGAAAACGGGGTCGGTGGTGAGATTCTCGCTGACCCGTATGTGCGGGTCTGCACGACTTCGACCGGGTATCTGGCGAACAAACTTCGAGAAAGAAACAAGCAGGTATTTGTGGTGAGAAACAGGCTTTCAAAACAAGATGTCACTTGGGCAAATGAAAGAGTAGCGGAGAAGAATTCATCGATCATTAATCATCAATCATCTATTATTCGCCTTGCTTATTTTTCTGGGACACCCAGTCACAACAAGGACTTTGCCGTCATTACCCCGGTTTTATCCAGACTCTTTGCTCAATACCCGCAGTTGCGATTGGTGTTGGCGGGACCGCTTGATGTCGAGAACGCCCTGAATCAGTTCGCTTCCCAGATCGAGCGCATTCAATTTTCTCCGCGGGGTGAGCATTTTGGTAATATCGCCCATGTCGATATCAATCTGGCACCGCTTCAAATCGGTAATCCTTTTTGCGAGTCTAAGTCGGAGCTCAAGTGGTTTGAGGCGGGAATAGTCGGTGTGCCCACCGTGGCTTCTGCGACGGAACCATATCGTGAGGCGATTACGGACGGTGTCGATGGCTATGTCGCGGTGACGGAAGAGGAGTGGCAGGAGAAACTGGAAAAACTGATTGAGAATAAAGAGGAACGCGAGAAAATGGGTGAGCAGGCTCGACAAACAGCCTTGGCACGATATACTACGGAAAGTGCGAATGATACCGAGTATTACGAATATCTGAGGTCAAAAATAGGCATTCGATTATGAATTTCTAGGAAGCTAAGCAGCTAACAAGCTAAGAAGCGAGTGAAATATGAAAGTACTGATAACGGGCGGAGCGGGGTTTATTGGAAGCGCGACGGCGAAGGCACTTATGGAACGGGGCGATACGCCGATTCTTATCGACAACTTCAATGACTACTACAATCCAAAATTGAAAGAAGATCGGATTAAGAAATTTCTGAAAGCTTACCAGGGCGAGTTTAAATTGTATCGCGGCGATGTTTGTGACCGGAAATTTTTGGAGAAGGTGTTCAAGAAAGAGAAACCGGAAAAGATAATCCACCTGGCCGCCATGGCCGGGGTGCGGTTTTCGATTTCCAATCCGGCGCTCTACGTCGATGTCAATGTCGTCGGGACGACCAATATGCTCGATATGGCAGTGAAGTATAAGGTGAAGAATTTTGTTTACGCCTCTTCTTCCTCCGTCTATGGCAATAGCTCCAAAGAGAAATTTTCTGAAACGGATAATGTCGATGCTCCTATCTCACCGTACGCCGCTACCAAAAAGGCAACCGAGCTTATCGCTCATGTCTATAGCCATTTGTTCGGACTACGCACCACGGGACTTCGTTTCTTTACAGTGTATGGTCCGTGGGGCCGGCCTGACATGGGAGTATTCAAGTTCATAGAGAACATTATTCTCGGGAAGCAGATTGAAGTATTCAATCATGGCAAGATGTCGCGCAACTTCACTTATATCGACGACATTGTCTCGGGCGTTTTGACGGCGCTTGATGCCAACCTGTCTTATGGGGTGATGAATATCGGTGGGGATCGAGCTGAAGCATTGATGGACTATATCGCGACCGTCGAGAAGCATTCCGGAAAGAAGGCTATTAAAAAAATGATGCCAATGCAGCCGGGTGATGTGTTGACCACGGTGGCGGACATTCGCAAGCTGCGCAAGCTTGGGTGGAAGCCGACCACTCGTATCGACCAGGGTGTCAAGAACTTTGTGGAGTGGTACAAAGAATATTTCAAAGTAGACTAGTTTCGAGTAGAATACAGGGTATGGGGAGTGATTGATCCCGCACCTTTTCTCTGGAAAATGGAGGCTATTTCTTACATAAGCCGATAGGCGGCTACGCCTTATGTCTCTATACGGTCTCTGGGTTTCCTTGGAAAAGGTGCGGGATTGACAAAAACTGCTTTTTGTGCTAAAATGGGTCGTTAACCGTTCTTTTTCAGAACAGATCAGATTATCGCGCGGTCCCGCACCTTTTTTGTGCAGCGCCAGAGGCGCAAGTGAAATAGAGGAGAGCACCTCGTTTCTAATTTCGTTTTTAGAATTATGAAGTGTGTTGCGTGTAGCGTTGTGTTACAGCGCAAAAAAGGTGCGGGAAGCGAGGAAAGTCCGGACACTTCGCCATTCGCAAGGATGGCAAGGGTAATGGGTAATTCCCATACGCCGTGAGGCGCGAGGTGCGAGCAGAGACGCTGGGTACGAAAGACGCCCAGCAACCCGCAAGGGTTGAGTCTCCGTAGTAATACGGAGGGTGAAACGGCTAAATCCTTACCCGAGTGCAAGGTCGTGCCTCTGTGTCTCGCTACGTTCGACACTCAAATAGCAATGAGCAAAAAGCAATTAACGAAGAATTTTGGTTGATTGATAATTGTTGACTGTTGACTGAGTGGTGAGCAAAGCGAGGCACGGGGGAGAACTGCAAAGATTCGTATGGCAACATACGGACAAGATAAATGATAATCATCCCGCACCTTTTTTGTGCAGCGCCAGAGGCGCAAGCAAAATGGACCTTGTCCTATTCTGGATACAGTGGCAGAAGAAGCAAGTGTCTTGTATGTAGCATCGTGTTACAGCGCAAAAAAGGTGCGGGAAACAGAATCCGGCTTATCGATCTGTTTTGGAAAAGTATTGGTAGCATTTCTCGGGTTGACTAGTGAAGCTCACGAAGCTAAAAGCTAAAAAGCTAGAGATATGAAGCGTTCAGAAATATTTTTCAGTGCTATTCAGGTGCCGGTGGATTTTCTCATGATCATCCTCGCGGCCGTTTCGGCATACTTTCTTCGTGATTTACCGATGTTTCAGGGGTATGTTTCCCGCGTTTTCAATATTTCTCTCACGGACTATCTCATTTTTTCTCTGACGGTGGCGCCATTCTTTCTCATCATTATTGCTTTCGAAGGACTCTATACCATGCGAGCCACCCGTAGTTTTTCCAAAGAAGTATACGGCGTGACGCGCTCCATCAGTCTCGGGCTGGTTATCTTGATTATCGCGGTGTTTTTAAACCGTGAATGGTTTTCTTCGCGTTTCGTCATTTTAGTCAGTTGGGCGATCGCGGTCGTCTACGTTGTTGTGGCTCGTTATCTCATTCAGCGTATTCAAAAATGGTATCTGGTGAATAAGGGTGTCGGGATGCACCGCGTTCTCATCATTGGGACGAATCAGAAGATGTACGCTCTCCGAAAGATGCTCACGCACAATAAGCAGATGGGCTATCGGGTGGTAGATCAGATTGATATAGTCAGCATCACTCATATCAAAGAAATCCGCGCTAAGAAGGGCGTTGACGAGATCATTGTCGGTGATTCGACCCTGACGGACGATGAACAGGAGAAACTCTTCGATTTTTGTCAGATTAATAACATCACTTACAAATATTTTCCGACGACGCTGCAGACTCAGGCGTACTCGATGAAAATTTTCAATGGCGAACCGATTATCGAATTTCAACATACTCCACTTGATGGCTGGGGGAGGGTGATTAAGCGCGCCTATGACCTGGTGGCAGGATTCGGGCTAACCATACTGTTCGGACCGGTCATGCTCGTGGTGGCGCTTCTTATTAAACTGGAAGATCCGGATGGTCCGATTATTTACAAGAACGAGCGCGTCGGTGAGAACGGCAAGAAATTTTTCGTCTATAAATTCCGCTACATGCAGTGGAAATACTGCGTGACCAAAGAAAATCCTCACATGAAGGAAGCGATTGAATTTGAGAAGAAACTGATTGAAGAGCGCAATGTGCGTAAGGGTGGTATTCTCTACAA
>CAZATJ010000012.1:0-20092 GCA_964488025.1 uncultured Bdellovibrionales bacterium
GAACCATCGACCAAGCGGTTATGAGCCGCGCGCTCTACCACTGAGCTACAGTCCCTAAGGAAAAACTAGTTTTCCACGTTATCCACAGCCAATACACACAAAAAACAATCTTTTTTTCTATTCACAGACATTTTGTGCCGAGGGGCAGGATTGAACTGCCGACACAAGGATTTTCAGTCCTCTGCTCTACCACTGAGCTACCTCGGCGTCATGATTTGTCGAAAGAACACTGTATACCCTGGGGATAACTGATTTTTTTCTCTTATCTGAGCCATTCTGTGCACGCTCAAGGATTCGAACCTTGGACCCCCTCGGTGTAAACGAGGTGCTCTAACCAACTGAGCTAAGCGTGCCTAATTCATACCGATAGAGTTCCTGCTAAATCTATTTCCTTCGCTCTGTGCCCAGGAGAGGACTCGGTCACGAATATTTTTCCTGCAGGAAAAATTTCTCGACCCCGCCTCGCGGTCCATCTACTGACGGACAGCACTCCGGCTTTCTCGGCCTCACGGAAATGAAGCAGCTCACTTCCTTCCTGGCCCCTTCGCTCATTTCTTTCGCTCTGTGCCCAGGAGAGGACTCGAACCTCCAATCCCTTGCGAGAACTAGCACCTCAAGCTAGCGCGTATACCGTTCCGCCACCTGGGCAAACAACTTTGCACTCATACACTGTACCAATTCTTCGTCAGTCATGCAACAGGTAAAGAAAGAGGCCTATTAGGCCTCTGTTTTTTCTACTGTTTCAGTTACCGCTCCCTCAACCACCACGGGAGCCGCTTCTTTCTTGGCCACTGGCCGGTATTTCTCTTTTACCGCCACTTCCTTAAGTTTCTTGGAAAGCACCTTGGCTGATTTGTCACGAACGAAATAGAGTTTGGCGCGCCGGGCCGTGGTACGCTTCACGAATTCGATTTTTTGGATCTGATCAGAAGAAAGGGGGAGGATGAGCTCGACACCGATACCATCGGATACCTTGCGCACCGTTACCGTACGAGAAGAACTCTGGCCGCCCTTGATAGCGATGATAGTGCCCTGAAACATCTGGGCTCGCTCTTTGGCACCCTCTCTGATCTTACGATAAATCTTGACGACATCGCCGGCACGCAATTCCGGAATTTCAGAAAAGGACTTTCTTTGCTTTAAATTGAAGGCGACAAGCTTCTGGTTCATAGACGTTTCATTAAAATCAACCCCGGGAGAGGTGACCACTTGAGTAACAAAAAAGAAAAAACCGAGAATCCCTTAGAAAAGGCTTTTCAAGGCCTCGTCATCATAGCTTGTTATCAACGTTTCGTCAATACTTCGGAGTACTTGTTTGAAATCTTCCGGAAGCGGAGACTGAAACTGGTACTTTTCTCCAAAAAGGGTGAAGGAGAGGGATTGAGCATGAAGCATGTGCCGCGCCGGAAAAAGAAGATTCTTCCTCTTGGAGTCCTTAAAGGCGTAGAGACTATCACCAACGACTGGATGCCCCAAAAATGACAGGTGGACGCGAATCTGATGCGTCCGGCCAGTCTTGGGGGAGAGTTCCACCAAATCATAGTCCTGATAGCGGCCAATAACCCGATAATGGGTAAGAGCGGTACGGGTGTTCCCAGGAAGCGGCCCCTGGTGCCATTCCGGATCGATGGCTCGACGCTTGAGTTCACCTGGTTTGCGCATGAGCGAAGCATCGATTTTCCCCTCAAGAAAACTCAGATGACCATACACTAAGGCAAAATACTTTTTTTCTACCTCCCGACTCTGGAAAGCATGCTTCAATTCTTGAAAGCTGCCGTTGTCCTTGGCTATGATAAGGATGCCCGAAGTATCACGATCCAACCGATGGACAATTCCCGGACGAAGCGGGTCTTCACCGACAGAAGCGAGTTGCGGATAATGAGCCAAAATCCACTGTGCTACCGTGGTACCGCTATGAGACCCCCCCTGATGCATCTGAACCCCGGCACCCTTATTGAGCACCACTATCCGATTGTTTTCGAAAAGTTTTACCAGGGCTACCGGTGTAAAAGATGGCTCAAGGACAGGCTGTTTGGAAAATATACCCTGAGAAACCGTAAGGATGTCATGCGTGGCCACCAAGGAACGTGGCAGAACGCGCTTGCCATTGACCAAAATACGACCATCCGTGATGGCGCGGGCTATAAAAGCTCGAGAAAGCGCTACTTCTTCGGGATATTTTTCTTGCAAAAGCAACGTCAAAGCACTATCAACACGCTTATCATTAAGATGACGCGGGATTTCCAATAAAAGAGTTTCTTTCAACGAAGAGTTCATTCTGACTATTTTTTAGTCGCTGGTTCTGATTTATCACCTATCTGCCCTCTATCTCATTAGCGTGTTTTCAACTATAATGCAAGTATTCCCGCTAAAAAACCCTCTATGCGCATTGCTTTTTTTGAGGTGACACCCAAAGATGAGGCTTATCTTCGTGAAAAACTCTCCCATCGCGAAGTTGTTTTTTTCAAAGAAGCCTTAAGCGAAGCAAACGCGTCTCAGGCAGCGGACTGCGATATTATTTCCATTTTTATTTATTCCAGCATTACCGTCGGTGTTCTCGAAAAAACTCCCGCCCTCAAGGCTCTTCTCACTCGCTCTACCGGTTTCAATCATATCAATCTTTCGGCCTGCAACGAAAAGGGCGTCGTCGTCGAAAATGTCCCATTTTATGGAGAAAATACCGTGGCCGAACACACATTTGCCCTTATCCTCGCTCTTTCTCGAAACGTCCATAAGTCCTACGCGCGTGGATTAAAAGGGGATTTTTCCATTGATGGCCTCATGGGATTCGACCTCAAGGATAAAACGCTGGGCGTCATCGGCACTGGTCATATTGGCCTTCATGTTATCCGTATCGCCAAGGGATTCGGCATGCATGTCCTCGCCTTTGATACGGAGAAAAATGTCTTTCTTTCGGAAGTACTCCACTATCAATACGTCTCCTTAGACCAGGTTCTGGCACAATCTGATATCGTCACCCTCCATGTACCCTATAACGACCACACTCACCACCTGATAAACAAGGACAGTATCAAAAAAATTAAGCGGGGGGCACTCCTTATCAATACTGCCCGAGGAGGTATCGTCGAAAACGAAGCCCTTCTCGAGGCGCTCGATCAAGGGACTCTTTCCGGTGCCGGACTAGACGTCCTCGATGGCGAAGAGTCGATCAAAGATGATAACCGGTGCTTGCGAATTGACTCCCAAATCAGCATCCAGATGCGTGATGACAATCAGAACCTGCTGAGGCGAGACAACGTCGTTTTTACTCCTCATATCGGGTTTTACAGCGAAGAGGCTCTGGAACGGATTCTCGACACCACCCTTGAAAATATAGAATATTTCGTCTCGGACAAGAAAAAAAACCAGGTCCCCGGCAATACTGCCTAAGAAGAGTTTTCCTTCCCGAAAAAAAAGAAAAAATCCCACGGAAAAAGGGATTTTTTTATTACAACACAAAAATTAGTATTGTATGTAAAATATAGATAGTCATACCATATGTAGTTGAAAATATGCTTTCTGATAAAAAATAGGGTAATTTATCGGCCTGGAAAGCGGACATTTGACAGGCTATTTTTGAACCCCTATTATAGGAAGGCAACTCAGTTGCTTTTAATCATCTTTTTACACAAAACTATGTCTCAAGATACCTGCTGCGGAAATGGAAGTTGCCACGACGAATCAGAAATGGTTCCTGGGTATTTTCCGGTAATTGGAGAGAAGGTACCAAATTTAGAATTCGACTATTACCACAAAGAGGGGTTCCATCGTTCCCACTTTTCAGATTTTCATGGTAAGTGGATGATTGTTTTCTTTTACCCAGCCGACTTCACCTTTATTTGTCCAACCGAGCTCGAGGAGATGCAGAAAAATTATGAGAAGTTTCAAGAACTCGGTGCCGAGGTACTTTCGGTTTCGACCGATACCAAGTTCACCCACAAGGCCTGGCATGATCATTCTCCTGCCATCAAGAACATTCAGTACCCGATGGTGGCCGACCCGTCTGGAGACATCGCCCGTACCTTTGGAGTCTACATTGATAACAAAAAGGATGAGGACTATGGTCTAGCGCTGCGTGGTAGCTTTATCATCAATCCCGATGGAGTTCTCCAGGCCTACGAAATTCACGCCAACAATGTCGGCCGTTCAGCCGACGAGCTTCTACGAAAACTCGAAGCGGCTATTTTTGTCCGCGAACACGGCGGTGAAGTCTGCCCGGCCAACTGGAGAAAGGGTGGTAAGACCCTCAGGCCCGGTATCGATCTGGTTGGTAAGATTTAAACAAAAAAATATAACTGGTATGTTAGATATCTACACCGCCAAGGATTTCAAACAGCTACTCGGCCTTCCTGGTTTCAGTGACACACTCCTCACCAACCACTTTACCCTCTACGAAGGCTACGTGAAGAATACAAACGCTCTTGTCAGTCTTCTTGGGACAAAGGAGCTGGGCACGCCGGAGTATTCGGAACTACAGCGCCGCTTCGGTTGGGAGTGGAACGGTATGCGGCTCCACGAACTGTACTTCGAAAATATGACTAAGGAATCGGCGGAACTCCAAGGCGGAACTCTCAAAGAAAAAATTGAAACCACTTACGGAAGCTTTGAAAATTGGAAAAGAAATTTCGCCGGAATCGGGGCAATGCGTGGTATCGGTTGGGGAGTGCTCTACCAAGACACCATGAGTGGCAGCCTTTTCTCAACCTGGATTAACGAACACGATATGGGGCACCTCACGGGCTGTGTACCACTCCTTATTATGGATGTTTTTGAACACGCGTACATGACGGACTATGGCATCAAAAAGGCCGATTATATTGAAGCATTTTTCCGCTCTATTGACTGGAAAGTAGTCGAAAAAAGACTTGCATAAAAATAAAAACTATGACCCTGGATCAAATCAAACGACGTGACGGTGAATTGGTCACTTTTGATCGTTCCCGCATTGAAAATGCCATCGCGCTCGCCTGCGAAGCGGTCGGCGAAACCGAAAAAGATTTTATTCCCAAGATGACTGATGACGTGATGAGCGATCTCATTCTCTCTTGCGGGAGCGGTGCCGAAAGCCATATTCCTTCTGTCGAAAAAATCCAGGATCTGGTAGAAAAACATCTGATGAAAGAAGGGAAGTACGAGATTGCCAAAGCATACATTCTCTACCGCGAAAAACAAAATGAACGACGCGATGAACGCAAGGAGAAGCTCGTCGAGCAATTCGAACAGCATTCGATGAAGGTCACCAAGGCCGATGGGACCAAAAAACTTTTCGATCTCAAAAAAATCGAGGTGGTCTTCCGTCGGGCGGCTCTCGGCTATGAGAAGGAGTGCTCGTTCGAAGATTTGATCGAGGCTTTCAAAAAAAATATCGTCAATGAAATAAAAACATCGGATTTGAGCAAGCTCCTCGTCAAGACCTGTATCGATCTCGTCACGGTAGAAAATATTTTCTGGCAGAATATTGCCGCCCGCATCCTCCTCGGTGACCTCTACAAACAGGCAACTAAGAATCGTGATCTGGAGCAGAAGGATATCTATTCGCCGCTGGCCTACAAAAAGCTTTTCGATGATTATATCGAACGTGGGTACTACTACAAAGACTTCTACCAATACTATTCCGCGGAAGATATCCTCGAAGCCGGCCGACACCTCTCAAGAGACACCGACTTGACGTACGAGTACACGACTGTCGTTTCATTTGTCAAACGCTATCTCCTCAATCCCAACAAGATTATCCGAGAGTTGCCTCAGGAAATGTACATGTCGGTAGCGCTCTTCCTCGCTATTCCAGAAAAGGCTGAGTCTCGTCTCGCATTTGCTCTTCAAATTTACAAACACTGTTCGGAACAGCGCATTTCGCTTCCGACACCGACGCTTCTCAACGCTCGCACCAATTACAATCAGCTCAGTAGCTGCTTCAAAATCAATGTCGACGACGATTTGCGGGCCATCTACCACGCAGTCGAAAATATGGCCCAAATTTCCAAATTTGGCGGCGGAGTCGGCGTTTATCTCGGCAATATCCGCTCCCGGGGAAGTTCTATTCGAGGTGTCAAAGGAATGTCTGGTGGAGTAAATCCCTGGGTCAAAGTCATTAACGACACAGCGGTCGCCGTCAACCAGCTCGGTTCGCGCCTGGGTGCTATCTCAGTCACGCTCGATATCTGGCATCTCGATATTTATGACTTTCTCGATCTTCAGACGGAAACCGGGGATATCCGTTCCAAGGCCTTCGATATTTTCCCGGCCGTCTCCATCCCCGATATCTTCATGAAACGACTGAAGGACGATCAGGACATCACCCTCTTCGACCCGCATGAGGTTGAAAAGCTCTATGGCAAACGCCTTCAGGACACGTTCTGTGAAGCTTTCGAGGAATTCTATGCCACCCTCGAGAGCGATGCGCGCATCCAAATGAAAAAAACTGTAAAAGCCAAGGATATTTTCAAAAAATTCCTGAAGTCTACGGTAGAAACCGGCATGCCATACGTCTTTTTCCGTGATACGGTCAACCGTCTGAACCCAAACAAACATGCCGGAAATATCTATTCCACCCAGCTCTGCACAGAAATCTGCCAGAATACTTCAGCGACAAAATTCCTCGAGGAATCCATTGAAGATGGAAAAATTGTTATCCGCTACAACCCCGGAGACTTGGTGGTCTGCAATCTCGCCTCCATCAATATCGCCACGGTCTTCGAACCCGCGGTCATTGCCGATGTCTTCCCAGTGGTGATGCGCGTCCTCGATAACGTGGTCACCCTCAACTACTATCCGATCAGAGAGGCCGAACGCACCTCGAAGCGTTACCGGAGCGTCGGTTTGGGCTATCTCGGCCTGGCCGAATACTTAGCTACCCATAAACTGGCTTATGATAGCGAAGCGGCCAGAAAAGAAGTGGATCGGCTCTTTGAACGCTATACCTACCATACCTATCGCGCTTCCGTGGATTTAGCCAAGGAACGAGGAGCATATGAACTCTATCCGGGAAGCGAATACTCCAAAGGAAGCCTCTTGGGACGAACCGTAGAGTGGTTTGAAAAAAACACCCCGAACGCCTCGGAGTGGGCAACGCTGTTTGCCGATATGAAACTCTCCGGCGTCCGTTTTGCCTATCACACGGCCCCTGCCCCCAATACTTCGACGGCCGGCGTCGTCGGCACGACAGCGGCGCTTCTCCCCATCTATAAGAAGTTCTTCGTCGAAACAAACCTCTCGGCCCCGACACTTCGGGTTGCCCCAAAACTCTCCAAGGAAAACTTCTGGTACTACAAGGAATACATCAACATGGATATGAATGATGTCATCGACATGATGGCGGTCATCTACCCCTGGATAGATCAGTCCGTTTCTTTCGAATGGATGATTGACCCGTCCCGCGTCAGCCCAGCCCAGCTCTACAGCTACTATATGAAATCCTGGGAAGAGGGTATCAAAACCGTTTACTACGTCCGGAGCCTCTCCGCAGAAATCAATGATGGCTGTGTCAGCTGCAGCGGTTAGAACAAGATGAGGGATAATTGATGCAGGACGCAAGATAAAACTTCAAGGTGAAAAACTATGACCGAAGAAATGCAAAGGAATCTGATGTTCAACCCCAAAGGGGATGATACCGTCGAAGCACGGACCATCATTAAGGGTACCACTACGGGACTCTTTAACCTGAATGCCACGCGCTATCCGTGGGCCAAGTCGCTCTACCAAGTGATGATTGGAAACTTTTGGGTACCGGAGAAGGTCTCTGGACTCAAAGACGATGCACGCACTTTCCACTCCGACCTGACCAAAGAAGAACAAACCGCCTACAAGGGGATTCTTTCCTTTCTCATTTTCCTCGACTCCATCCAGACGGTAAATCTGCCGCACTTCGCCGACTACATCACCTCGCCAGAAGTCAACCTCATTCTCGCTATTCAAGCCTATCAGGAAGCGATTCATTCGCAATCCTACGCCACCATCCTCGAGTCGGTGGTCGACAGCGCCGAGCGCGATGAAATCTACTACTTCTGGCGTACCGACGCGACTCTCATGGCCCGAAACAAATATATCGGCCAGATCTATCAGGATTTTGTCGACAAACCGTCGGATGAAACGTTTTTCCGCGGTATTGTGGCAAATTTCCTTCTCGAGTCCATCTACTTTTACAACGGATTTGCCTTTTTCGACACCCTGGTCGATCATATGAAGATGCTCGCCACCGGCCGCATGATTGCCTATATCCGCCGCGATGAACTCACCCATGTCACCATTTTCGCCAATATCATCCGAGAAATCCACCAGGAATTCCCAAACATTTACAACGAAGAGCTCATCAAAGAAATGATGGCGGAAGCCGTGAAACAGGAAATTGAGTGGAGTCGGCATATTTTAGGCGACCGTATCCCGGGAATCAACGGGGAAACTACCGAGGGATATACCAAGTGGCTGGCTAATAATCGCTTGGCTATGCTCAATATCGCTCCGCTCTTCCCAGACGCCGTTACCAATCCCTATAAACATCTGGACCGGCTCCAGGACACCAACGGCGACAAGGGGAACTTCTTCGAGACGACCGTCGTCAACTATACCCAGTCCACCAGCATGAATGGCAGCTGGGACTTCTAATCGAGCTTGTTAGCAAGAAAAAGGTTCCGGGGAATACCTCAGGATTTTTTTTGAAAAAATGTGGTATACTATAATTTAGATATTACTTTTTTTTCTTATGCTAAAAAATACAAAAATATTTTTCATTGCGTTCGTACTCTTCTTCGTCAGTTTCTCACCATTCATACCCGCGGCACAGGCTCAGCCAACAGGATTACAGTACCAACTTCTGGAAAAAATTCCCGGAACGGACACTTTGGGAAACGATTTACCCGGATACGTGAATGCCATCTACAAGATAGCCCTCATCGTGGTCACTCTCTCGGCCGTCCTCATGCTCTCGATCGGAGGATTCATGTATCTCACTAGTGCTGGCAACACTTCTGCCATGGGCACCGCCAAGGGCATCATCTACGATTCTATCATCGGTCTCGTCATCGCCCTCTCGGCCTGGCTCATTCTCTATATCATCAATCCCGATCTGGTAGAAATCAGCCTGACCGCGCTCCCGCCGGTGACGATGACCAGCGCTCCCGCCGCATCCCCAGGGAGCGTCGGCACCCTCCCACCAGCAAGTTCCGTCGAACTTGCGGCTAACATCTTGGCCAGTGGCAACATTACTCTCCCTTCGAGCGGAGATTGCAGAAGCTCATCGGGTTTTGTCTCCCCGAGAAGCAATATCAGAAGTATCGCGGATGGAGAACGAGCTGACTACTGCACTAACGGCTGCACTTCGGCCGCGATCGGATGTATCACTGAGGGAACAACCCTAAGCAATACTATGCTCAGGGCCATCTGGAGAGTTGGCGGCCCAGCTCCAGAGGGACTCAATATGAGCTTTACTATCACCAGTATCTCCGGCGGATCACACGCGAATGGATCAACACACTATGCCGGCCGAGGAATTGATATAGTTCCGGTTACCCAGGCACTCATGGATGCCTTTGTGGCTGCCGGTGCTGCCGCTCCCAATGGCAATGCCGCTTCTATGTGTGAAAATACTCGGGGCGTCAACGTGGGCTGCGCTTCTGGAAGTGGTGCTGACCATATCCACCTCGTCTTCCCAAACTGATCAAGAACGATCTTTTTATCTGATTCACTATGGCCAAGAAGATTTTTTATTTTTCTCTGAGCTTGTTTATCCTGGCACTTATTCTTCTGGGCGCCTACAATTTCGCCTTCAAAAATAACAAAAATAATCCGATTGCCGATCCCACCAAAAAGACTCTCGAAAAGGAAGCGGGAAATGCTCTCGTAGCGGAAGAAACCGACATTACCAATCCCATCAATGAGAGCATTGTCGGTGCGAGCGTGAGCGAGGACGGTTTTCTCTACTACTACTCCTCCGACGACCAGGCTATCAAAAAAGCCACTCTCGAAGGCAGGGACAAGACCGTGCTTCTCAGTAACCTTCCGGGCGTCGTTACTCGAGCGCTCTGGTCAGCTAAACACGACAAGGTACTCCTTCTCATTGACCAGACTGGCGGCGGGCTTCTCTGGTATTTTTCCGACCTCAGAACCAAATCACTTACACCCCTCAAAGGGGAGATGTCACGCTTGGCCTGGGATAACCTCGGTGAAAATATTTTCTACCAATATACGGATCCCGGAACCGGGAAACGATCCCTCAACATCGCCAATGCTGATGGCAGCAACTGGAAAAAAGTAGCTGATCTCGGCACGGAAGACTCCTTCCTTGCCTCTACCGCACAGAGTAGCCTGATTTCTTTTTGGAATCGTCCCAGCGCCAAGAAAAAATCCATTTTTGAAACCGTCAGTACCGTGGGGGAAGGGCGCCGCGTGGTTTTTTCCGAACTCTTCGGAGGTGACTATTCTTGGTCTCCGAACGGGGAAACCCTCCTCGTAAGCGGCAGTAAGGATGCGGATGGATCAGACTTCTCTCTCTATACGGTCAGTGGTACCGGGGGGGCGGCAAAAAACCTTTCTCTCCCGACACTCATCTCAAAAACAGCCTGGTCCAAGGATAACCGGACCCTCTACTATGCGCTTCCTGGGGCACTTCCGGAAAATACTCTTCTTCCTGATGATTATTTCGGAAAACCGCTTTATACCAAAGACACTTTCTGGAGAGCCGACCTGACGACAGGGAAAAAGACCCGTCTCATCGACCTCAAAGAAAGTACTCGGGCGTTCGATAGTAGCGACCTTTTCCTTTCTCCGAACGAAGACGCTCTCTATTTTACTGATCGCGCGAATAAGCGTCTCTACCGTATAGAACTTTAAGCCCCGTACTCACCACTCGTACGAGTTGCCCCAAACAACCCTCTCTCAAAGGGGTTGTTTTTTTAAAATATTCGGGAGACCAAGAAAAAAAGGTAAGAAAAAAGCCAGAGCGAGATCGTTCTTGAAATACGGGGTGTCCGCCATTCCATAAACCAGAAAAATAATCAAGATGGCCAGAAAAAACAGCACAGAGAAACGTTCATTTTTGTCCATTTTCGAAAAAAATGACCGTACCGAAAGAAAAACAAAACGACTCACAAAAAGAAAAAAACCGAAAAAACCCAGAGCTCCCGTGCTGAGATAAACAGCCAGGTACAGGTTGTGCGGTTCAGGAACAGCCCATTCCAAATACGGAGGAAAGTACCGCTGATATTCCAAATATGTTTCCTGGAATCGCCCTGGGCCGATACCAAATATTGGATGATCGGAAAGAATCCGCGTTGCCGCTTGCCAAATCATCGCCCGTGAGGCCAGTGATGACCGGTTTTGAAATGAGGAAAAGGCCTGCCATTTTTCACTCCCCAACTCCAAAGATAAAAATGTTCCGACGCAGAGAAGGAAGGTTAAAAATATGATTTTATCGCTTCTGCGTATCCCAAAAAGAAATATTCTTCCAAGGAAGAAAACCAGGAAGGCAATCATGCAAGCGACCCAAACCCCGTAAGAGTGCGTGAAGAAAAGAGCAAGAACAATAGCGACCCCGCCAACGAGAAGACTCACACGCTTGAAGACATCGCTCCTCTTGTTTTCTTTGGGAAAGGAGAGTAGGTACAGCGAAATCAAAATTCCAGGAGCGATAAAAATAGCCAGAAAATTCGGCGAAGGATACATTCCAGACAAACGGCCGTCATACGTCATGATTCCTTGAGCAAAAAAAATAAGACTGGAGAGCGCGGTCACCGCTAAAGCCGCAAACCAGGCATACAGGAATGCCAGACGCTTTCTTTCTTCCCTTGCCTCTAAAAAAACCATCATTCCGGCAAGTAAAGGGAAGAAAAACCAAGATTTGAGCATCCCAAAATCATGAAAGAAAAAATGGTTCATGAGAAGGGAGAGTATTGCCCCAGAGAAAAAAAGTATTGCCCCACTCAAAAAAATACCATCTGGGTAAGGAAAATTATCCCTGTTGAAATTCGAACTTCCACGGTAACGGATGAGGGACGCCACCAAAGCCAGAAAAATCGCTATTTCTGGCAAATACAAAGGCAAGCCAAAGAAAATTACCTTCGCCTGAGCTAATGGGAGCAAGAGAATGGCAAAGAATAGAAAGAGAAAGGGGCTATCTTTATACAAGGGTTTTTTCATACCTATATGATACACCGACTGCCAGGATAAGGAGAAGGGCGGGTAAAACATGAACCGAAAAGAGGGGGGTTTCAAACAGACTATGAGTCAAAAAAACGATGAGAGACGCAACCACTCCAAGGGAGAGCCATTCGTGTTCCTGATGCCACCGGCGAAAAGAATAAAAAAGAGCTATTCCAAGAAGCCCGAGGAAGAAAAAGAGGCCGACGAAGCCTATTTCAAGGGCAATATCCAAATACAAGTTATGAGCATAAATCGGATCCCGATACGAGGCGCTCGGCTTCACCAGTAAGGAATAGTTCCCCAGGCCGGCACCAAGAAATGGCCGCTCACCAAGAGAAACGTACGCCTCTCCCCAGAGCCGCAGTCGCTCAACATTGGATCCGTCCTCATGAGAAAAACTTGAGAAGAAGCGCGTACCGAACGGGCTAGAGAACAAGGCAAGCAGAAATACCAAAGAAAGAAGGATGGTGACTCCCTTTTGACGAAAATTTAAGCGGCGCAAAAAACCGGAACCGAAAACAAAAAATACTCCGGCGCAAAGGAGCCCAACGTAACCACCACGGGAAAACGTCAGAAGATCGGCCAAAAGAATGACGAAAAAAACAACCATCCATGCTCGACGTTCTTTTGGTAATACCGCTGTAAAAGAAAGCGTCAGGGCCAAGGGGCTGGCCATTCCAAGGTAGAAGGCAAACATATGGGGGTCAGGGAAGACGCCTGAACTGCGCAGTATGGTGTCGCCGGAAATATTCACTAAGAGGCTCGGATGTTCAGCGACTGAGCGGGCGAAGGTTGTTCCAAGAAAAAATGGGAGGAGGTTTTGCATAAGAAAAGCATATGTTTTTTCCAAGCCAAACAAAAATTGCGAGCAAAAGAGGGCTATACCACTCCCGGCAGCCAGAAACGCCCCGCCTGTGAAAAACTTCAGCAGAGTGGATCGAGTGGCTGGGAACTCTTCAAACCAGGATGATATAACGATAAAAAATGGCAGGAAAGAAAGCAGAAAGAGAATTTTTCGGAAGGCGAACCCGGCATTTTCAGACCAAAGAATCGATCCGGAGGCGACAAAAAGAAACCCCGAGAGAAAAAAGAGAGGTAACAGCGGCGGAAGGATAATTTTTTTTCGGAACAATCCCTGCCCGAGAAACCACAGAACAAGGGCCAGTGTCAACAGGCGTATAATCGCCAAATCAATACCCTCTTTCGGAGAAAGCGCGAACTGGAAGGGGAGGAAGAAAAAATACATCCGAAGTGCCCAAGTAAAACTCTTCATAGACCATGGAAAAAAGAGTGGAGAAGGCGCACCAAAACGGATTCAAATGCCGGACGATGCTTGTGAAAATACAAGGATTGCGAAGCATAGAAGTCTCTTTTTTGTCGAGACTGGGAAGAAAAACTTTTTCCGCCGCTATGAAGGAGTGAGAAGCGATGATGACACTTGACGGCCATCCCCCGCTGTTTCGCACGCAAACACAAGTCAACGTCCTCAAAATAGAGAAAAAAATCTTTATCAAAACCTCCCAGGCCAAGAAAATCTTCCCGAAAAATAAAAAGTCCGCCACCACTCACCCAATCAAGAGTTTCGTTTTCAGAAAAATTCCTCAAAAAACCGAGAAGGGGGAGATTGTTAAAAAATAACTGAGCAAAATTGGGAGTCTTACCACTACTCCATGGCTCTTGCTTCCCCTCTCTGTCCACTAAACGAAAACCGAGGATAGAGGGAACGGGCTGTTTTTCCATAAACCCCTCCACCTCTTTGAGTCTTTTTTCCAACCACTCAGTATCAGGATTCAAAAATCCGATAATTTTCCCTCGAGCCAAGGAGGCTCCAATATTCGCTCCTTGCCCAAAACCAATATTGGTGCCACTCGATACGAGCCGAAATGGTAAGTAATGCGCTAATTGTTCCAACGCCCGCTGCTCACGGTTATCATTATTAACAACGATGACTTCAAACAAATCCAACTCTTGTTCCACCAAAAAAAGACTCCGCAAGGCCAAGGAAAGCGGCCAAACGCTTTGATAATTCACAAAAATGATGGAAATGCGAGGATTAGCAGCCATGGTAAAAATCATGATATGCCCGACGGACTATAAGCGCGTCGCCCCTCCCACGCCTGATATCAACAAGGTTTTTTATCCTTCGTATTGTACCATAAAGCAAAAAATAGGGTTTTTGCCAAAAACGGGCATGTTTCCGAAAAAATAAAAGTCCCGAAAACACCAGATGATAGATTTTTTTCTGATTTTTTTGACTCTGTTCGGTATGCATGACCCGCGCCTTCGGCACGACGAGGGCTTCAAATCCTTGTTCTCTGGCCCGAAGAGAAAAATCAGCATCTTCATAGTACAGAAAGAAGTGCTCGTCCAAGTCTCCTATGACGCGAAAAACGTCCCTCCTGACAAGAAGCGCGCAGCCAGTCAGAAATTCGCTTGGGTAAGAATCACTTTCCAGCTCCTGCTTCTTTGGCGACTTATGGACAGTACGCATGCGAAAAGAATCGATCTGACCCTTCCCGAACCAAATCTTTCCCGCCGCATCAGAAATAAGAGGGCTTAACAAGCCGGCGCGCTCATGCGTCAATGCTATCGCTATGAGGTAACCAAGTGAATATCTATCGGCAACGGCATCATTATTAAAGAGCCAGACCCACGCCGCCCCCTTCTCAAAGGCCAGTCGCATCCCAATGTTCATTCCAGAAGCAAACCCTCTATTCTCGTGATTGCTTACATAGGTGTATTCCGAAAACTTTTCCTTTGCTCTGTCGAGAGAATCATCTTTCGAGGCATTATCCACGACCACGACAAAAAAATTTTCATACTCCAGAGCCCGTAGTGACGCCAAACAACGCAACAAACAATCTTTCCCGTTGAAATTGAGTACCACGACACCGATAAGGGGGCGGTTGGAAGTCATAGAAAAAATCACTGGATTTTCCTCTTTAGGGAACCATCGTTTCGGTATGTTCCACTGGTGATAAGGGAAGGTTTTGATCTTTTTGAAAAATACTGGCAATTTCATCTGGATTAATGGCTTTAGTAAGCCAAAGCATACCAATATACGTCCCCATACTGAGAAGCCCCGAAAGAAGGAAGGAATATGGTTCCAGGAGAAATAAAATGACTGCCATAACGGCGCCAGAAAAAAGAATTCTCTTCACGTCTCGAAACGATGGGGTGTAGTGAATGTGTTTATAGACAAGAGCTCCTGTCAAAAGGACCACCAGCCCTTCGGTAAGAAGCGCCGTGGTGGCGGATCCGATATACGAGTAACGAGGGATAAGAAAAAAGTTGAGGGCAATATTGAAAAGGGCGGCAAAGATAAGCGTCTGCATAAGCTTCTTCTGCGCGTTCCCCACCACCAGAAGCATATTGAAGTAGCTCCCGAAAAAAATGAAGCCGAGAGCGAAAATAAGTATGCGGAGAACTGGTATGGATTCTTGGAATTCGGAGCCGGAAACGATAGTAATAATATCAGGCGCTAAAAACCACGTTCCGATGATGATTGGAATAATAATGAGGAAAAAAACCTTGAACGTTTTGTCGGCGATTTCTTCAAAGCGATCTCTTTGCGTAAAAATGAACCGCGAGAGGAGAGGAAGAATGAGCCCAGCAAGCATGGCGGGGAAAAAAATAAGATTTTCCATGATCTTATAGGCCACGTTGTATATACCAACATGGGCATTCGACTGTAAAACCGCCAGAAGGATCGTGTCCATTTTGAAATAAGCGAAAGTAATGACGGCTGTCGCCCCCATAGGGAGCGATTGACGTAAAAATTCTTTCCAGTAGGAAAAGTCGAAATGGAGATGAAAAGTTGCATAGCGTCGACTTAAAGCGAAGGCCGTTAGGGCATTAAAAGAAAGCGAAGCGATCAGCGTGCAGGCAATGAATAAAAACCCGAAGTTCTGACGGATAATCAGAATAATGAGGCCTACTTGAAGGATTTTCCCAAAAAATTCAACCATGGCGACCTTGTCCATAGCGAGGTGTTTCTGAAAAATTCCGTTCAGAATCGATGAGAAAGTGGCAAATACCGTTGCTAAGGCGGCAATAAGTATGCCAGCTTTCATATCGGAAGAATACCCGAAAAAAAACATGAGGAAGGGGGAGATTACCAGAAGGGCACCTGAGGCGACCAGACGCAAAGCGACGACATTCCCCAGGATCTTCCCTTCATCGGCTCCTTCCCGAGAAATTTCACGGACAGTTACCGAACCAAGGCCTAAGTCCGTTATGGCTGTAAAAAAGGCAAAAAAGGCCAGAATGGTCGCGTATTTTCCAAAACCCTCCTGCCCCAAATACCCCGTCATCAGACGAATAGAAAAAAGGGAGAGAGCTACCGTTGAAAAAACCTTGAGAAAGGAATTCAAAACGACATTATATGCAATTTTTCTTACCAATGCCATACTTTTCAATAAATCCTCCCGCCTATTCTCCTGCGAGCGGTTTTGGGCGGACGATAACCTTGCGATTTTCTCCCATTCCGACACTTTCTGTCATAACAGCGTCCCTAGTGGAGAGAAAAGCGTGTACCATTTTCCGCTCATAGGGGAGCATGGGGCGTAAAGTAACAGCTGTATTGTTCTGGAGGACTTCGCCGAGGGCCTGCTCAGCCTCTTTTTCCAAAAGAAGTTTCTTTTCAGAAAAATAATCATTCACATCGACAATAATATCCAATTTTTCCCCGATTCTTCTTCTGACCAAGATTCGAACCAGGTGCTGTAAAGCAGCCAAATTCATTCCATACTGCCCGATAAGAAAATTTTGACCCTCCTCTACCGATACAGAACAAAAGAACACGTCTTGCGACTGAGAATCCCGCGAAACAGTCACCTTCACTGCCGCAGAAAAACCTATTTTTTCGATAAGCTCAGTCACGATGCCCCTAATAATTTCTTGAAAGTCATTCTCCATAGCGTAAGATCTTTAATCTTTTTTAACCTTGAAAATCACCATCTGTTGGAAAATCATGAAAAGTGTCGAAAAAAGCCAATAGAGGGCGAGTGCCGCCGGAAAAGTCACGCCGATAAAAAAAGTGATTCCTGGGCCGAGATACAACATCTGTTTGTTCATGATTTCCGCAAAATCAGGCTGACTGGATGATTTTTCAGTGACAACCGGCTGTTTATTCCCCTGAAGGAGCATCCGTGTCTGATAGTACTGCGCAACGGCCGAAAGAAAAGCGAGCACGTAATTCGGGGTCGTCAAATCAACAAAATTCAGAAAAAGGTGGCGGACTTCCCCCGGATTGACCACGAAAGAATAGAGATCTGAAGCGTGGATAGTAAAACCTGCCTGAGAAATATTTATAATCACACGATAGATGGCGATAAGGACTATCAATTGGACAATAAGCGGTAGGCATCCGCTGAACGGATTAGCTTTATTTTCCTTATACAGAGCCATTATAGCTTTGGTTTGCTCTTCTTTATTGTCTTTGTATTTTTTCTGCAGCTCTTTAATTTTTGGCTGGAGTTCCTGCATTTTCTTCTGGGATTCGATCTGCTTCCTGGAGAGAGGGATAAACAAAACTTTAATGAAGAGGGTCGTCAAAATGATAGCAACACCAAAGTCATGGCCTGGGATCGTATTATAGAAAAATACCAGAACATTATAGATTGGCTGGTAAATGAAAGCGTGGAAAAGATCGCCCATATAAAAAATAGAATGTTATTGGTTTATGTATTTTACAACGCTTTCGGCTACGGAAGCAAAAGACCCTAATTCCCCCCTTGATTCCTTTTTTATAGTAAAGAAGGCAACGTCCACCGCCGGGCTGTTCTGCTTCTGAGAGAGATTCCGGGAAAAGGGCTCGGAAAGGACTCTCCGCAAACGATTACGGGAAACTGCCTTTGTAAAATGTCTCTTACTGAAAGAAAAGCCCAGACGGATATGTCCGAATTTATTTTGAACAATTTTACAGGCGATGACGCCAAAAAAAAGGGGTGTTCCTTCACGAAATACCCTTTCGAAGTCTTTTTTTGTCTTAAGGCGCAGAGATTTTTTCAGCATATCCATGTATTTTCTCGGAATACTCCTGGCAAAAAATGGAAATTTCCCTGTACTGTAGGAAAATTAGGCTGTAGTAAGCTTTTTACGCCCCTGGCGACGACGACGAAGGATAATCGCCTGCCCACCCTTAGTGTTCATGCGCTTAAGGAATCCATGACGGCGAGAGCGTTTTCGGCTTTTCGGTTGGTATGTTTTCTTCGACATACTCACGCTGTAAATTAATCTGATGAAACGTTTGTCCAGTGTACCAGAAAAGGAAAAAAAGTCAATCTCTGTAGGGAAAACGGTGTTTTCACGACTTATCCACCTATTATCCACTTTTTTTATTCCGCTGAGTCTCGCCCCTTTCCCTGGCTCGTGTTATAATGAGTTTCGCTCAATAAAATTATCCACCGATAAAAAATCATTACATCATGCGAATGAGGAAAGGTGGCACGAATTGTTGATAACTTCCCTGCTATGACTAATGAGGAGCTTTGGAGGGCTGTCTTGGGGCAGATAGAACTCTCTATTTCTAAGGCGAATTTTGTTACCTGGTTTAAAAATACCAGCATCCTTCAGAATCAAGATGGGGTTATTATTGTTGGTGTCCCAAATGGATTTGCTAAAGAATGGCTTGAAAATAAGTATAACCACTACATCTTAAAGGCGCTCAAAGTCTTTGACCCTCATATTAGGGAGATCCGTTGTTCACTCGCCCTAGAGAGGCCGCTTATCCAGCCGATTGGGCAAGTAAAAAATATAGATGTCGCAAAGGCTCCTCAAGGATCCGATGGATTTGTACGAAAAAAAATCATTGAGAAGCCGTCATTCGGAGCGGCACCGAGTGAAACGACCCTCTTCCACGAAACGAACCTCAATAGCCGTTACACTTTCGAAAATTTTATCGTTGCTGAAAACAATGAGTTGGCTCGAGCGGCCTGTTTCGCCGTTTCTCAAAACCTTGGTATGGCTTATAACCCCCTCTTTATCTATGGGGGTGTCGGCTTAGGAAAAACCCACCTTCTCCAATCTATTGGCAACGAGGTTGTAAAAAACGCCCCCGAAAAACGCATCAAGTATATCACTTCGGAACGATTTACCACCGAGCTGGTTGATTCTATAAAGAATCAAAAAATTGATAAATTTAAGGAATATTACCAACAAATGGACCTCCTTATTATCGATGATATCCAGTTCCTTTCTGGACGGGAAAAAACCCAAAATGAATTCTTCCATATTTTCAATGCTCTCTACCAAATCAATAAACAAGTAGTTATCTCTAGTGACCGGCCGCCAAAAGCCATCCCGACGCTGGAGGACCGCCTACGATCGCGTTTTGAAGGCGGCATGATTACCGATATCAGCCGCCCCAATCTCGAAACTCGGATTGCTATCTTGGAGTCAAAGCTCGCCGAGAAAGGCTTCCATATGGATACCCCAGCCATTAGGTTTATTGCCGAGAACGCCTCTCAGAACATCCGCGAGCTTGAGGGGGCTTTAAATAGGGTTGTCGCCTACTGTGAATTTCATAAAATATCCCCAACTCTTGATACGACGGAAAAAATTCTCGCGGAACTTATAGAAAATAACAAAAAAACCATCCAAGTTGAGGATGTTTTCAGTATTATCGCTGATTTTTATGCCGTTCAAAAGGAAGATCTCGTCCGAAAGGGGAGGAAGAAGGAAATAGCCCATCCTCGTCAGGTAATGATGTTTCTCCTCCGCCAAGAGCTCGACATGCCATTTTCCGCTATTGGAGACCTCCTTGGTGGGCGCGATCACACCACTATTCTACATGCTTTTGAAAAAATAAACACTTTAAAAGAAACCCATCCCCGGCTCAAAGAAGAGCTCTCAAGCCTAAAAGAAAAACTTTATTATACCTAAAGAGGTGGGTAACTCTGTATAACCCAAAAAAAATACTGTATAAATCCTGAATAATTAAAAAGAGATAGTGCACAAT
>CAZATJ010000013.1:0-19817 GCA_964488025.1 uncultured Bdellovibrionales bacterium
TACGCCAAAACTTTTCGTAAAACGAAAAGACCATGCTTTTGGCTCCACATTCGCCCCAGAGAATGCTTGGAACGGAGAATGTGAAAAAGCAAACGTTTGTTGATGAACCAATGTTTGCCTGGGGAGTTTCTCGAAAATACCTTTCGTCTTCTTTCTCCGGGTGCCGTCGGTAACATTTTTGATGAGCGTACCGGTAACAGTCGAGCGTGATTGACACCCTGGTACAAGATAGCTCCCTGTTCGGTGAGGCGAGTCAAAAATGTTCGACGGCCACGAAAGGGTAAGAAAAGGGAAGGTGTTTTTGAAAAAACGCGCAAGTGCCTTTCGGGCAATCTGACATTCCAAGAATTTTCTTGGGCACGCCTGGAGCCGAAAGCCGGTCTTTTTGTTCTGACGAAAAGTTTCGGGGAAGAGTAGCGAGAATCCGCCGGGATTCTCGTGGCCCAAGAGAGTTTCTTGGCGATGACAGATCTAAAATATCACGCGAGTTACTATCCCCTTATAATCGCGAGGAGTTCGGCCTTCTTCTCTTCCATGAGTTCTGGTGTATCGGCCTCGAGATTGAGACGCAGGAGCGGTTCGGTATTGGAGGGACGGACGTTGAACCACCAGTCGGGATATTCGACTTTCAGTCCGTCGAGTTCGTGCTGTTTACCGTCGGCATATCGTTCTTTGAGTGTTCGGAGAACTCCGTTTTTATCCTCGACTTCGCTATTGATTTCTCCCGAATGAGCGTAACGGCGCAGTACCGAGACGAGTTCGGAAATCGGTTTGCCCGTTTCGGCCATGAGGTTCAAGAGGAGGAGCGCTGGAAGCGTGCCTGCCTCGGCATAAGAGTTTTCGACGAAATAGTAATGTCCGGAGAGTTCGCCGGCGAAGATGGCGCCGTCTTCGCGCATCTGTTTCTTGATGTTGGCGTGGCCGACTTTGCATTCCAGTGCCCGTCCGCCGTGTTCTTCAATGACCTCTTTGACAGCGCGGGAAGAACGCAGGTCATAGAGGATAGTGGCCCCGGGATTTTTTTCGAGGATAATTTGAGCCACCAGACCGGTGATGAGATCCATCGGGATGACGGTGCCGGTCTCATCGACAAAGCCGATGCGATCCGCGTCGCCATCGTAAGCGATGCCCAAGTCGGCGTTTACCTCTTTGACCTTGGCACAGAGTTCATCGAGTGTTTCGGTCTTGAGGGGGTTGGCCTCGTGGCAGAGGAAAGGATGTTCAAGGTCGTTGTAGAGATTGACGATGGAGAGATTTTCGCTCCATTGTTCATAGATGGGGAGCTCAAAAACGCCCATGGCGTTAGCGGTATCGATGACTATGGTGAAGTGTTTGTCATTGAAATCGGCGAACGAAGCGAAGTAGCCGTAGTAGGCGTGCTTGATGTCTTCGCTCCGCATGGAGCCTCTCTTGGTGATAGGCGGCCACTCTTGGCGCAGGGCGAGATCACGGATCTCACGCAGGCCGCTATTCTCTCCGACGGGAACTGCCCCCCGCAAAGCTATTTTCATGCCGTTGTATTCCGGAGGATTGTGTGAGGCAGTAAGTGAAATGGCAGCATCAATATCGAGTCGTCCAGCGGCAAAATAGACCATCGGAGTGGTGATGATACCCAAATCAATGACATTGGTACCGCCATCCATGACACCCTTGGCGAAACTTTCGAAGAGACTCGGAGAGGATTCCCTGATATCACGACCAACGCCCAAGACTTTGGGCTTCAGATATTCGACGACCGCTCGTCCGATGTGGTAGGCGTCATCCTCGTTTATTTCGGACGGATAGATACCGCGAATGTCGTAGGCCTTGAAAAGCTCCGGTTTCATAGGGGGTGTGTGAATTATCTGCCACCAGTATATCATATTTTTTCCTTAAAAATGGGAAAAGGCTAGTTTTCGAACTTTGGAGGAAAAGGCACTCTTTCCCCTTGACAAAATGATGGTTTTTCTGTATCCTGAGGAGTCCTCACTGGGGTGCTGCAAGGCTTTTCCTGAAGGGGACGTCGTTTCCCTCAATCCCTCAACCGGAGGATGTCATGAAGTGCTCATTGAAAATCGTTTCGCTGGCGTTTGTCGCCAGTGCGCTTGCGGCCTGTGGTGGCGGGGGCGATACGCCTTCTCCAGCGACCAATTCGTCTCAGGCAAAGTCGGTCGACTTCACCGTCGACGCCGGTCAGTACGGTGGCCGCGCCCACATCATGGCGGTCAATTCGGTGCCGGTCGCCGGAGTTTCGGCAGAAGCTCTGCCGGTCACCTCGGCTGGCACGGTCTCAGCGACGCCGGTCAATCAGACGATCCACTTCAACCGGACGACGGACGGCAAGTATTTCGGCGGCAGTGATGCCTCCGGTACCTACCTCATGGATCCGGCGAGTGTGGACAAGATCTGCGCCAGCTCGGCCCAGGTGGGCTACTCCTTCCTGGCCGGACAGACCAGCCGGGCCTGTGCGACTCCGGACGTTGCCACCGATACGGTCATGTTGCCGAAGACGTGCAGCCGCGACCAGGTGCTATACACCTGGCACATGAAGGACGGCTCCGTCCGCTGGTTCGACTGGACCTCGGAGCGCAAGTTCACGATTCCGAGCGACAGCCCGTTGCCCGGCGTCGTCCAACCGAACGGCGCGCATGTCGTGTGGAACAGTTACCAAGGTGCCACCATCAAGGTCGTCAAGACCGGCGCTGGCAAGGCGAGTGTCACCATCGATTTTGGGTCGAACTGCGTCGGTGCCTTTGGGCAGATGAACGACGCAGCCGGGACGACGGGCCGTCTCGTCGATATGTCGGTCGTGGACGGAACCACCTGGCTCATGTTCCTGTTCAACTCCGACAAGTCTGGTGCTGACGGCGGTTCGGGCTGGGGTTCGGAACCCTGGGTCGAAACGGCAAGCGGCTACACGGTTCAGCCTTCGGTCATGGCCGGGTACCTCAATTTCAACGCTGACACGGGCAACTACTTCGTCACGATAGCCGACGTTTCGTGCAGCAATGCCGGCAACATCACGGCCTACCGTGGCACGAAGCAGGCGGACGAGTCGTATATCTACGACCCGGGCACGTCTGGGAGTGACGACCCGCTCAAGCGTCCGTTTGGGCTCGGTTGGCTCCCGATCCAGGCGGATCCGAATGAACAGCAGCTCTACACGCTGCTCCAGGATCCGTCGGTCACTGCTTCGTTCGATCGGGCCAAGTTTCAGCTCGCCATCGGCAGCTGCAACTGAATTTGGCAGGCACAACGTGCCACACAGCGCCTCTCTCGTTTCACGACGAGCGGGGCGCTTTTTCTACCGGACGGCTTTTTGTTTATCTATCATCTTATAGACGACCGCACAAAGATGATAGATGAAAAAGAGTTCACTGGAAAAACACAAGACTCTTTATAGGGGGAATTTTATTACCAAACGAAGTGAGTGAAGCAAAAACTTGTTTTCGTTTACGAGCGGGGCGCTTTTTCTTTTTACATTTTTCAATTATTGATTTTTACTTCAAGCAACTCTCTTGTGCCACAAAAATCCCAGCGAGATTTTTGTTGACGTTGTAGTCGAAACTTTTCGCTTCACGAAAAGACCTGCTTTCCGACTACAAAGTCGCCCAAGAGAATTCTTGAAGAATAATCATTGAGTCTTGAGTCATTTAGATTGACCAAAGAATGTTTTTCTGGAAGAATGAGGGGTACATTCGTATGGGTGAATTCTTCTTCCGGCCTCACTGTAGCGCCGCCCAAACCCCAGCGTGGTTTGGACTGACGTGAAAGCGTTCGATCCGTCTATAAGAAGAGGGACGGCACCATGCTCGACCGCTTTCAAGTCGCGCTCCGAGCGAGAACCGAAAGAATAATTCTTCAAAATCAGACATCTATGAGCTTGAAAGTCGGAATCGTCGGGTTACCGAACGTCGGGAAATCGACTCTGTTTAAGGCGCTTACCCGGAAACAGGTCGATATCAATAACTATCCCTTTTGCACCATCGAACCGAACGTCGGTATCGTAGAGGTGCCAGACGAGCGTTTGGGGAAATTATCGGCACTGTCCGGGAGTAAAAAAATCATTCCGGCTGTTATTGAGTTCGTCGATATCGCTGGTCTCGTGAAAGGGGCAAGCGAGGGCGAAGGGTTGGGGAATAAATTTCTCCAAAATATCCGCGAGGTGGACGCTATCGTGGAGGTGGTGCGGGTATTCGAAAATCCTGACATTATTCATGTCCATAATCGAGTCGAACCGAAAGAGGATATCGAAATTATCAATACCGAACTCATGTTGGCTGATTTGGAAACCGTCACCAAGCGCAAATTGAAAACCATCAAGGAAGCCCGGGCCGGGAAGAAGGAGGCGGTAGTGGAGATGGGTGTACTGGAAAAACTGGAAGCGGAATTTCAGGCGGCTCGACTACCACATGGGATGATGGCGATGCTTTCCGAAGAGGAACAGAAGGTAGTGCGAGATTTGCAGCTTCTTACCGCCAAGCCATTTTTGTATGTTTATAATGTTTCCGACGTCGAGGCAATGCTGATTGCGGAACTGGAGGCGCGACCGCACGTGAAACTTGATATTAAGATTGAGGAAGAATTGATTGAAATGTCCGCTGAAGAAATAACGGAAATGGGATTGGTTTCACACCTGGGTGATTTGGCCAAAAAAGCCTACGCGCTATTGGGACTGATGACCTACTTTACGACCGGCGAGATGGAGACGCGAGCCTGGACTATTCGTGAGGGCTCGACCGCTCCTCAGGCCGGAGCCGCTATTCATGGTGATTTCGAAGAAAAATTTATCCGGGCCGAAATCATTCACTGGACGAAACTGGTCGAAGCGGGATCATGGAGTGCGGCTCGTGATATGGGGACGCTGCGTCTTGAGGGACGAGATTATGTCGTGCAGGATGGCGATGTTATCGTATTCAAGATTTAGTGTGTAGTATCAGTTTCTTGCTTCCAAACAACTCTCTTGGGCCACAAGAATCCCGGCGGATTCTTGTTACTCTTCCCCGAAACTTTTCGTCAGAACGAAAAGACCGGCTTTCGGCTCCAGGCGTACCCAAGAGAATTTTTGTGAGCAAGAAGTATATTTCAGTAGGATGTTGACAGCTTTTTTTTAGCAGTCTAAAATAGAGAGTGCTAATAGGATAAGGATACAAACATATGTCCAAACAGATAGCGTATAGTGAGGAGGCTCGCAAGAAAATTAAGGCCGGTATCGACCAGGTAGCTGATGCCGTGAAAGTGACCCTTGGTCCGAAGGGGCGTAATGTTATTTTGGAAAAAAGTTACGGAGGGCCAGTCATTACTAATGATGGTGTCTCGATTGCCAAAGAAATCGAGCTCTCGGACAAACTGGAGAATTTGGGGGCAAGTCTTATCAAGCAGGTTGCCGAAAAGACGAACGATGTTGCTGGGGACGGGACAACGACTGCTACGGTCATTGCTCAGGCACTGGTACGCAACGGTGTGCGTTCCGTGGAAGCGGGAGTCAATCCCGTGAGCGCTCGCATGGGTATGGAACAGGCTAAGGATGATCTGATTGCGGTTCTTAAGGAAGGACGGAAAGAGATTCACGCCAAGAAGGAAATAGCTCAGGTGGCGACCATTTCCGCCGAATCAGCCGAAATGGGCGACCTGATTGCCGAGGTGATGGATATCGTCGGCAAGGATGGTGTGGTGACGACTGAAGAATCTCAAACTTTCGGCCTTTCCAAGGAGATTGTTCAAGGAATGAATTTCGATAAAGGGTATATTTCTCCGTATTTCATGACGAATGCTGAGGATCAGCGAGCGGAACTTTCCAATCCAGCTATTCTTATCACGGATAAGAAAATTTCCGCGATCGCCGAAATCGTTCCGATTTTGAATGAACTGGCCAAAACAGGAAAGAAAGACATCGTCATCATCGCGGAGGATATCGACGGCGAGGCACTTGCCACGTTGGTCGTGAATAAGATTCGTGGAGTACTCAACGTTTTGGCTATCAAGGCTCCAGAATTCGGTGATGCGAAGAGGGCGATACTTGAGGATATGGCGCTTCTGACGGGGGCTCAAGTCATATCGGGCGATAAGGCGATGAAACTTGAAAGTACAACGCTCGCCATGCTCGGTACCGCGCAGAAAGTGATTGCGACCAAAGATGACACCACGATTGTTGGCGGTAAGGGAAAGAAAAAAGATATCGAAGGTCGTATTTCAGAAATAAAGGCGCTCGCGGGGAAAGCGAAAAACGATTATGATCGGGAGAAACTGAAGAAACGTCTGGCAAAACTTTCGGGCGGCGTGGCGGTTATTCGCGTGGGAGCGGCGACGGAAACAGAACTTCACTACATGAAGCACAAGATGGAAGACGCGGTGGCGGCGACCAAGGCTGCTATCGAAGAGGGGATTGTCGCCGGTGGCGGCGTGGCGCTCGTCAAGGCAGCTGTCCGGGTGCGTGAGGCCTTCAAAAAGAAGAAGGAATTTTCTGATCCGCATTTTTCCGATTTCAAAGCCGGTTACATGACGGTCCTTTCGGCCGTTCATGAACCGCTGCTTCAGATGGTGCGCAATGCCGGCGAGATGGAACAAGTGGTCTTTGACCGAGTCGCGGGGAACAAGGCCCCTTATAGTGGATACAATGTTCTTTCGGGAACGTATGAAGAGGACATGTTGAAAGTAGGCATTATCGATCCGCTCAAGGTGACTCGTACGGCACTGGAAAATGCCGTTTCAGTAGCGGCCTTGCTACTTACTACGGAAGCGGCTATTGTCGAAGAGGCGAAAGAAGAATCTGCTCCCGCTTCCGGCATGCCTGGTATGGGCATGGGTGGAATGATGTGATTTTAGAATGGGACTGATATTCAAAAAAAGAGGCTTTTCTGAGCCTCTTTTTTTTGTATTTTGTAGGGGGTCTGTACATTTTTTTCGGAGAGGACTATATTCAATCTGAAGTCTCTTTTCTCCACAGTAGGGAGGCATCACATGAATACTCTCGTGGCTCGATACTTGGACGGTCATCACATGGACCCCCTGGTCTTTGTGGAGACGGCGTATTACAGAAAGTACGGGAAGCGCATACCCAGCGGTGCCCTGATTGAGGATCAGGCCAGGATCGTGTCCGGCCTTGACCCCGGACCCCTTCCCGAGTATTTGATCGAATTCCTCTTCGTCGTAAGGGGAGTTTGGTGGGTGGTTCACAGGAAAGGGTGCCCACAAAAATGACTCTTGCTCCCAACGTGGTTCCAGAGTTCGCCCGTATCGTTTCGCTTTGGCGGACGGTCGGGTTTTTTCTTTTTCTTGATCTTTCGTTGTGTTATACTTGAGATAACAAATAGAGACACACAATACAAAAACCCTATGCGCATTGACGCGAAACAATTGGAGCAGTTTTTGCTTGATTCGAATCTGGTTCCCAAAGAAAAGTTAGAAGAATCCCTGACGGAAGTTAAAAAGGGGCAGAAGGATCTCGGAACACTTCTTTTGGAAAAAAAACTGATCAGCGAAGTGGATCTGCAGAAGACCTATGCCTATATCCTCGGTTTTCCGTTTGTTGATCTTTCCAAAGAAACTATCGCTATCGAAATTCTCCAAATCGTTCCGGAACTGATTGCTAAAAAATATAACATCGTTTCTTTTGAGAAGAATGAGGCAAATCTGAAGGTCGCCATGCTCAATCCAGAGGATCTGCAGACTGTCGACTTTATCAAGAAGAAAACCGGCCTCAAGATTGTCCCTTGTTTGACAAGTCGTGAGAGTATTCAGAGTGTGCTCCGTCAGTATGGCAGGAGTCTCGAGGCGGAGTTCGGTGATATTTTGACGGCCGATGTCAAGACCGAGGTTGACGAGGATGACAAGGATTTGGAAAAAGTAGCGGCAGGATTGCCGGTTATCCGTGTCGTCGATACTTTACTCAAGCATGCGATTCTCCAGTCCGCGAGCGATATTCATATCGAGCCGGAGGAAAAAGAAGTGCATGTGCGTTACCGTATCGACGGCGTGCTTCATGACGCCATGACATTGCCCAGGGATATCGCTGCTGGTATCGTGGCTCGCATCAAGGTGCTGTCCAATCTGAAACTCGATGAACATCGTCTTCCTCAGGATGGTCGCTTCAAGATCGAAAAAGATGATTACAAAATTTCTTTTCGTGTCAGTATTCTACCGGTATTTGATGGAGAAAAGATCGTCATGCGTCTTTTGGATGAATCGTCTAAGGGACTGACACTCGAGAAAATGGGACTTTCTGGAATGGCACTTGAGGCAGTACATCGTGAAATCAACAAACCGAACGGCATGATCCTGGTGACTGGGCCGACTGGTTCGGGAAAGACGACGACTCTTTACACGGTCATGGATATCTTAAACACTCCCGAAGTGAATGTTTCGACCGTAGAAGATCCGGTGGAATATCGCATGCCTCGGGTTAATCAGACGCAGATTAGTTCCAAAATCGGCATGACCTTTGCGGCGGCGCTTCGGGCGCTTCTTCGGCAGGATCCTGATATCATCATGGTGGGGGAAATTCGTGATAAGGAAACGCTTGAGATTGCCATGCATGCGGCCATGACCGGACACCTTGTTCTCTCGACACTTCACACCAACTCGGCGGCAGCGACTTTGCCTCGTATGCTCGACATGGGCGCGGAAGCCTTTCTCATTGCTTCTACCGTCAATGTGATCATCGCCCAGCGTCTGGTACGCCGTCTCTGTCCGGAGTGTCGCAAGCCGTATAAACTCGAAAAAAAGGAGATAGAGTCACTGGGAAAACTCTATGATATTGAGAGCGTTTTCGCTTACCTGAAACGGACCCCCGAGAGTAAGAAGTTCGTTGCTGATGCCAAAATCTGGGAAGAAGTGACCTTTTATAAGGCGACCGGTTGCGACCAGTGCGGCGGTGAGGGGTATCGCGGTCGGAACGGGATTTACGAAGTGTTGGCCATGGATACCAATATCCGAAAATTGGTTACTCAGGAAGCGACGACCGAAGAATTGGAAACGGAAGCGAAAAAGACCGGCATGGCCACCATGGTGGATGACGGTTTCCTGAAAATTGTTCAGGGGGTGACATCACTTGAAGAAGTGATGCGCGCGACGAAGGAGTAAAATATCACTTATCTGTCCTAAACTCGCTGTCGCGCAGCTCGCGCCGGATGTGCGATTTGGCAGCGGAAGTTTTAACGGAGTTGAGCCAGTCACGGCTCGGCTTTTTCTTTTCTTTGACGGTGAGAATTTCGATGACCTGGGCATTTTTGATGTTGGAATCGAGGGGAATCATCTTCCCATCAGCCTTGGCGCCGACCGCCCGGTTTCCGATTTCGCTGTGGATGGCGTAGGCGAAATCGATGGGCGTGGCTTCTTCGGGAAGTTCAATGATATCTCCCTTCGGGGTGAAAGCGAAGATATGATTTTTGAAGAATTCTATCTTCAACCCTTCGGTGAATTCTTGGTCGTCGCGGCCGATATCTTTCTGCCATTCCTTCAGCTGACTTACCCAGAGAAGCTCCCTTGGGGCAGCGGAAATATCCTTGCGGCGTGAGAAGATGTTGCTCCAGATGGAACGTGATTTTTCGGTGTAGAGCCAATGGGCGGCGATGCCGTATTCGGCTTCATTATGCATTTTTTGGGTTCGGATCTGTACTTCGAGAATACGTCCGTCCGGACCAAAAATAGTGGTGTGAAGTGACTGGTAGCCGTTGGGCTTGGGGAGGGAGATATAATCCTTGATACGTCCGACCATGGGACGATACTCGCGATGGATGATGCCGAGCGCCTCGTAACAGTCGGAAATTTCCGGGACGATGATGCGAATAGCCACCAGGTCATAGATACGGGTGATATCCATATCGTGGCGCTTTAATTTCTGGTAGAGCCGGTAGAGGTACTTGGTGCGACCGCTCAAGCCGATGATTTTTATTTTTTCTTTCGTCAGGAATTTCCGGAAGAAGGCAACCGTGTGTTCCATGTAGACTTTGCCGTCGTGAAGATAGGTTTCCTCAATTTTTTTGGTTTCTTCATAGTGGAGCGGGTCGAGGTATTTGAAGCAGATGTCTTCGAGTTCGCCCTTAATTTCTCCGATACCGAGTCGGTTGGCGATCGGAGCATAGATCTCGAGCGTTTCACGGGCGATCCGCTCCTGTTTTTCCGGGGGAAGATGTTCAAGGGTGCGCATGTTATGAAGCCGATCAGCCAGTTTGATGATGACGACCCGGATATCCTCCGCCATAGCCATAAACATTTTTCGGAGGTTTTCGAGATAATGTTCTTCCTTGGAACCGCGCAGCTTGATCTTGCCGAGTTTGGTGATACCATCGACGAGGACGGCGACTTCGTCTCCGAATTTCTCCGCCACCTGGGCGAGGGTGATTTCGGTATCTTCCGGTACGTCGTGCAGGAGTCCGGCAGCGATTGTTTTTTCGTCCATGCCGATTTCGGCGAGAATTCTGGCGACATGGAGAGAGTGGATGATGTAGTCTTCGCCCGATTTTCTTTTTTGGCCACGGTGAGCCGCTTCGGAAAATTCGTAGGCAGAAAGGATGAACTTTTCCGCTTCTCCGGTGAAGGGGCGGGGGGCGGCGTCAAAGATCTCTTGTATCACGATGGAAGCCATAGAATATTTTTAGACTGATATCTTCCAGTATAGGCTAATTTAAAAGGAGAGCAACTGTTTTGATTGCGACTGGCCCCTCCTTTTGATTGTTTGTGGTATAGTACTCCCCTTGACAAATGCAACTTAGTTGCGTTATCATGGAAATATGGGAAATGAACAGCAGATTCTATCCATTTTGAGACAGTATCGGCTTCGCTCTACCAAGACGCGCCGGGCTGTCTTGGGATTGTTTTTACAAACGCATACTCCCCTTTCGGCTCAAAAAATTTTATGGGCACTGGGGAAGATTTCACTGACAGTGGACAAGACGACGGTGTATCGGGAGCTTGAAAAATTAGCAACCATGGGCCTGTTAGAGCGTATGCGATTACAGGATCGCCAGCAGTACTACGAGCTCGCGGCACGAGATCATCATCATCATTTTATCTGTACACTGTGCGATCAGGTTACCGATGTTGAAATTAATGAGTCAAAAATTCTTGCTACGGCTGAGCAGATGGGTCAGAAGACCGGGTTTCACATCACCTCTCATGTGGTGGAATTCTACGGTCAGTGCGCCACCTGTTTGAAAGCCTTTCTTTTTCGCCAATCAGTATGAGTCATGATTTGAACCTCATTGCCATTTCACATCTTTCCTTCCAGTATCGGACGGGACAGCCGATTCTTTCTGATCTTTCGTTTTCCGTTCAGGCGGGCGATTATGTCGGTATCATCGGGCCGAACGGTTCCGGGAAAAGCACGTTTCTCAAGTTGCTGCTCGGTTTGCTCCCGCTTCAAACCGGTTCCATCGAGCTTTTTGGCCAACCGATTACGGAGTTTCATGATTGGTGGAAGATAGGGTATGTTTCGCAGACCGGTTTCCAAGGAGAAGAAAATTTTCCGGCTACGGTCGCTGAAGTTATCGCTTCCGGACAGCCAGCCAAATCATTTTTTCCCGGGAAAGCGGAGCGTCAAGCGTTGCATGACAAGATCGAAGCGGCGGCCGACATGGTTGGAATCCGTCATCTCTTGGAGCGCCGTATCGGAGAACTGTCAGGTGGCGAAGAGCAGCGTGCCTTTATCGCTCAGGCTCTCATTTCCGACCCTCTCCTTTTGGTTTTTGATGAACCGACGGCTGGCATCGACGTATCCACGGAGGCATCCTTTTATCGACTCTTGCGCGAGCTTAATCAAAAACACGGCAAGACGATTTTGCTCGTTTCTCATGACCTGGAGGCTTTGGCTCACAATGCGAAGACCGCGCTGTGCATCAATCGGACGATTGTCTACCAAGGACCGGCTGATGGTCTCCATAAGCCGCGAGTTGTCGAGGCGGTATTCGGTTCTCGGGCGTGGCACACGGAGGTGGAACCCTAATCACATCCTATGAATTCTGAACTTATCTTGAGCATAGAGACGCTGCCGCCGATTATCGGAACGGCACTTCTGCTTGGCCTGCTTTCCCCAACCGTCGGTATCATATTGGTGATGCGACGCTTTTCTCTTCTTTCTGATACCTTGGCTCATGTGTCGCTTTTCGGCGTGGCGGTCAGCTCTTGGTTCGCGCTTCCCATGTCAATCGGGGCATTTGCGAGCGCTATCATCGGTGGTGGCGGCATTGAACTACTGCGTCAGTCCAGGCGCGTTCTCTCAGAGGCCACTCTTGCCATTTTTCTTTCCGGGAGCTTGGCGCTGGCGATTATCATTTTTTCATTGCGTGGAGTGGACGCCGAAGAAGTCGAAGCGTATCTTTTTGGAAACCTTGCTTGGGTGAATACTCACGATTTCCTTTTCCTTCTCGGTATCGCTGTCATCCTTATTCTTTTTTTCAAAATCTATTATCGTCAACTGTTTCTCGCGACCATCGACGAGGATCTGGCCCGCGTCAATGGAATCGCGGTTAATCGTCTGAATCTGGTTTTTATGTTGCTCTCCTCCACGGTGGTGGCGGCTGCCATTAAAGTGGTCGGCGTTCTCTTGGTGAGCGCGCTCGTCGTGCTGCCCGTCATGGCGGCTCTGCAGTGGCGTTTGGGGTTCAAAAAAACATTGTGGGTGAGTCTCTTTCTCTCCGAGTGTTCCGTCAGTATCGGACTCGTCCTGGCATACTATGGCGGATTACCGAGCGGTGCCGCTATCGCTCTTATGGCGCTTCTGACATTCTTATTGTCTTACGTGGCGAACCTGGGTCATAAGTAAGGGTGTAGGGTTAATCGCGCTGGTCATGATGGGCGATGGTTGACAGAAAGAGAATTCGTGGTATCATGGTGAAACCCGAGGCTTAGGTAAGCCTCGAGTTTTGTTCCTCAAGAGGAGAAAAGACATGATACTGCATCGGGATCTAGTATCGATGGGAGATGGCTATCGTTTATCTGAGAGTGCTTTCGTGAAGATTGAAGTGATTCGGGTGCCGGCTGACGGTACGCATCTTCGAGTCGTCTTCACGAGGTGTGACGCGTTGAACCAGGTTCACGGCGTCACGGTATCGGAGCCATTTCCGCTAGCCCAGCTTTCCGTGGCGGTGGCGGAATGTCTTCCGATTGACCTTGATGGGCGGCCAAGAGGTATTTCTGAATCCGATCGTTGTCTTTCTAACTGGAGCGATCGTCCGCTGGGCGACCGTGCCCTGATTCATCTGCATACTGTTTACGACAACAACAGGATCGCTCGTTGGAGAGTGTCTTACTTCGACTTTCTGTTGCTCCTCTTGGAGCATGCGGCGGGCCTGCGGCTGACATTCGTGATGGATGACGACCGGGTGACGGAAATCCAGATTTTCTTCGGGTGTCAGGAAAAGTCTGGCTTCATGGCGCGAGGTGTTCCTGCCAGGCATCTCGACATCTGGAGAAGCTTAGCCATTCCATTGTCGGAAACCTCCGAAACCTAAATGGCAACGACAAGCGATGTGTGCAAAACGCGCACTCGCTTTTTTTCTTACTTCTTCCCCGATTTATCGGGCCGATGATTGGGACATTCTTTTTTACCGCAGCGTTCGGGGGTGTTTCGGTCACAGATAATCCGTCTGTCGTCTCAGCCGGATTTCCGCGACCCCGACTCGCGGTTTTGTCTGTTGACAAAACATCGCTCCGTCTCACGAAAACCATTGCCCATGCAAAGCAGTTTGCATGGGCCTTCCGGCTATTTTTTCAGTTTATGTGGGTTATGGTTTGGACAGGTCTTGTTACTGCAGCGTTCGGGGATTGTTTTCGTGCCTTCCATCATCAGTGACCCACAGAGATCGCAGAGGTTCCCGGTCGGCTTGGCTTTGATAGCGTTTTTGCATTTGGGATAGTTAGTGCAACTGTAGAAAATTCCGAAGCGCCCTCGCCGTTCGGCCATTTCTCCGTTTTTGCAAAGCGGACATTTGACGCCAGTCGTCGGATTGAGTGTCTCATCTCTCTTGATATGTTTGCATTTCGGATAGTTGGAACAGGCGATGAAGCGCCCGAAGCGCCCGTCGCGCTCGACGAGCTTCCCGTCTTTGCAGTCCGGGCAGGCTTCCCCGGTTTCTTTCGGCCCTTCCAGTTCGACGCCATCAATGGTGCGTGCCCCGGTACATTCGGGAAACTTGGCACAGGAAAGGAACTTGCCGTTCTTGGCGAGCTTTACGACCATATCGCCACCGCACTTGGGACAGACGGTTCCCTTCGGAGCATCACCCATGTTGGTGACCTTGTCTATCTTGTCCTTGCTCTTCACTTCTTTGGCAAAAGGCGTATAGAATTCTTTGAGGGTCTTTTCGTATTCACGCGTTCCCTCTGCTATATCATCGAGTTTGCTCTCCATTTCCGCCGTGAAGACATCAGAGATGATTTTAGCGAAGTGCTCGGCAAGAAAGTCATCGACGACCATGCCGGTGTCGGTGACAGAAAGCGCCTTGCCTTCCTTCTCGACATAGCCACGGTCTTGGATAGTTTTGATAATCGAGGCATAGGTGCTTGGGCGTCCGATACCGCGCTTTTCCAGTTCCTTGACGAGTCCGGCTTCCGTGTACCGCCGAGGAGGTTCGGTTTCTTTCTTTTCGGCATCTATCGCTTTCAGGGTAAGTGGATCGCCCGTGATGACCCTCGGAACCTCGACGTCATCACCGCGTGCCATGGCGTCACAGGCGAGCCATCCAGGAGAGACCAGGTGTGATCCATTCACTGAAAAATTCGGAAGGGCTCGATCGGTCGTGTTGGCGATAATTTTGGTACGGAGGATTTCAGCATGAATCATCTGTGAGGCGAGTGTCCGGATACGAATCAGGGCGTAGAGTTTTTTCTCATCATCGGTCGTACCGGCCGACTTTTTAAAGGGGTCGGTCGGTCGGATAGCTTCATGAGCCTCCTGGGCATTCTTACTTTTGGTTTTGTAGCGTCTGACCGAGAGGGATTTTTCACCGAATTCTTTCGTGACGGCCGCGATGATTTCTGGGAGAGCGGTCTCGGAGAGTGAGATGCTGTCGGTACGCATGTAGGTGATAGCTCCCTTCTCATAGAGTTTCTGAGCAGCCCGCATGGTGCGACTGGGAGAAAATCCCAGACGGGAACTGCCGGCCTGCTGGAGGGTCGAAGTGGTAAATGGCGCATACGGACGACGGAGCGCTTCCGTTTGCGTTACCTCCACGATTTCCCATGATTTTTTTCTTCCGAGCTCCAGAATGGCTTCGGCCTCCTTCTCTTTTTTCGGCTCTTCTGTACAGGTGAAAACGAGAGGCACTTTTTCCTTGGTGGCGCATTCCGCGGTGATGACGAAATAGGTTTCCGGTATGAAGGCACGAATTTCCTTCTCACGTTCGGCCAGGATATGGAGGGCTGGAGATTGGACGCGGCCGGCCGAGAGCCCGTAGCGTACTTTTTTCCAGATGAGTCCGGAGAGGTCATAACCGACCAGTCGGTCGAGAATGCGTCTCGCCTCCTGTGCTTTGCGCAGATTGGTGTCGAGTTCGCGCGGATGAGCAACGGCTTCTTTGACAGCCTTCTCGGTAATTTCATAGAAGAGAACGCGCTGTGGCTTTTTCAGACCGCACGTTTCCGCCACATGCCAGGCGATAGCCTCTCCTTCCCGGTCAGGGTCGGTTGCGAGGAGGATTTCACTTGATTTTTTGGCGAGGGTTTTCAGTTCACTGACAATCTTTTCCTTGCCGGGAGAAATCTCGTAGTGAGGGATGAAACCGCCAGGAATGTCGATGGCCTGTTTGTTGCTCTTGGGGAGGTCGCGCACATGACCAACGGACGCGACAACCCGGTATTCACCGTTCAGGTATTTTTCGATGGTTTTGGCCTTCGACGGCGATTCGACGATGAGAAGCTTCATACAACAGTCAACAGTTATCAGTTAACAGTCAGCATCGAATAACAAACATGCAACTCAGTTATTTGTTGATTGCTATTTGTTTATTGTACTCTTACATAGTGCATGCCACCGACATTTTTGGCAAGCCCTTTGATCTCGAGGAGTGCCAAAAGAGAACTGACGGTTGCCGCTCCCAGTTTTGTCGCTTTGATGATTCGGTCGATGTGTATCGGTTCATGAGTGAGTGCGGATAAGATGACTATTTCTTCGGGAGTAAGTCCTGGAATATCCCGTGGCCCCTTTGTTTGATCGAGGGAGAGTGGCGGTGCTTCCACTCGTATTTCCTCCAGGATATCCTGAACTCCGGTCACTATTTTCGCGCCCTTTCTGATAAGGGTATTGGTACCGATAGAATACGGGGAAAAAATGGATCCCGGTACGGCGAAAACTTCGCGATTGTATTCGAGGGCGCATTCCGCGGTAATGAGGCTACCGCTTCCAGTCGCCGCTTCGATGACAACCGTACCGAGCGTCATGCCGGCGATGATGCGATTGCGAGCCGGAAACGTCCAGGTGTCACCGGATCTATCTGGCGGGTACTCGCTTATGACCGCGCCGTGTTTCATAATCTTTTCCGCCAATGGCAGATGGGAGGCCGGAGAGATATTTCCGATGCCGCTTCCGAGAACAGCGACCGTTTCGCCTCCTGCCCGAAGAGCCGATTCGTGAGAAACGGAATCGATACCGAAAGCGAGACCCGATACGACCAGAATACCAGCGCGCGTCAGATCTTCGGTGAGCTTGGTGGCAACCTGTTCACCATAGGCGGTGAATTTTCGTGAACCGACGATGGCCACCATCGGAATCGGTTTTGTCCAATCGAAATTCCCTTTCACGTAGAGCGTGTAGGGCGCGTCGGGAATTTCCCGGAGGAGCACGGGGAATTCCTGGTCATCAAGCGTGAACAGCCGCGTGTCTTGCCCGAGAAGCTTTCCCCATTCTTTTTCCGGATGAATATTTTTTCTGCCGGCAATAATTCCGTCCTTTTTGGTCTGGCGCATTTTTGGCAGAGCGAGGATTTCTTCCGGAGAGGCAAGCCAGGCTTTTTCGATGCTGCCGAAGTGAGTAGCCAAAAGTTTCAGCGTTTCACTACCGATATTCGGAATACAGAGGAAAGCGTGAGTGTATTTATGAGAAGTGTCTGACATATCTCATATAGTAGACAATATTTTCTTTTTCGGCTACACTCACTACTATGTTTTGGTAGTTTCCATCAAAATATATCAATGGGCCGTTAGCTCAGTTGGCTAGAGCACCGCATTTGCAATGCGGGGGTCATCGGTTCGAATCCGATACGGTCCACCACCAACCAAAAGACTATGACTCCTTGGGTGCTGTATGCATTATTGGCTGCTGCTTCTGCTGCTTTGGTGGGCGTTTTCAGCAAGGTCGGCATTACCGGTATCGATTCGACATTGGCCACCTCGCTCCGTGGCCTTATTATTGGACTCTTTATGGGTGGAGCAGCGCTTTTTTTAGGGAAGTGGCAAGCTATTGGTGAAACGACCCCGAAAGCCTTCCTCTTTATCTTTCTCGCGGCTATTGCTGGTGGGCTCTCATGGTTGTGGGGATTCATGGCACTCAAAGCCGGCGGTGAAGTTTCCGCGGTGAATGCTCTCGATAAATTGAGCCTGCTCTTGGTGGTAATCTTCGCTATTTTCTTTCTCGGCGAGGAATTCACCTGGACCAAGCTCGGTGGCGCTCTCATGATTGTCTTCGGCACGCTGCTCGTGAGTTTCAAGCCCGAACAGCTGAAAAAGCTTTTCACCTGGTTCTGGTAATTCGGACTAGTGTCCATTCTTGACTTTTCAGTTTTTTTTCGATAGGGTGACAGGGCTTTGGTGACCGGAATCCTCCGGCCATATCAGCACTTTTGCAACGAATCGAAGGAGAACTCCCATGAAACAGCGGAATTTCCGTGATTTGCTCGAAGCAGGTTTTGCGCAGAGCAAGATGCTCTGCGTCGGGCTTGACCCAGATGCGAAGAAGATTCCTTCCCATCTGAAGGCGGGGGATACCGATGATCTCGGCGCCGCTCTCGTGTTCTGCACGCGCATTGTCGATGCGACCAAGCATCTGGCACTCGCCTACAAACCGAATGCCGCCTTTTTCGTGAGGCCGGGTTTTGTTGCCGGATCCACGGCGCTCCGTGAGCTCATTCGCCGCATCAATCAGATGGCGCCGGGAGTCCCTGTGATTTTGGACTCCAAGCGCGGCGATATCGGCAACTCCATGAAGGGCTATGTGGAAGAGGCATTTGATGTTCTCGGTGCCGATGCCATGACGGCTAGCTCCTATCTGGGGCAGGACGCCTGTCAGCCGCTGCTCGACCGTGCCGACAAGGGTGCTATTTTCCTCTGCAAGACGTCGAACCCCGGCGGTGGTGAATTCCAAGACTTGTTTGTCAAATCAGATTGGACACCCAGTGGACCGCTGATACCGCTCTATCAGCATGTCGCTCTGCAAGTAGCCGGGCGGTGGAACGCAAATCTCAACTGCGCGCTCGTTGTTGGAGCCACCTATCCAGACGAACTTCGGCAAGTGCGCCAGATTGTTGGTGACATGCCCATTCTCGTTCCGGGTATCGGCACGCAGGGTGGTGACGAAGAAGCGACCATCGCAGCCGGCCGTGACAGTCGCAAGCGCGGCATGATCATCAACGTCGGAAGCGCCATTCTGTACGCCTCATCCGGAGAGGACTTTGCTGAGGCCGCTTTGGCCAAGGCCGAGTCGTACCACCACCGTTTCCTCAACCTCGCCAACGCCTGAATCCAGGTATCAACCCAAGGAGAATGTGTCATGACAGATAAGAATGTGCCAGTTACGGCTGGCCAGTCTGGATCCGATTCGGAGGTCACGTCGGCGTTCAGGTTGGGCATCGCCGCAAGCGTGGACATCGACGTCGTTCTGGATCGTCATGGGGCGAAGAATTCGGCTCAGCAGTTTGTCCGCTATGCGCTCTCCATCGGAGCACTCGAACTCGTTCCCGAAGGAAGGCAGCTGAAGAGCGGTCGCATCTCGCCCTATTTCTTCAACTCCGGACTGTTTTGCACAGCGACCAAGCTTCAGCAGTTGAGCGAAGCGTATGTCGGCGCCATCGACGCGAACCTGAGTGAGGAAGAACTGCCGGAGGTTGTCTTCGGCCCGGCCTACAAAGGCGTGCCGCTTGCGGTGGCAGTGGCTGATATGCTCTGCCTGAGCTATGACGGCGACTACGATCCGGGCTATGCCTTCAATCGCAAGGAAGTCAAGAATCATGGCGAGGGTGGCATCATCGTCGGAAGCCAGCTTGCCGACAAGCGCGTGGTCATCGTCGATGACGTGATGACGACCGGTGACAGTTCCGGGGAAGCGGTCGAGATCGTTTGTGCAGAGCGCGGCATCCCAATCGCCTGTGTCATCGCCTTCGATCGACAAGAGCGTGGTAGCGACGAAGACCTGTCGGCTACACAGCTCTTTACCAAGAAATATGGTATTCCGGTATTCGCTGCCGCCACGCTCAGCGACCTCATCATGGTCCTGGAAGAAGGGCCGGATTTTCCCGGGGCGAGCGCGACGCTCCCCAAGATCCTCGCCTACAAGGACCAGTACGGCGTCTAGGTGCCGTATCACTGCAGCACAGAGGGTTTAGCTCGTCAGCGGACGAGCAGCCCTCTTTTTCTTTCCACCCTTGACCCCGCACCTTTTCCAATGACAATTCTAGTCCGTCTTGAGTTAATAGACGGAGCCACCTACGGCTCAAGCTGTCCATAACTAACATTTTTTCCAAGAAAAGGTGCGGGGTTGAAATTTTTTACACTCTGGGTTATACTGCAAAAGTTCTGTAGAAAAGAGCGGAAAGCCCTTTTTTCACCGTACGGGTGATTAGCTCAGTTGGTTAGAGCGCGACACTGATAATGTCGAGGTCCCAAGTTCGAATCTTGGATCACCCACAGTTGGA
>CAZATJ010000014.1:0-17858 GCA_964488025.1 uncultured Bdellovibrionales bacterium
TACTCGGAAAAAATCCAAAGGGCGATCAAGTTCTCGGTCAAGACGCACCAGGTGTATCAGGAGCAGAAGCGCAAGGGGAAGGGGACGCCATATATCTCCCATCCGTTGACGGCTGGTCTTATCTTGGCGCTGGCCGGGGCGACGGAGGATGTGGTGGTGGCGGGGATTCTCCACGACACGATAGAAGACAGTGTCTCTCATAAGAAGGTGACGCCGGAGATGGTGGAAGAACGCTTCGGAACGACGGTGAAGGACTTGGTCGTGAGTGTGACGGAAATGGACAGGACGTTGCCTTGGGCGGAACGTAAAGCGTTGGCTCTGGAGCATATCGCCCACTTTTCCCATGATTCGGTCATGGTCAAATCGGCCGATATGCTGAGTAACGGAACAGAATTGGTGGACGATTACCGGGTCGAACTGAAGGCTGGCAGAGACGGAAAGGAAGTATTCAGTCGTTTCAAGGCGACGGCGGAAGAAACACTTACTAATTATGAACGGGTAATCGAGGCGCTCTTGGCTCGTTTTCCGGAGAGTCTGCTTACGGATGATTTGCTTAATCTTGCTGAGGAAATCGGATGGATGAAACAATCATTCCCCAAAAATGATAACAAAAGTGATTCGGGGCAATCGAGTGTTATTGGAAAGTACTTGGTTGGAGATGATTTTGATATTCCTTTCGAGGTGAAGCGCGATCCGGGCGGGTTGATTGGTGGGTATCGTATCGACGAAGAGGGGAAAACTATCCCGGCGACGGACTGGATCATGACCAGGGTGGTTCCGCCTGGGAAAGCCATTCGGGTGGATGACGCGGAGTTCGCCGAGGCGGTCGCTCGGTATGTGGGCCGTGATACACCGGAAGAACCGAAATCGTAATATTTACCGCTATGTCCGAATACTACAACGCCAGGCGCACGCGCAATATCTATGATCCGGCGAGCACCGAACCGTTCAAGCTCAGTCGGTCGAAGGTGGATCTGTTTCTCAATTGTCCGCGCTGTTTCTATCTGGACCGGCGGCTCGGGGTGGGGCGGCCACCGGGATTTCCCTTCAGTCTCAACTCGGCGGTCGATGCTCTGCTCAAAAAAGAGTTCGATATTCACCGAACGAACCAGACGGCGCATCCGCTCATGAAAACATACGGTATCGATGCGGTGCCGTTTGAGCATGAGAAGATGGAAGAATGGCGTGATTCGCTACGGCGAGGAATCCAGTATTTGCATGAAGCGACCAATCTACTCATTACCGGTGGAGTGGATGATGTGTGGGTGCGGCCGAACGGCGAGCTCCTCATTGTCGATTACAAGGCGACTTCGAAGAGCGGCGAAGTGTCGCTTGATGCCGATTGGCAGATTGGGTACAAACGGCAAATGGAAGTCTATCAGTGGCTGTTTCGCAAGAACGGTTTTCAAGTTTCCGATACCGGGTACTTCGTGTACTGCAACGGCGACGCCGACAAGGAGGCGTTTGATGGCAAGTTGGAATTCGATATCAAGGTGATTCCGTATGTGGGGGACGGCAGTTGGGTGGAAGGAGCGATTGCTGACATCAAACAGTGTCTCGTGGGGACGCTGCCCGCTCCCGGCTCCGCGTGTGATTACTGTGACTATCGCCAGGCGGCCGGTGACGTGGAAAACGGGAACTGATCACAATTTATGTCGCAATAGAAGGATTCATCAGTTCGAGTGGTATACTAGAAGGGTACTTTCGAACCTTTATGCGACAGATTTTTGAAAAAGTGCCGCGGAAAGTTTTGGCAATCGCTCTTTTGTGCGGTGTCGTCTTTTTGATTATCGTGGTGATTGGCTTTTTTCGCTCCAACGTTTCTGATGGCGGCGTCGTCGTTTCGGACGCGAATGTTCCAGAAGAGGATATTCCGGTGATCGATGAAAATATCCGTGTTTTTTCACCGGCACCCGATACCACTATCGAGAGTCCGGTTGAGATACAGGGAGAAGCGAGAGGCACTTGGTATTTCGAAGGGAGTTTTCCGGCCCGTTTGCTTGATGCAGAGGGAAATGAATTGGCCGTGATGCCCGTGGCGGCACAGGAGGAATGGATGACAACCAAATTCGTACCATTTACAGCGACACTGGAATTTCCGCAGCCGAAGACGCCAACCGGTACGTTGGTGCTTCAAAAAGATAATCCGTCCGGTCTACCGGAGCAGGCGGGTGAAATACGGATACCGGTACGTTTTGCTGACCCGTCGGCGCGTCCGAGCGTCGTGCCACCGCTTGATCGGACCAAAGAACGGGTGACCAAGAAACCGTTTGGCATATATATCGATCGGGCGACGTCACCCGTACAGCCGGAGCGGTTTTCGGGCTATCATACCGGAACAGACTTTGAAATTTTTTCCGATGAAGCGACGGACGATGTGGCCGTGACAGCCATCTGTAGTGGTAAGGTCGTAGAGAAGCGTCTGGCAACTGGTTATGGTGGCGTGCTGGTCACCGACTGTGTGATTGATAACAAAAAAGTAACCGTTATTTATGGGCACCTGACGCTTTCGAGCATTGATGTGAAAGTCGGCGAGCGTATCAAAGCTGGTGACGTCATTGGTTTTCTTGGTGCCGGAGGCAGTAGTGATACTGGTGGTGAGCGCAAGCACCTGCACCTTGGTATCCATCTCGGTTCAGCGGTTGATATTCTCGGTTATGTCCCAGTAAAGTCGCGCCTTTCCGATTGGCTCGATCCCTGCGACTTTGTGTGTCAATAAAAAATCCCAGGCTACGATGAGCGCTGGGCTGGTGATCTTCCGCGATGCGGCTGCTTATGCGGTAGATGATTCAGATGCCAAGTTGCTTTTGGAGGGCGAGTGCTCGGTCGGCCCATAAGGGGGTCGGCCATGGACCGACTTCCGATGAGGCAACTTGGAGGGCCTTGGTCTCAAGCAAGGTGAAGAAACGTTGGAGCGCCAGACGTAGGAACAGCTCCGGAGCCATTGGCGTGATGTTGTCACGGCGTTCCCAGGCGTGACGGACAATCTCTTCGAGTCTACAGCCAGCCGCCAGACACTCTCGGTAGCCTGGCTGCAAGACAAGCTTCACATGAACGGCGTAGCCGAGAAGCGCCTGAAGCGCCTTGTGTTTGGTACCGGGCTGCTGCGCGTCGATGATGAGTTCCGGCCCGTAGTAGACGGAGATCATGTCCCGCATTTCACTCGTGAGGCCGTACTCGCAGGTACCAGCCCGATCCATGAAATATAGCAGCAGCAAGGCCGTCTTGTACTTGCCCGGATCCACGGCGGCCACCATTTCATGGCCGTCTGAGACGATGGTAAAACACGCGACTGGCACTTTGGACTCGTCGCCGAGATGGAAGAGGTCGCAGAGCTCGCGAGCATTGTCTTCGAGCCGTCCAGACTGGAAGACAGGAAAAATGACCAGGTCCATGAGAACTCCTTAGTTGAGCGAATATTCGCGATTGGAATATAAACCTTTTATCTTGTTTTGTCAATGCTCGAATTGGGGTCTCGGCAGCGCGACCACGTCAGCAAGTGCATCGACATGTCTCAAAGCAATTGAGGGCTGGGGTTCTTTTGAGCGGCATTGCCGGCGTAGGGGCTTTCCTGATATCCTGAGAGGGTGTTTGGTATTTGATCTTGTTCTGAAAATATGACCAAAAAGTCCTCCATCCTTACCGTTTTCAAATCTTATGGTGTGTCGGTCAGACGTTTCCGTCTGGCGTTTTTCGGCGTGGTGACAGTGTATGGGATGGCTTCGTTTGTCAGTGGCATCCTCTCCCCACTGGTGTACCGGCGTATTATTGATACCATTTCCGGGGCGACTGACCGAGCGGCGCTAGAGGGCGATCTGTTCCGGAGTCTCGGGATGCTCGTTGTGATTATTATTGTTTATCAGATTTTTTATCGAGTGGGGGATTTCACTATCACCTATGCTGAGAGCAAAACCATGGAAGACCTGAACAATCGGGCCTTTCGGGCGTTTATGCGTCAGGGACACACTTTTTTTCTCGATCGTTTCGCCGGTTCCCTGGTGGCCCACGCTAGACGTTATGCTCGGACATTCGAGGATATCGCCGATCAGTTGGTTTTTAATTTTTGGATGCCGTTTGTCCATTTGGTCGGCGTTATTGGCACGCTCTTCTGGATCAGACCGCAACTGGCGGTTATCTTTCTTATCTGGATTCCGACCTATATCAGCATCGCCATTTGGATGACCAAGAAAAAGCTGCCCTATGATCAGGAAAGCGCGGCACAGGATTCCGCTATCACGGCCAAACTTTCGGATGCGCTTGCCAATATGTTCGCGGTCAAGACATTCGCCATGGAAGGGAGCGAGACAGATATTTTCAAAGAGGCCGCATCACGCGATGAGCGGGCACGTCTTCGTTCATGGCATTTCAATATGGGCCTCATCGCCATTCAGACAGCAATGTTCAGTATTCTTGAAATTATCGCCATGTATGCGGTCATCAAGATGTGGCTCGCCGGGAGCGTCAGTACGGGTACGGTGGTGCTGGTACAGGTCTATATCGGATCGATATTCAGTGGGCTCTTTGGTCTAGGGCGGGCTTTTGGGAAGTTGATGAAAAATATCGCTGATGCGGGGGAAATGGTGGAGACGATGGATCGGACGGACGGTGAGGCGCTTGAGTCTCTTCCGGAATTGTCTCAGAGACAGCAGATGGATGGATCGGTATCATTTGATCATATCGTATTTCGTTATCCGAAAGGGGGAAAGGTCTTTGATGATTTCTCGCTTCACATTTTGGAGGGAGAAAAAGTCGGACTGGTGGGAGCTTCTGGATCGGGCAAGAGTACACTCACCAAATTGCTTCTCGGGTTTAACACGCCTGATACGGGTAGTATCCGGGTGGCTGGACGCGATATTACTTTGTTTTCCCCGCAAGAACTCCGACGTCTGATTGCTTATGTGCCTCAGGATACGGCACTCTTTCATCGAACGATTGCCGAGAATATCGCCTATGGTCGACCAGGTGCCGAAAGAGAGGCGATTGAGGAGGCTGCTAAAAAAGCTCATGCCCACGAGTTTATCATGGGTTTGCCACAAGGCTATGAAACGCTGGTGGGTGAGCGCGGGGTCAAGCTTTCCGGTGGTGAGCGCCAGCGAGTGGCGATTGCCCGGGCCATTCTGAAAGATGCGCCGATTCTCGTACTTGATGAAGCGACGAGCGCGCTTGATACGACCAGTGAGCATCATATTCAGGAGGCGCTCCATGAACTGATGCGGGGACGGACGACCATCGTCATCGCTCATCGGCTTTCTACCGTGCGCGAGATGGATCGTATTGTCGTGCTGGAAAGTGGCAAACTGGCAGAGGAGGGGACGCATGCCGACCTCATCACGCGCGGCGGCGTTTATGCCGGTTTCTGGAATCGGCAGACCGCGTCGTTCGGAAAAGTTTTGCTTGATGATGAGGAAGAAACGGAATAATCTCGCAGAGAGAGCTAACTATGCCAAATAGCAGCTTTTCAGAGGGTGTATAATAAAGTATGAGTATAATTCTTATTCATAACTCCATGAAAAATGGTTACCACGGGAATATTGAGCGACTGACTGCTGAGAATGGGAATTTTCGCCAAGTGCTCTATACGGCGGCCGATTGTCAGTTGGTGCTGATGTCACTTCTTCCTGGTGAAGAAATTGGTATGGAGGCCCACAAGGAAGGTGATCAGTTCTTTCGTTTCGAAAAGGGTGAAGGAAAAGTAATCATCGATGAAACGGAATACGTGGTTGGCGATGGTGATGCGGTCATCGTGCCAGTTGGAGCGCGGCACAACGTTATCAATACTTCGCAGATTGAGGCACTCAAGTTTTACACCATTTACGCGCCGCCGCACCATAAGGACGGTATCGTTCGGGCGACGAAAGCTGAGGCCGAGGCTGATGCTCCGGAGTTCGATGGGGCGACGACGGAATAGTTTTTTCATCCGGCATCTTGCCACTTTTCCAGTGATAGCGTATAAAAGGAGTACCGACGATTGGTGCGGTGTCTTCTGGGGAGTAACTCATGAAACGCTCAGTGGTTGTTTTGTCGTTTGGGGCTGCGCTTGCTCTGCTCGGCGGCTGCGCAGCTGGCGGCCGAATGGTGACGAGTATCGGTCAGGGGCTTTCGAGCTATGGCGAGAAGCACGACAGCTCGCTCCTCAAGGCCGGCGGCAAGATTTATCAGGACATTGGCAACGGCATCCAAAGTGCCGTGGCTACTGATGCTGAGAAGGCCAACAAGAAGGAATGATGTCTGAAACGGCAGCATCATCACGGTGGGGAGACGAGGTTTCGTCCCCCATTTTACTTTTTATCGACTTGCGGAGCTATGGTACAATGGGGATGTAATCATTCACTTCATTTTTATGGACACTCAAGCACTTTCGGAGTACGCTCTCGGTCGTATTCGGGCCGGAATCGCCAAAGCGGAATTGAAAGAGGAACTGCTCGCGGTTGGCTGGACGGAAGACGAAATCGAAGCCGCCTATCGGAGCGGCGTGGTCGCTCTGGGGGCGCCGGTGCCGAGTGAGGGCAATCGTGCCACACTGTCGCGCAAAGCCTCTACCGTGGATGTGGTCATTAATTTTTTCTCATTCATCCTACTCGGTATCATAGCGACCGCCCTTGGGACATTGTATTTTCAGATTATCAACAAATATTTTCCCGATGCGCTTGATTCGATGAATTGGTACATGGCGGCCTCTATTTCCAGCACCATTCATTATTCCATCGCTGCGTTGCTTATCGGATTCCCGCTGTATTATTTCGCGATGCGCCTCTGGTTCCGTAAGTTTCGCGAAGATGAAGGCCGTATGGAATCAAAGCTTTCCAAATGGCTGACCTATCTGGTGCTTCTGGTCACAGCGGTAACCATCGTCGGTGACCTCATCACGGTCGTCTTCACGTTGCTTCAGGGAGAGGTCACGGTCCGTTTTTTTCTCAAGGCGCTGACTATTCTTGCTATCGCCGGCGCGATCTTCGGCTTCTACTATCTGGAGCGCCGTAAGATCCAATATCATATCGATATCCCACAAAGTACTTTTCAGAAATTCGGGAGAGGCATCGCCATTTTTGTCGCTCTGGGGGTGATTTTGGGATTTTTTGCCGGTGGATCGCCAACATCTCAGCGTAATCGGACGTTTGACCAGACTCGGGTGAATCAGTTGAGTGCTCTCGCCAATTGCGTGAAGCAGTATGCGGGGAATCTTGGGGCTTTACCGGTCTCACTTGCCGATTTGCGGCAGTCAAGTCAGTATAGCTACTGTGCTACGTATATGCAGGATCCTGAAACCAGTATCACCTATGAGTATCGCGTGGTGATGCCGTCGCGCATTGAAGGGTCGGCCCGAGTGGGAGAATTTGAATTGTGTGCGACGTTCGCCCTTCCGTCTGACGGGGCGGCGGGCGTGGACGGCTATGCTATGGGAACGGTCTGGCAGGAACATGGTGTCGGGCGGAGCTGTGACACAGTGAAAACGCAGCTTCTGGTGCCAGCTCCTTCGGTTCAGAATCCAACGTCCTCTCCATACTAGATGAAGCAATAGGCACCGTGTGGTTGTTGGAGTTTTTGTCAGGTTGCGTGAAGAAAACTGCCCCCAGGCAGTTTTCTTTTCGCTTCTTTCAAATGCTGCTCCAATGATTTTTTTGATCCCCTCGCGTATCGGTCGCATCAATTTTTCTGAGACGCTCGAGCGCCGTGCCCTTATCTCGGATTCCCTCGATGAGATACCCTCTCCTTTGTTTTTCCAGTATATCATTTTTTTGTTTTTTGAACGTGGTACAATGGGATGGAAAAAGTAATAAAAAACGTATAAACCAGACACATATCCTATGACTCGTCTCTATTTTCTTTTTGCTACAACGACCTTTCTCAGTTCGTTCCTTCTTTTTCAGGTTCAGCCGTTGATCAGCAAGCATATACTGCCGTGGTTTGGTGGTGGATCGGCGGTATGGATGGCGGCTATGTTTTTTTTCATGATTGTTTTGGCAGCGGGATATTTCTATGCTCTTATCCTTTCGCGTTTTGAGAGGCGGTTTCAGGTAGCTTTGCATACCGCAATGATTTTTCTTACCATGGTTACGTTGTGGATCCATGGTTCCGTCTGGCCCTCTCCTATTACGCCATCTTTTGAAAACATCTCCATCGCACTTGGCAATCCGATGTGGTCGGCTTTCGGGGTGCTGGGAATCAGTGTCGCGGCGCCGTTTCTCCTACTTGCTTCGACGAGCTCGCTCCTCCAACTTTGGTATGGCACTCTTTCGGGGCGTGAACCATTTTCTCTCTATGCCGTATCGAATGCCGGGTCATTGCTCGGTCTGGTAAGTTACCCGTTCTTTTTTGAACCGTTTCTTGCGACGGATACTCAGGGTCGTTTTTGGAGCTATGGCCTGTTCGTCTACGGGGCATTACTCATCCTAATCATGCTTCGGTATATGAATTTTTCCGGACAGCTTGTTGCGGCTTCGGTAACCACAATTTCCGACAGAAGAGCGTTCTTTCGTTGGATGATGTTGGCGGCAGTACCGGTGGCGACGATGCTGGTAGGAACTGGCTATCTCACCGCACACGTCGCTTCGATTCCTCTTCTTTGGATCACTCCGCTTGCTCTCTATCTTATCAGCTTCATCGTTTCTTTCCGCAATGGATACCGTTTTGATTCCGCTGCTGTTAGATTTATTATGTTGGGAATCATACTAGTAGCCCTGGTCTCATTGGTTGCTTCGGTGCAGACTTTCCCGACGCATATCAACATCATCATCGTTCTTCTTGCTATGTTTTCCGTATATCATTTCTGTCATGAAGCGCTTTATGCTGTTCGGCCGAACACGGAATATCTGCCGATTTTTTATATGGCGCTTTCGGCGGGGGGTGTAGCGGCAAGTCTCATCGTTACGGTGACCACTCTGTATCTTTTCGTTTTGCCGGTCGAATTCATTTCGATTTTAGGCGCGGTCGCAGTGATTTTGAGCTATCAGTTTTTCTCGCGCGCCAAGCTTCGCGGCCGGGTATCATTTCTTGAGGGAAGTCATTTCTTTGTTTCTGGCGGAGCGATAGGGGTGACCGTTCTCTTGTGCGGTATTTTTGTCTATAATGGCATGCACAATACGGTTTTTCAGGCGCGCAATTTTTTTGGCCATAAAGCGGTAAAAGAATTCACGCAGGAAGGAGTTCCGGTTCGTGCGCTGGTTCATGGTCTTACCAATCATGGTATCCAGGTTTTGTCCGGACCGTTGCGGGATGAACCAGCAGCGTATTATGGTCCGCAGAGCGGGATAGGGAAAGTTATGAAATATACGCATACGCTGCGTGGAGAAGGCGGTGTGCGGGTCGCTTTTGCCGGTCTGGGAAATGGTACGTTGGCTACTTATTGTCGACCGCAGGATCAGTTTCATTTTTTTGAGATTGATCCTCAGGTAGAATTTATGGCACGGGAGTATTTTTCATACCTCAAGAAATGTCCCAAGAACAAGGTGACCATCAGCGACGCGCGCATCGGAATCAAAGAATCAGGCGCGAATGGTACGTTGTATGATCTGATCGTGCTTGATGTTTATGCCGATGATATGGTTCCGGCTCATATTCTGACAACCGAAGCAGTGCGCATGTATGCGGGATTGCTTGCGCCGGATGGTATTTTGGCTGCGAATATTTCGAGCCGCTACCTTGATCTTCTTCCTGTCGTGGCGGCTTATGAACACTCAGTCGGGCTTGTCGGACGCTACCTTGTCGATAGGCAGCCGGAATTTCCCTATTTCGAATCGACATGGGCAGTTTTTTCCAGAGAGAAGGCCCCCTTTGAGAGTGACGTGTTTTCCGGAATGTCTCCATTTACCGACATTGTTCCCATCGAATGGACCGATACGTATAGTTCGCTGTTTCCCATCATCAAACTCTGATAAAGATATGAAGCTTTTCGTTTCAGTCAAGGTGAATGCCCGAGAAGAGCGAGTGGAGCAGGTTGATGAAACTCATTTTTCCGTTTCAGTGAAAACACTCCCGATTGAAGGCCGAGCAAACAAGGCGGTCGCTCAGGCGCTGGCTCGCTATCTCGGTATCACCGCAAGACGGCTGACAATTCGTTCCGGAGCTGCTGGGAAATATAAGGTATTTGATTGTAAGTAGGAAGCTGCTATAATGGAAAAAAAGCTCTTATCATGAGGAAGAAAAAAAAGCAGATTTTTGACGCAGCCAAGCTTTTTGACTGGTGGTCGGTGCCGCATTTTATGTTTGGTATCGTGACGGCACTGGCCGCCATATCATTTTTTTGGCCGGTATTTTATACGTTTGTCGGAACGTTAGTACTGGCGCTCTTGTGGGAGCTTTTGGAAAAGTATGTACGACTGAGCGAATCACCCGGTAATGGTTGGGTAGATGTGGTGCTGGCACTTTTGGGTTTTGTTATCACGCTTTTACTGGTCGATCAGGCGGAACTGAATCACGAACGCCACCTCGGATTACTGCTCATTACATTTCTCCTTTACCTGTTTATTAATATGATTGCCTGGCGAGCCCGTTTTGAAAAAGACGAAGAATTTTTGGGATAGGATTCGGGGCAGAATAAGTATCGAAAAAAATCTTATGGGAGAAGATATTTGGAAGAAACAGAAGGTCTGTATCATCGACGATGATGCCGATTTGCGCGAGATTTATCGGATGAAGTTCAATCAGGAGGGGTTCGAGGTGTCACTCGCTACCAATGGCGAGGAGGGCATGAAGATTATTCGTGAAAAAGAACCGGACATCATCTTACTTGACCTACAGATGCCGGTGAAAAACGGAGTCGAAGTATTGGCAGAACTGAAGAAAGACGAGAAATTGTCGCGTATTCCGGTCATCGTTCTTTCTAATGTCGACAATGAAGATGCCTTCAGGGAAGTCGGGGAATTTGATACGCGTTTCTATCTCATCAAGTCGCTGACTACGCCGCAGAAAGCGGTGGACTATGTCCGCGAGGTACTCTAATTATTTTTTGAACGTTTTTGAGTCTCATGGAACCAACGGTAATCATAGCGATAGTGTGGCTGCTCATTTTCATCGGCCTGGCCGGTACTATTTTGCCGGTACTCCCCGGTACCGGGTTGGTTTTCGGCGGAATTCTTTTGTATGCGTTGTATTTCGGAGTGCAAACGATCGGCATGACCACGATGATATTTTTGGGAATAGCGACGGCGGCTTCTTTCTTTATCGATTTGATTGCCAGTCTTTATGGCGCGAAGCGGCTCGGTGCTACCAGGCCGGGTGTTATCGGAGCGGCCATCGGTGGGCTTGTCGGACTGGTCTTCCTCAGTCTTCCTGGCCTTTTTTTGGGAACCTTTTTTGGCGCGGTTGGTGGAGAATACTTTCTGGCTAAAAAGAATTTAAACGGAGCGCTGAAAGCGGGAGCGGGCAGTATTCTCGGATTTTTGGCCGGATCGCTCATCAAACTGATCCTTTCCATTATCATGGTGGGCGTTTTTGTCTCCAGGGTATGGTTCTAGTCTGGGAATTTTCAGGCAAACGAAAAGCCCTCAATGTGGGAGAGCGGCTGAATCCCTTGAAAAAGATTAACGGAAAAAATAACATTTTTCCCTGAGAAATCCAGGTGGGTTTCAATTTTTCGCATCTCCTTTCTGAAGGCTTTCCTCTTGAGTATAGCATACCTTTGCCCCGCACTCTTTCAGAGGAGAACGCACCAGAAAGAAAATGATGAGACGGAGTCGCTTATTTGTTCGAGTAAGGTATCACGGATACCCTACAAGAGAAATGGTGCTGGGGTTGCACCTTTTCTCGTTCCATGCTATAATCGACTCGTGCTAATAGATGCGGAAACAGAGTCGAGTTTCACGATATAATTCACCAAATACAATCACTATGACCGGAACTATCAAGACCCTTACGGACAGAGGATTCGGATTCATTGCTCGCGATGGCGAAACAAAGGATCTGTTCTTCCACTCCAAGGACCTCGTCGGCGTCATGTTTGATGAGCTCAAAGTTGGCGATCAGGTCACTTTCGAGATCACCGAAGGCCCTAAGGGCCCGGCAGCTACCAGCGTTTCACGCGCCTAAGCTGTTGCATCGATAGACGTAAAAAACCGCCTCTTCGCAAGAAGAGCGGTTTTTTTATTATCAAACGAAGTGAGTGAAGTGTTCTGCCTTGGCGGGATCATTTGACTTAGTCGTTTTTTTGACATACAGTGGGATGTCGTCGCAACTTAACAAAGAAAGGAGCCGCGCATGTACGATGAACTCGGGGTATTGTCTGCGGTTGCCTTGGCTTACCAAAGGTTGCCGGCGGATGGGGTGTCACGGGCATTGAGGGAGATAGCGAAACATGTTCCGGGGGTGGTCTCGGAGCGACAGTCAATCTTCCCGCAAGCTCCGGCGGAGATAGTGGCAAGTCTCGCGTTCAGGCCGATGATGAAAGTCGTCTCCAGGGAGTTGGATCAGCTTTTTTCGGGTGAACGTGGAAGAGCGGCACTAGTTGTCTTGCGCGCCCTCAGGAAAGAGCACCGTGTTTTTGGGGAACGGACTTACGAACATGGGCGTGCCGAATATGGCATCGACTGCTTCGGTCCCTACCAATGCATTTATCCCAAGCAGCTGCCCTTTCAGCGCAAGAAGCCGTCGGTAGTCACTCGGGTCAGCTTTGCGGAGCTGTGCTTCTACACCGAGGATCCGAAGGAGGTGTATCGGGTGACGTATCAGTTCTTGAACACGGCCGCGTCATACGTCATTGGAAAAAAGAGAACCGCGTCATGAAGGGGAGAAACGAACACGTTTCCACCCCTTTTTCATTTCCGAGCGAGTGCCGGCCCGCTTCGCCCGCCTAGCCGTCGAGGCTGGCCGAGGAAAGAAACGAACATCAGTTCGTTTTTGGGTCCAGGGCTTGCCCTGGGGTGAATACCGGTTATTACTAGGAGAACGGAATCAGATTGTGTATGAAAAAAGACGCCGTGGTGCGCGTGGGCACGGGGCGTCTCAATGCTTGGCTGTTCGTCGGGCCTTGAAGTTCTGGTACCACCGCTGGAAACTTTTCGGTATTGGCGGTGGTGGAAGGGCGAGTGGTAGCTGTGCCGGTTCCGGGAGGATTTTCGCCGGAATTATCGGCGGGTGACGATCACGCTCGTTTTGCTCCAGGCGTTTGATGGCCTCGCTGAGTCGAGTGCGAACCAGGCCGAAGTACAGGTTGTACTGAGCTCGGCTCTCAGCATCTTGCCGATGGAAGATGCCGTGTTGGTGGGCGACCGCGGCGAAGTGTCGGCGGAACCACCACATGTCAAGGTATGGGCCCTGGCTGAAGTCAGGGTTGGTCCTCATGGTGTTGAAGTACCGCGCCTTGACATTCTGGGCCATGGTGGTTTCCAAGGTTTTCTCTTTTTTGCTCATGTGAGCCTCCAAAGGGTAGGTGGATGGGGTTGGGAGAGGGATCTGTAGTTGTTAAGATTGCAACCTTGTATTATACTCTAATTTACCATAAAAGTCAACTCCGTCAAATTATTATGTCCAAGCTGTGGGAGAAAAAAGTGACGCTTCAGGCGTTCCAGAAGAAGAACCTATTACCGGAAACACCGGGAGTTTATTTTTTTCTGGATGAAAAGGGCAATACTCTCTATATCGGTAAGGCAACGTCACTGCGGGATCGAGTGCGGAGCTACTTCATCCAGGATATCCTTGAGACACGGGGACCGAAAATTGGGCTCATGCTCGAGCGGGCGGCAGCGATTGCCTATGGACGGACGGACTCGGTACTGGAAGCGCTCATCCTCGAATCCAATCTCATCAAGGCCGAGCAGCCGCCGTACAATACCGATGCCAAGGATAATAAGAGTTTCAATTACGTGGTTATTACCAAAGAGGAATTTCCCCGAGTACTCATCGTACGTGGACGAGATATTGAGCAGAAAAAATTCACTGATCCGATAAGGTACAGCTTTGGTCCGTTTCCGGTGGGAGGGGCATTGCGCGAGGCGCTCAAGATAGTCAGGCGACTCTTTCCTTATCGGGACAAATGCCAACCGACAGATAATCAACAAAAAACAAAAAACAAAAAGGACGTGAGAATACCAAGGCCGTGTTTCAGTGCGCAGCTGGGTCTCTGTCCCGGGGTGTGTATGGGAGAAGTCTCGGTCAAAGAATACGGACGAACCATCAATCATATCCGTCTTTTTTTTGAGGGACACAAAAATGATATTATAAAGCAGCTCGGGCGGGAGATGAAGGAGGCGGCTAAGGGTCTGCACTTTGAACGGGCCGGAGAAATCAAAAAAACACTTTTCGGATTGCGCCACATTCAGGATATGGCACTTATTAAGGATGATTTGCGGGAGAAACATGCTCATCGCATCGAAGCTTATGACGTGGCGCATCTCGGAGGGGCGAGCAGTGTCGGGGTGATGACGGTAGTGGAGGAGAGTCGCGTCAATAAGAGTGAGTATCGGCAGTTCAAACTGAGAGGAAAACACGGAGGTGATGACCTGTCGGCGCTCGAAGAAATCCTGACTCGTCGTCTCGGGCATGATGAATGGCCATTGCCGGAATTGATTGTAGTGGACGGGGCGCTCCTACAATTAAGGAGGGCGGAGCAGATTCTGAGAGAGGCTGGAATCACCATTCCCATCGTGGGAGTGGTGAAAAACGCCCGCCATCAGCCGGAGCGGCTCGTCGGCCCGGAAGCTCTTATGGGGCGTTTTGAGAAAGAAATTCTTTTGGCCAACAGCGAGGCGCATCGTTTTGCCATCACCTTTCATCGTAAGCGCCGGGGAAAGGAATTTTTGAGAACAGGGGAGTGATACACAGACCTTTGATCCCGCACCTTTTTGGTGCAAGCGTCTCCACTGTTTAGAGAGCTTCGTTGTCGGTGTAAATGAGGTGAAACGGTATTTTTGAGAATTGTGGATAAAGTATTTTTGGCACCAAAAAGGTACGGGATTGACCTTCGCTTAAAAACCTGATACGATGGGAAACAATTGTATCTTTTTTCTCGTCGCCTGTGAAAAAATCAGTGATTGAAATCAGAGGAGCTCGGGTCAATAACCTGAAGAACATCGATGTCGATATTCCGCGTGATGCCCTGGTGGTCATTACCGGACTTTCCGGTTCCGGGAAATCATCACTGGCTTTCGATACGCTTTTTGCCGAAGCGAACCGACGTTATGTCGAGTCGCTTTCTTCGTATGCGCGAAATTTTTTGGACGGCTTTGATAAGCCAGACGTCGACGCGATCCGCAATCTTTCCCCGGCCATTTCTATCGATCAGAAAAGCGTGTCACGCTCTCCGCGTTCTACCGTCGGAACGATGACCGAAGTCTACGATTACCTCCGTATCCTGTATGCCAAGCTGGGAGTACCGCACTGCCCGACCTGTGGCAAAATCCTGACGCGTAAGGAGGTGCGAGAGATTCTTGATGAGGTACTCGCTTTACCTGACGGCGTGCCGATCGTGTTTCTTGCTGAAAGTCATCAACTGGTCGGAAAAACCGAAAAGGAAAGTCTGACCCTCATCAATACCTGGGGCTATGTACGGGTACGTTTTCGGGGCGATATCGTTTCGATTGCCGAAGCACTCGATCAGGCTTCGGACACGGCGGTGACACCGGTCGGGATAGTGGTCGATCGCTTGGTGTGTAGCCAAACCCGTCCTGACAAGGAGCGCATTCTCGATAATATTCAGACCGCCTTTCGAGTCGGCCAGGGAACTTTTACCTTGCGGCTGAACGGCATGGGTGAAGAACATATCTATAATGAGCAGTATCGTTGCGAGAGCTGCGATGTGCATTTGCCGGAATTTACCCCGAGTCATTTCTCGTTCAACAATCCCGATGGTGCCTGTGAAAAATGCGCCGGACTCGGCATCACGCTTGAATTCGATCCGTCACTGATCATTCCCAACAAGAATCTTTCCATCGCCGAAGGAGCTATCCGTCCGTGGAGCAAGATGAACAGTGATCGTCATGCCGGATCGGGTTCCATGCAGCTGCTTCGTGAGTGCGCCAAGCGCGAACGTTTCTCTCTCGATACGCCGCTCAAAAAAATGACTACCAAGCACTTCAATTGTATCCTCTATGGCGAAAAGGGAGAGAAGGAAACTCGCTTCCCTGGAGTCATCGCTCTTTTGGAACAGAAGTACCGCGAGACGAAATCCGATCATCTGCGTGCGGAAATCGAGGCCTACATGCAGAGCAAGCTCTGTCCTCAGTGTTTGGGAAAACGTCTGAAGCAGTCCAGTCTGTCGGTGAAGATCGAGAACAAGTCTATTGATGATCTGGTCCGTCTCAGTACCGAGAATTTTCTGATCCAATTGAAACCGCTTCGCGAGGCACTTCTTGTTTCGGGTGAAAAAAGTCTGATTGATCCATTGTTTCGGGAAATAGAGACTCGCCTGTCGGCGGTTGAAAAAGTGGGACTCGGATATCTCGAACTCTGCCGCGGAGCTGACACACTTTCGGGTGGTGAAGCCCAACGTATCCGGTTGTCGGTCCAGATGAAGTCCGGGCTTTCGGGAATCATTTATGTGCTCGACGAGCCGTCAGTGGGGTTACATAGCCGTGATACGGAGAGGCTGATTCACGCGCTTGAAGATCTGCGGGGAGCCAACAATTCCCTGGTAGTGGTCGAGCATGATGTTACGATTATGAAGCGGGCTGACTATATTATCGATATGGGTCCGGGAGCCGGTGTCGAAGGAGGAGAAGTTATTTTTGCTGGCACTCCGGACAAGCTCCTCCGTTCCAAACTGCTTACCGGACAGTATCTCTCGGGAAAACGGAAAGTGTCGAACAAGCAGGATCGGCGGAAAAAGACCAAGGAATGCATTGCTATCAGCGGCGCGACCGAACATAATCTCCGCAATGTCGATGTCGAGATTCCGCTGGGGATGCTGGTCGCGGTGTCCGGTGTTTCCGGATCCGGCAAGTCGACTCTGGTGCATGATATTCTCTCGCGGGCTCTTTCCAAACACTTTTATCATGCCAAGGCTGTTCCTGGTGCCCATAAGAAAATCGAGGGGTTAGCCAACATTGACAAGGTTATTACCGTGACCCAGGATCCTATCGGCCGGACACCGCGTTCCAATGCTGCTACCTATACCGGGGTGTTTAGTCTCATCCGTGACCTGTTTGCCGGAACGGCTGAGGCCGAACGGGAGAAATATTCTGCCAGCCACTTCAGTTTCAATATGCGCGGTGGCCGATGCGAAGCCTGTCAGGGCGGGGGACTGAAGAAGATTGAAATGTATCTGCTTCCCGATGTCTATGTGCCCTGCGAAGTCTGTCAGGGAACACGATATAATCAGAAGACTTTGTCTATTGAATATCGGGGAGAGAATATCGCCAGTATTCTCCGCATGACAGTGACCGAAGCGAGACATTTCTTTTTGGATCAGCCAATGGTCGAGGAAAAATTACGCGTACTCGAAGAAGTCGGTTTGGGGTATCTGGTGCTTGGCCAGAGTGCTACCAATCTGTCGGGCGGTGAAGCTCAGCGTATCAAATTGGCCACCGAATTGGCGCGCAAATCGACCGGCAAGACCCTGTATATTCTTGATGAACCGACCATTGGATTGCATTTCGAAGATGTCCGTCGACTCCTTGAGGTGCTGGAAGCGCTTGTCGACAAGGGAAATACCGTACTCGTTGTCGAACACAACATCGATGTCATCATGTCTGCTGATTGGGTACTCGAACTTGGCCCCGAGGGCGGAGAAAAAGGCGGGGAACTGGTCTTTGCCGGGACGCCGGAGAAGTTGAAGTCCTGTAAACGGAGTTTCACGGCGAAGTACCTTTAGAAGATGAATTAAGAATTATGAGGTGTTTTTTTCTGCGTGTTTCCTCCAAAAGACGTTTCTTTTTCATTTCCGCTGTTTCCGTCGAACATCCCTGACTCGTTCTACCGAACAGGGAGCT
>CAZATJ010000015.1:0-17470 GCA_964488025.1 uncultured Bdellovibrionales bacterium
AAATGTTTTAAACTTAAAAATTCTGAAATTCGAATTTGGTTCAAAATTCAAAATTAACGTTTTCAAAATTACATTTTGTCTAAGCAAAATGTGCAAAGGCCTTGTTCGCTTCGGCCATACGGTGAGTCTCCTCGCGTTTCTTCATGGCAGAACCAAGCTTATTGGAAGCGTCAAGAAGTTCATCAGCTAATTTCTCAGCCATCGCCTTACCCTTCTTGTTGCGGCAAGCGTCACGAATCCAGCGCATAGCAAGCACCTGACGACGTTCACTGGAAACCGGCACTGGTACCTGATAATTCGCACCGCCGACACGGCGACTCTTCAGCTGGAGGAGCGGAGAAACATTTTTGATCGCCTGTTCAAAGGTATTGAGTCCACCCTTTTTGGTACGTTCGTGAATGATATCAAAAGCATCGTAGATGATTTTCTCAGCTACGCTTTTCTTCCCGCACCACATGATCATTCCGACGAAATGACCAACCAACGGATTATCATATACGGTATCCGGTTTCCATTCGCGGGCAAATTGTCGTTTTCTTCGTGGCATATCTTTACGAGCTTCGTTAGCTTTTAGCTGCTTAGCTTCTTAGCTTTAAATTAAGATTTGGTTTCACTCGCTAACGAAGCTATACGCTATCGAAGCCAGTGAAGCTGTTTTTAGTCTTTCTTCTTTTCTTTCTTAGCGCCATACTTGCTCCGGCTCTGCATCCGCTTCACACCAGCAGCATCGAAAATGCCACGCACGATGTGATAGCGCACGCCCGGAAGATCCTTCACACGACCGCCACGAATCATGACGATAGAGTGCTCCTGCAAGTTGTGCCCTTCACCAGGAATGTAGGCAGTCACTTCCATACCGTTCGTCAGGCGCACACGAGCAATCTTACGCAAAGCCGAGTTCGGCTTCTTTGGCGTCGTCGTCGACACTTTGATACACACTCCACGCTTGAACGGACTGTTATGAAACGTGTTGCGATTTTTGACCGTGTTGATGGAATACGTCATGGCCGGAGACTTCGACTTCTTGGCCGCTGAAGTACGGGGACGCTTGATGAGCTGATTGATCGTTGCCACAGGACTTGAGAAGGTTAAAACGGTTAGTATGAAAATTCCTCGTATAAATACAAACAAAAAAAGCAATGCTTTTCCGTAGTGCCTATAGTACCCTAGGATTCAGGTTTATGTCAACCCCGCACTTCTTTACAGCGTAAAACGCAGAAAGAGACTGAGGACGAAATTAATAAACATGCCGATAGGACCAGAAAAGAAAAAAATAACAAAAATGAGAAGGAAAAGCCCATACTGCTCGAGTATGAGAATAGTCCGTTCTCCGAGCGGCAAAACGGCGTAAAGAATCTTCGATCCATCAAGTGGCGGGAGAGGAAGCAGATTGAAGCACGCTAAAACGACATTCCAAAAAATCACCAAGAGAAGCAACCCGTAGAAAATACCCGCTATCGATCCGGAAAGGGCTTCCGCCAGAAGCCGAAAGCGTTCCAGAAAATCGCCCCGGCCACCGATGACCCCGATAAATCGTCCCAAAATATCCTGCTTAGCCAAAAGCGTCAACGGGAGAAGATAAGCGAAGAGTGTTGCCACCGATGCAATAAGAAGATTCGACAACGGTCCGGCCAGAGCCACTACTGTCGGCCCCCATTTCTGATCCCGAAGATTATACGGATTATACGGTACCGGTTTCGCCCACCCGAAAGCGAATCCTGTAGTGACGAATAAAAGCACCGGAAGTACCACCGAGCCGAACGGGTCGATATGTTTCATCGGATTCAGATTGAGCCGACCGGCATACTTAGCCGTTAGGTCACCAAGCCAGAGAGCTACCACACCATGTGATACCTCGTGAATAATCACCGAATAAATGAGTGTCAGGAAGTAAAACCCGACAAGTACGATTTCATGAGCCATAATGAGCAGCTTTTTAGCTTCGTTAGCCTTTAGCTTATTAGCAAGAAAAGTTGGCTCTTGCCAAAGCAATACAGACATGATACCGTACTCAAAGTAATATCTCAAGAAGCTTCTATGAGCCGAACCTGTCAACTCACCGGTCGCGGAACCAAAACCGGTAATAAAATCAGCCACTCAAAGCGTCATACCCGTCGTACTTTCAAGGTGAACGTCCAGACCAAACGTCTCGGTGGCATGAAGCTGAAACTTTCCACTAAGGCCATGCGTACCTTGGCCAAAGCCGCTTAAAGAAAGACACGTTCATATAAAACATCCGCTCTCAAGCGGATGTTTTATATTTGATTTTCTTTGTCGGGCTGCCGGGAATCGAACCCGGCCTACATGCTCCAGGGAATTTCTTCATCGTCATGGTCGGGGTAAGCAGAATCGAACTGCTACTACAAGACCCCCAGCCTTGCGTACTGCCACTATACTATACCCCGACGATGAAGAAGAAAGCTTCGCTAAAATTCCCGTAAAAGTAAAGTCGTTTACTTTCACCCCCATGCATGCGCACTGCCTGCCTCGACTCGCTTCGCCTGTCGACGCGAGGCGGGCCGATATACTACAGCCCGCTATTTTTTATGAAAGCATAATTGAGCGTAACAAAGTTTTTGACAAATGAAAAGGGAGCGACCAAAAGGTTGCTCCCTGTGTTTGTCGGTCGTTGCCGAGGCGTGCGGAGTCACCGACCCCACGTCCCCCCCATGGCAATCCGCAGGTGTGCCGTCGTGATCACCTGCGAATGACTGATTCGGGCAAACTTCGCCCGATCGATTTTGGGAGGGTCGCATAGACCCTCCGCGACTGCCTTGTAACAGGATCTTCCTGTAAGCGTCCTGGTGCATCCTGTCCCCTCAGCATGGGTACAGGTACTTTTTTCTTTTGTCTTTGGCACTGCGATCTCCTCTTGATGCCAAAATTGTTCCACCCGCAGCGTTGCTGTGGGAGCTGTTCTGAGGAAAATAGGGTAATTTTCCTCAAAAAACCACCTACCAGAAGCTTGTGGCTCCTGATATAACCGGCATTATACGCCGGTTTCAATCCTTTGTCAAGGGTACAAAAAAGACCTCTATGAGGCCTTTTTTGACACTATATTTCAGTAAATCGTTTCAAAGCTACTCCAGCATCCCGTCCAGGTTCACATCATACAGCACCTGCTCCTGCACCAAACGGTACCCGACGATGTCCGATGCTTCGAACCAGATCGGAATTTCACGCTCGGCTTCCTCCGGGCTATCGGAACAGTGAATGAGGTTGCGGACAGCGCGATTATCCAAGCTCGAGAGCGCATAGGAGTCGACGGTGAAGTCACCCCGGATCGTTCCGACATCAGAGGTGGTTGGCTCGGTACCGCCGACGATTTTCTTGACGATAGTCACCGATTGATTGCCTTCGATAACCGCGGCCAATACCGGACCGGAAGTGAAGAAATCCACGTTCGACTGGATGATGTCTTTTCCGTACTCGAGGGCCTCTTTTTCGATTGGCAGACCATGAGTGGTCCGATCCTCAACGATGCGAGCACCTTTTTTCAAAAACCACTCTTCATCCTTATTGTAGTGCGTCCAGCATTGATCAGCTTTTGGCAACAGAAATTTCACGGCTACGAATTTGAGTCCGGTCCGCTCGATACGTATCAAAATCTCCCCCATAAGAGAGCGCTGGATGCCGTCCGGCTTCACGATAATCAGAGTGCGTTCTTTTTTAGGATGCTCCGCCATACGATTCTTACACTAAAAACTTATCACCATCTCATTATGACACAAAAAATATTGACTGGCAATACCGATTCACTTTTTATACATCGGGATAAGTATACGTGTTTTTTCCCTTCTTGGCAAGCAGCCGATATACCACGCTGCCTACCTGGCGTACGCGCATCGTTCCTCAAAACAACGATAACGGATATCACCCTCCTCATCCGTACGATGAATAATTGTGCCGATCTGGCGAAGACGCTCAAGAACGTCCGGAGCCGGATGACCGTAACTATTTTTCCCCACCGAAATCACCGCTTCTTTTGGCTGGATCATCCTAAGAAACTGCTCACTCGTCGAGTACTTGGACCCGTGGTGGGCAGCCTTGAGCACGGTCACTTCAGGCTCATCGGGCGGCAGAAATGTTTCTTCACGAGGCAGATCCCCAGTCAGAAGAAAGCTGGTTTCGCCATAGACGAAGCGCGCCACGATACTCCCCTCGTTGGTGTCGGCATCAGGCACGACCCCCGGTATCAGCTGAAACGGATACTCTATCAAAAGTTTTCCTCCTTCCGGAAATACTATGTCAGCCCCCCGAAACACCTGGGTCGGTTCATGACCAGTACGCTTCACGACCCCTTCCTGAAACAGGCGCGAGGTCTCCGTCTCGCTCTCGGCCCCTGTGGTCAGTACCCGTTCCACCTGATACGCTCGAAGAACCGCCGGCAACCCTCCGATATGATCAGCATCCGGATGCGTGGCAATGACCACTTCGATTTTTCTGTCCCAAAAAGGAATGTGCCGCCCGAGACGCCCCAAAAGCTCCTTACCCGTCCGACCGCCATCGATGAGTATCTGGTTTTTCCCCTGAGAGATAAGGATGGCGTCGCCCTGACCGACATTAAGAAAAACGATCTCCGTCTGCCGCTCCACAAGCGCGAGGTGCCACAGAAACAGTCCGCCCAAGAGAGTCAGGACCCCCAAGAAGAAAAGGGTGAGTTTATATTTTTTGTTTACTCTCATAGGGTTGCAAAGAGAAATACCGATGAAGCACCGCGACGAATACCCCCAGTAGTATATACCACAGAATCAGATGGAAAATACGGAAGTTCTCGACCGTAATATTCCCGCCTCTATCCCCTAACCACTCCACGCTGCGGGTAATGAGTGTCAGTATCCCAAAAGCTCCCCACGCCACCACCGTATGCGCTCCCGGTAACACCAGAAAGAGCACAGCGGATACAAAGGCCAGCGCCATAGCAAATGGTACCAAAATCACCAGAAAGTTTCCCACGATGATAAGGGGCGAGGCCGTGTGAAAGGTGAAGAGGATGATGGGGAGAACGAACAGCTCCACCGCAAAAGTCATCACCAGAACCTCCCCTAATTTTTTCAGAATCAATCCCTGCGGGGCAAAGCGTTCATAGTACGGCACTACCCACAAGATACCCAGCGTCGCCAGAAAGGAAAGCTGAAATCCGAGATCATAGCGAAGAAGGAGCGGGTTGAAAAAAAGCATCACCCCGCCGGCGAAAAGCAATGCATTCATCGGTCGGGCCAGCCGACCGGTCTGAAGTGCGATGAAGACGATTGACGCCATCGCTCCCGCCCGAGCCGCCGATGCCGGCATGCCGATCATCACGATAAAAAATACGATTCCGATCAATGCCGTCCAAATCGCCTGTCGACGCCACAACCCAAAAAAGAGTCCGAGCGCCAAAAGCATCTCGGCGATAAGCGTGATATTGTACCCGGAAACCGCAATCATGTGAGAAAGCCCCACCTTGGTAAAATCATCCTTTAAGGCTTTCGGCAGAGAATGATCACCACCCAAAAGCAGTCCCTTGGCCAGCCCGGCTTCCGGTTCGGAAAGTATCTGCGAGAGCGCGTTCTCAAGCGTGTGCTTGGGAGCATAGAAAAGTGCGCGCAGGTTCCCCGCCGCGTCCGGCTCCAAAACCGTTATCTGATCAGCTTTGGCACAAATATATCCGACACCGTCTTTGGCCAAAAACATCCCATAATCAAACTCCGGCACGAAGTTTTTCGGCCGCTCCAAAACACAAGAGAATGAAAGTCGCGTTCCCGCCGGCTCCTCAAAAGAAAGCGGGGCTTGCCACAAAATAAGCGCTTCGGGACAGGGGGTATTCATACAGGTTTCAAACCGTACCAGGATATGCCTGAAAAAATCCCGTTCTTCCGGATCTGAAACGATCCGTACCTCTCCTCGTACTGTCTCTGTCAAAGAGAGCAAAGACTGAAACGTCTTTTTTTCCGTAAGAGCCAGATACGAGCCTCCGCACCACGCCAAGAAAATAATATAAACTCCTGCCACCGTCTTCCTTGGAAACACGGAAAAAATAGCTACGAAAACGGCGCTTCCGAAAAGAAGCGGCCGATTCAAGGATAGCGTATACAACGATCCGCACAAGATACCGAAGATGAAAGAAAGGATGCTCCAGAAAAATAATTCATCCTTCTCCATACTGGCTACTTCAGCTTCTCAAGAGCCCGAAGAAAACTCTTGGCGCTCGCGAACGACTTATAGACCGAGGCAAAACGGATATAAGCCACCTCATCTATGTCCTTCAGTTTTTCCATAACCAGTGCCCCGATATCCCGACTCGGAATTTCCGATACCTGTTTTTCATGAAGCGCGTACTCTATTTCTCCCAAGATCTTCTCTATTTTTTCTTCTGCCAGAGGCCGCTTTTCGAAGGCTCGCCGCAAACCCTTTTCAATCTTTGTTTTGTCGTATTCCTCCTTGTGTCCGTCTTTCTTCACGACCAGCAAGCGAAAAATCTCCACTTCTTCGTAGGTGCTGAATCGGGCAGCACATTTCTCGCATTCGCGCCGTCGGCGAATAGCCCGCCCCTCTTGGGTTTCGCGGGAATCCACCACTCTCGTTTCTGGATGATTGCAGTAAGGACAGAGCATCAGAATAGCTTGCTAGCTTTTAGCTTCATTGGCTATGAGGAAAACCAATACGACTCCAGCATAGCAGAATCGCCGAAGAAAAGAAAAACGCCTCTTGCGAGGCGTCGGGAGAAAGGTTATTTCTTCATTTTTCTGCGAATAAAAGCGGGGATTTCCAAATCCTCATCCTCCACCAATTCCTTTGATTCATTTCTCGGAGCGAAGCCTCTGGGCTGGATTTTTTCTTCGATGATCATGACCGGCTGTTCGATCTTGCGCGATGGGAAAGCGATAACCTCATCGAGAGCGGCCTCTTCTTCTCTCTCTTCCTCTTCAATGACGACTGGTTGAGCAGCTCTCTGTCGGCTAGCGATACTCGGAGCGCGATTAATCAAACCAACCGGATTGTCCTTGGAGCGAGGAATATCAAAACCAGTAGCCACTACCGTAATCTGAATTTCTCCCTTCCTGATCTGATCATCAGTGACCGCGCCGAAGATAACTTTGGCGTTCGGATCGATATTTTCGGTAATGATATTGGCCGCTTCGTTAATTTCCAGCATGGTAAGGTCGGTCGATCCGGAAATATTAAAGAGGACACCCTTGGCGCCATCGATGGAAAGTTCCAGAAGCGGACTGTTGATAGCGGCCTTGGCGGCCTCCACAGCACGACTCTCGCCCGAGGCGATACCGATACCCATAAGGGCACTGCCGCTATCCTCCATAATGGCACGCACATCGGCAAAATCGACATTAACGATACCCGGCTTGGTAATCAAATCGGAAATCCCCTGCACCCCTTGGCGAAGCACATCATCCACGATACGGAAAGCATTCACCAAAGTCGTCTGACGATCGATAATCGAAAGCAGTTTATCATTCGGAATGGTGATGAGCGTATCGACACGGTCCTTCAGATTCTCGAGCGCTTCTTCGGCGATAGCCCGGCGCTGCGAACCTTCAAAAGCGAATGGTTTGGTAACCACTCCGACAGTAAGAGCACCAAGCTCCTTCGCTGTTTCAGCAACGATGGGAGCCGCACCTGATCCGGTGCCACCACCAAGACCGCAGGCGACAAAAACCATGTCAGCCCCCTTCAGCACTTCCTGAATTTCATCGCGATTTTCTTCCGCCGCTTGCCGACCAATCTCCGGATTCATACCGGCACCGAGCCCCTTGGTAAGATTTTTTCCAATATGCACCTTCTCCTGAGCCTTGGAATGATGCAGCGCTTGAGCATCAGTATTGATAGCCACAAACTCCACTCCCTTGATTTTGGCATCAATCATGCGAGAAATGGCATTGTTTCCGGAACCTCCAACACCTACCACCTTAATCTTTGCGAATGTTTCGATATCAGGTTTGATCTCAGCCATAGAGCTTCATTAGGTTAGAAAAATTGTCCTGGCACCAGCATCAGGTAGTATACTGCGCCTCCCTGATCCTGCACAAGTCCCTAAATTACTTTAAAATCAACTGTACCACAAGGAAAGAATGGGTGTCAACCCTGATCAAAATAACAGGTATTAGGTATTCACCCCAAGGCAAGCCGAGGGGTGTTTCACCTGATTTTACTCGCCTCGATTCGAGTCGGAGCGGGCCGGCACTCGCTCGGAAACGAAAACAAGTTTTCGCTTCACTCACTTCGTTAGGTAATAAAGGGAAAAATGAGCGAAAAAAAACCAACCCATGGTAAGGATGGAGATATTTTTTTGTTCCTCTCAAGTTTACGGGAGGAAACGCTGTGACCAATGTTTGACAGTCTCTATGAATGACTGCATTCCCTCTGGGAGCGAACTAAAAATCTTGCGCGAAGAAAAAACTTTCTTCCCACTTCCGGTGGATTGCGACAAAAGAATCAGACCAATTGCGGTTGCGAACTGAGGGCTATCGACTTGATCCAAAATACCGCCAAGAGGTTTCGGATATCCGATTTGGGCCGGCAAACGCAGCGTACTCTTCGCCAGTTCGATAACACCAGGCAAAAGAACTCCACCACCCGTCAAGACCGATCCACCAGGAAGCAATCCTTCTCGTCCGATATTTTTCAGTTCGGCATTGACGAAAGAAAAAATTTCCTCCAGCCGAGCTTCAATAATTTCCGCCACATGATGGCGAGAAACCAAACCCTCTTCTTGGGAATCGATCATACCCAAATCAATTTCCTCCTTCTTATTTACCTCTCTCGGCAAGGCGATTCCGTACTGTAGCTTCACTGCTTCAGCCACTTCGATAGAGGTCCGAAGACCAATGGCGATATCATTGGTAATATGCGCTCCCCCGACCGGAAGGACAGCCAAATGAAGCAAGTCTCCGTCCTCAAAAACGGCAACCGAGGTCGTACTTCCGCCTATGTTTATAAGAACCGTGCCAAGCTCTTTCTGCTTTTCATGGAGTACTGCTTCGGCCGATGCCAACGGTTCGACAACGAAACTGTCCGGGTTCGTCCCGGCCTGCTCAAGACTCCGGCTAATGTTTTTCAGATGCGCGGTGCTGTCACTCACCACGAGCGCGTTCATCTCCAATCGCACACCATGCATCCCCAGCGGATCCTTGATATTTTTCTGATCATCCAACCGGTAATCCTTGGGAATAACATGGATAATTTCTCGATTCAAAGGCAAAGTCAATCGGGCCTGTACTTCCTCCAGAACACGAACGGTATCGTCCTGAGTTACCTCGCCATCGGCACGGCCAACGGCGATAACGCCAAGGGCATTCTGACAATCAATCTCCGTACCGGAAACACCAACAACGACCGTCTCCGCCGGATGCCCGGCCATACGCTCTGCCTGTTCCAAAACCACGTTCACCGCCTTGGCTACCGCTTCGATATTGACCACTGATCCGCGACGAATACCCTCAGAAAGAGTCGTTCCTATCCCGATAATGCGTAACGGCTCATCCAAAGATATTTCTTCGGCAATCACCGCTCGGATATTGGCAGACCCGATATCAAGACCGACATAATAATTGCTTCTTGACATAGGAGGAGTGATGCGGCAAAATGAATAATTTTTCCGTGTTTCCGTTATACGTCCGAAAACAAAATCCTGCTTTCCTTTTCTTAACCGTATGAGAAAACAAGAAATGAAAGCTCTCTGTAAAAACGGAGCTCTCTACCGTAGAGTATACCCCAAAAAACGCCCTTCGGCAAAACAAAGAGGAATGGGATCCCCTTTTTCCAACCACGATCCTTATTTGAAAAAATACGGGAAAAAAATCACGATGCCGATAAGCAGCGCGCCCAGAGAAACAACAAACACCGCCCCCGCCATAACATCCTTGATGACCCTGGCATACGGATGCACCCGCGGTTTCAAGATATCCATCACTCTTTCGACGGCCGTATTAATAAGTTCCGTAGCCAATACCAGGGCAACAGCCAATACCAGAATGATATTTTCCGTTTGAGTGAGGTTAAACCAAATGGCAGACACCAACACCACCGCCATGACCGCTATTTCTATCTGAAAATTCCGTTCTCCCTTCAAGGTGAACAGTATTCCCCTGATAGCATGCTTGAAGCTCCGAGCGAGACGTTTCATAAGTACTCTTTGTTTTAATGATTGCCAACCACCTCATTCTTTCCTGAGTTGTTCGGTCACCGCGTCCTGAATCGCGAACATCTCATCGCCATGATCATATCCGAGAAGATGGAGCACGCCGTGAGAAAACACATATATCATTTCATGTTCTGCCGTTACGGCATCCTCCTTGGCCGCCACCGTAATAAAGTCATGACAAAAAAATAATTCCCCTAAAAAAATTTTCTTCCCCGTATCAGCCTCAAAAGCGGCCGTGTCAGAATATTCCCCAAATGACAGGATATCCGTCACCTTGTCCTTGTTCCGATAAGTCTTATTAAGTTCCCGGATTTTTTCTTCCGAAACAACAATCGCATTGAGTGTCACCTCTTTCTTTTCGTGAAGACTTGGAAGAGGACAACGCTTCAGTGTTTCCTCGGTGACCTGCGCGAAAAAGTCCTCTTGCCACGCTGTCCCCGCCTCATCCGTGAAGTGTACAGTCACTTTCATACTTACGTAAGCAACCCCTCGACAACGCGCCGGACATCATCACCGGAGGCACGACCAGCCACCTTCTTCATGACTACACCCATAGCCTGACCCATCTTGTCCTTGGTAACGAAACCGGATTCCTTCAACGTCTCGCTGACGAGAGACTGTAGTTCCGCTTCTGGCATCGCTTCCGGCAGGTAGGCAGAAAGAAGAACCCGTTCCGCTTCTTCTTTTTCGGCCAGATCTTCACGGTGACCGGCACGGTACTGAGTGATACTGTCCTTGCGCTGCTTCACCAATTTTTTGATAACCTCTTCAATATCGCCGTCCGCAAGTTCCGCCGGTGCTTGACGCTTCTCGATAGCCATATTTTTCACGGCGCTCTGAAGCAGACGAAGCGTATCCCTCCGAAACGCGTCGCCTGCCTTCATCGCCTGTTTCAAGTCATCTCCAAGCGTTTGGTAAAGACCCATAAAAAACAGAAGAAAGATTAAATCCTTTTTTTGATATCGCGCAGGGCTTCATCATCGAACTTCCCGAGTTTCTTGAGACGGGTGATTTCCTTGCGGATTTTTACCTTGTAGAGAGCTCCGGCACGCCGCTTATCGCGGCTCTGTTCTTCAACGCGAAAACGAAGCTTGCGTACCTGTCGTAAGACACCACTCTGTTGGACGCGGCGCGAAAAACGCCGGATCAGACTTTCAGCCGTTTCTCTCTCTTTTCTCTTTACTTGAATCATAGACAAGACCTCCTTTCATTCTCCTTTCCTCCTGAAGCGGAAGAAAAATAATCATTACACCGGACGAATGTCCTCACGAAGGCGAGCGCCACCGAGAAGATGCAGGTGCAGATGGGGCACTTCCTGGCCACCATCCCTTCCTACCCGGATAAGCAGTTTATACCCTTTCTCGGAAATTTTCAAGTCCCGCGCGATATTGCGGGCTACCAAAAACATTTTTCCGACAATCGGCGCATCCCCGTCATCTAAGGTTTCGATACTAACAATCGGCTTCTTCGGAATAACGAGCACATGCACCGGAGCAATCGGATGGATATCGTCGAAAGCCAAAACCTCGTCATCCTCGTACCGGAACTCCGTTGGAATTTCCTTGCGGATAATTTTGAGAAAAACATTGTCTTCCATATTTCTCAAAGGTCAGCATCAGATATTAAGCGCCTGATTGGTCTTCAGGATTTTTTTCACGGCATCCACCAATCGCTCCTGAGTGACTGTTTCCTGGGTACCAGACACCATATCCTTGACGATGGCCGTCTCATCAAGAGCTTCCTTCTGCCCGACGATGACCGTTACTTCGACACCGAGACGATTGGCGACGTGCATCTGCGACTTGAGACTGCCGCGACCGAAGCTTTCTGCAATGAGAATACCATTTTTTTCAAGTGCCGAAAATAGGTGCAGAGTTTTTTTCTTCGCCATATCGCCAAGCTGTGCCAGAAATACCCGCGGTCTCGGTTCCTGATAAGGCTTGACTTGGGTACGCTTCATTTCAAGAACAATCCGATCGAGTCCCAACCCGAAACCGATGGCGGGCGTCGGCTCGCCGCCGAGCGATTCGATAAGACGATTGTACCTCCCGCCGCCGCCGAGCGAATAATTCTTACCATCCTTATCGGTAGAACGAATTTCAAATACGGTATTCGTATAATAATCCAAACCGCGCACCAGTCTCGTATTGATGGAATACGGCAGCTCCAATTCGTCCAGATATTCGAGAAGGCGCTTGAAATGATCGCGCGATTCCTGATCGAGATAGTCAATCGATTGTGGAGCATGAGCAGTCAGCTGGATACATTTATCCTCCTTACAATCAAGTATCCGCATTGGATTCGAGAGAAGACGTTCACGGCAGTTCTGGCACAGCTTGGTTTTCTGCGCCTCAAGATAGCGTACCAACGCTTTTTCATAATCCCGACGCGATTCCGGCGTCCCGATACTATTGACCTGAAATTCGATGTTTTTCAGCCCCAGCTGGCCGACCACGCGATAGGCAAGCTGAATCGTCTGGGCATCAAGAATCGGGTCATTCTCACCAAACATATCAAAATTGGCTTGCCAGTGTTCGCGATAGCGTCCCTCTTGTGGACGATCATATCGAAATACCGGCCCCATAGTGAAAAGCTTGATGGGCTTGGGCAATACCCCCATGCCGTGTTCGATATAAGCACGACAGAGACCAGCGGTCATCTCGGGACGAAGTGCCACGCGATCCCCTCCCCGGGTATTGAAAAGATAGATCTCTTTATCCAAAATATCGGTTCCCTCCCCGATAGTACGAAGATACAGATGAGCGAACTCCACCGTAGGAAGGTCGATACGCTGAAAGCCATACTCCGAAGATGCGGTTGAAAGCGCCTTTCGTACCCGCTCCCAATACGGCTGTTCATCAGGAAGGATATCGCGCATGCCGCGCAACGTCTGGAGTAAAAGTTCCTCTTGGTTCTTTACGGGAACGGTTTTTTTGGCGGTTACTTCCCTCATAAACGTCCGGTCGTTCTTCGAAGCTGCCCCTTTCTTTTCAGCAACCTTCTTGACCGTCCCTTTCTTGGCAGTCTTCTGAATAATCACTTTCTTCTGAGACATATCGCGGTAAATTAAGGGTAATGAAAAAATATCCGACTCTCTGGGACTAGTACAAGGAAAATTGCTTCGCTGGCCAGGCCCGCAACAAAACTCTCCCGATAATTTTGTCTTTTCCAATGGGCCCGAGAGCCCGCGAATCATAACTGAACATACGATTGTCACCCATCATAAAATACTGATCGTCACCGACCTCTACCCGTGGCATATCCTGGGTGAGAATTTCAGAGCCGATGTAGGCATTCTCATCAAGCACAAAGCCCTCGGGATGTTCTTTATTATAAATAATAACTTTCCCACGACGAATCTCAACGGCTTCCCCTGGCAAACCGATGACCCGCTTGATGAAAAACTCCTCAATATTCTTCGGAAAACGAAAGACCGCAACATCCTGACGCTCGATTTCCTTAAACGGCGCTATTCGGAATAAAGACGTATCCAAAAAACCGACATCCGTCTGTTTATAGCCGAATTCACTGATCACCAAATACTGACCATCCTCGAAATTCGGCTCCATACTCGACCCCTGAACGAAGAATGGCTGGAACAAAAAAACCCGAACGGGTATAATGATAACAACGGCCAGCACGAAAACCCGCACCATCTCAAGTAGCAGCCCACCAACGCCCAGGTATTCCTCCTCAACGGGCCCCCGTTCCTGATTAGCGTGTTCCTGCATAAAAGAAATTTTTCCTTTTGTGTAATTTAAAACGATAAAACATAGCTATTGTAACAGATTTTTCCCTCTCAAGCAAGGGGTAACGGGTCTTTTTTTTAAGCCATTTTCAGCCATTATAATACCATCGTCTCTTCCCATGGATGACATCAAAAGAATCACTGCCAAACGATCACCTCGACCCTTCATTCTCCCCAAAAGTGAAGGTGACTTCGGCTATGATTCTCACCATCAAACAGGCGAAGAAAAACATTTTCAAAAAAACAGCTCCCTAAAAAAACGGGTATTTTTTCGTTTTTTCATCAGTTTGACCGCATTCGGACTCCTTATTTTCGGTATCACTTTCCTCATCATTTTCAAAGGCATCCACCTCGGACAAACCATGCAATTCGAAAATACGTCCCGTCTTTCTTTTGTCGCCGAACTCAAAAAGCTGACCCATGGCTTCTTCTCGGAACAGGAGGGCCTCTTACGGGGACAAGAGAACGGCCGTATCAATATTCTCCTCCTCGGTCGAGCTGGAGAACACTATCCGGGAAAAAACCTTACCGATACCGTCATGATTATGAGTATTAACACTGAAACAAAACAGGTGGCGCTCCTCTCGCTTCCCCGTGATCTCTATGTTCCGATTACCGGAACCGATTTGTTCACTAAATTGAATTCTCTCTATCAATATGGACTCTCAAAAGAAGAAGGGACCACGCCACTTTCACAAACCATCGAAGAAATTACCGGAGAACCAATCCATTATTTTTTCACTCTCGATTTTGACGGATTTGAGAAGATAGTCGATGCCCTCGGAGGTATCTCACTCGAAGTCTCCCGGGATTTCTATGATAGCCGTTATCCGGGAAAAAATTACAGCTACGAGACGTTCGAATTGAAGAAAGGGTGGCAAACGCTTGATGGAGCGACGGCACTCAAATATGTTCGCGAACGTCACGACGATCCGGAAGGCGATTTCGGTCGAGCTAAACGTCAGCAGCAGGTTATTCAGGCCATAAAAAATAAGGCTTTTTCACTAGGAACCGTTTCCAATGTTATCACTCTCAACCGACTCCTCGACACTCTGGGGGAAAGTGTCAAAACCGATATGTCACTTGAGGATATGACCCGCTTCATCGAACTTTCCCGCACCATCGATACCAAGAACGTCACCACGGTCGTGGTAGATGCTTGGAAGAAAGAGAGTCTGCTCCGGGTTTCTCACGTGCAGGTCGGCAGCGTTGCCGCCTTCATTCTCCTCCCTCGTGTCGGAAACTGGAGTGAGATTCGAGATACCAGTGCCACCCTCTTCAATCGAGACGAAGAAAAAAAACGAAAACAAGCAGTTCTGGATGAAAAGGTATCGCTAACGCTCTTCTCGTCCAAAGCTGATAGCGCCTCCGTAAACAGGTTGGCCACGTTCCTGAAGGAGGAGCTCGGGTTCACGCATGTGACCACCCTTCCCATTCCCGGGGTGGACAATCCCCAAAAAGAGAGTATCATAGTAGAACAGGTTGGCTTAAGAAAGCCTTTTAGTCTTGATGAGCTTCTCAAACGATTCTCGGTCACGCAGGCAACTACCCTCCCCTTCGTTCCTCGTGAACGTCCTGACAGCGACTATAGCATGGTAGTCGGGACCGATCTTGCCGAAACATTCTCTCTTACGGAAGGAGATGAGGCACTCGTCCCTCCCGACGACACCAGTTTTTCTGACCCTCTTCCTCCACAACCGAAAAAGAAGCGACATTAATCTTATCCCGTATGAAACTCATCATCGGACTCGGCAACCCCGGAAACAACCACGCTACCACACGCCATAATGCCGGATTTTTATGCTTGGATTTTCTACAAAAAGAATGGGGTGGCAACGCCTTTCAAATAGAGAAAAAAATGTCAGCAGAAATAAGCGAGGGGCAAGTCGGTAAACACCCGGTACTCCTCGTTAAGCCAAGCACCTTTATGAATGCCTCCGGCACAGCGGTCAGTCAGCTCGTCCACTTCTACAAGCTTGCCCCAGAAGACATCGCGGTCATCCATGACGATCTCGATATCGCCCCGGGTACATATAAGACAACCGGCTCCTCGCGTGCCGCCGGACACAACGGGGTGAGTGACGTCATCGAGAAGCTCGGCACTCAGGACTTCTACCGTATCCGTCTCGGTATCGGCCGACCAGCCGAAGTGACCGGCGTCTGCATGCCTTCCCATGACTTCGTTCTCCAAAAATTCCCTCCTGAGGAACTCGCGACACTTACCGCTCTCTTTCCCAAAGTGAAAGATGAACTCCTCAAGTGGCTTTCGTAAAAAAGGAAAAGGCCGGGTTTCCACCCGGTCTTTTTTGAAATCATTTCTCGTTTCTGGCCTCAGCCGATGAGAACCGGAGTAAACCCCGACTCCCATCATTTCAGGAAGAGCCTGCTAGGAGGGATGCCTGTTCTTCCCCTGAGGACAGAAACCAAAAACCATTCTTAAGGATTTCCATTATAGCAGAATCCGCTCATTCCGTCAACCAAAAACCCGAAGGAAGTCCTTCGGGTTTGTGTGTTTGAAAGAAAAATTACTTCTTTTCTTCTTTCTTTACTTCAGCAACACTCGGAGTGGCTGGGTCTTCTTCTTTGACCACACCCTCTACTTTGGTTACGTCGGCCTCGACTTTTTCGTCAAGCGCGGCCATCTGAGCCTCAGTGCGAGGAGCTTCAACTAAGACGATGGTGGTCAATTCATCGGTCAGCACCTTGACGCCCTCCGGAAGCACCAAATCTTTCACTTGGACGTGAACGGAGAAATCAACCAGGGTTGAAAGATCAATAGTGATGGAACGCGGCAGGTCCTTCGGAAGACACGTTACCTCGACTTCTTCCAAAGTCTTCACAAGAATACCACCGAGTTCGCGCACGGCCGGTGATTCATTGATAAATTCAAGCGGGATATGGGCTTCGAGTTTCTCATTCATACTCACCTCGAAGAAGTCGATATGAGAGACTCGGTTCGTCATAGCATCATGCGCCAAATCTTGAACGATGACACTTGCTTTCTTTCCCTTATCCAAAGAGAGCGAAATAATACTCGACTCTCCGGCGATGGCATACACCTTGCTAAAGGTGATGAAATCAATCCAAATCATTTGAGAAGCGCCTTTGTGTCCGTACATGATAGCAGGGATCTTTCCCTTCTTGCGAGCCTCGACCAGCTTGGAACTGGAGATTTTCTCACGAGTGGTGGCTGCGAGTTGTATATCGGCCATAATGGATGTCGCTACTTATTTAAAAACGGTTATCTATCTATTGAATGAGCGCTTCGATGCCGCCATCGTAATTCTTGAGAAACTGGTGAACTTCTATAACATTGTCGGCCGATACCGCTTCGCCCGAAAACACCCGGCGTGCTTCACTCTGTTCCAGGTCAGTAAGCGTTCCGAGCGTCACCACTCCGAACTGTCCGAGTGAGACAAAAACAATGGTGGCGGCGCTGCAACCCTCACAGGTCATGTGAAGCGTGGTACGTTTGTCATCCTCGTCGATGACGAGCATCTTCATCGACCGGTACTTCTTGTTGCAGACCGGACAGCGGATGAGCGACTGGATGTTTTCAAGTGGCAATTTCATGTTTGTAT
>CAZATJ010000016.1:0-16461 GCA_964488025.1 uncultured Bdellovibrionales bacterium
AAAAAGCAGCCATGGAGAAGGCTGCTACGGAAAAAGAAGCCATGATGAAAAAAGAAGAAGCCACGAAGCAGTCTGATGCCATGATGGAGAAAAAAACGGAAACAATGATGGCAAAGAGTTACGCCGTCACGATGAAGGAGCAGAACGGATCCAAACAGGTCGGAACTGCGACGATCGTTGATGTCGATGGGAAGGCTAAAGTGACGGTCAAAATCGTTGCGGGAATGCAAGATGCCCCGCAACCAGCTCACATTCACGTCGGTGTTTGCCCGGCTCCGGGAGCGGTGGCGTATCCTCTGAGTGCGGTCGTGAACGGAATGTCCGAAACGACGCTGGCGATTTCGACAACAGAGTTGCTGAGCAAATTGCCGCTCGCGATCAATGTCCACAAGTCCAAGGATGAAGCATCGGTTTACACTTCTTGTGGAGATATCGTAACGGACACAATGATGAAGAAATAGTATTTCTTGTTTCACTTCGTACGAAGTGCTGTGAAGTCGGGGCGGTTTCTGCAGAGCCGCCCCCCCTTGGCAGCATTTGAATATAATTCTTTGAAGTACGCAAACACGTATGAACAATAATATGCTGATAGGAATTGGAGGAGTTCTTGTGGTGGTATTCGGTATCTGGTTTTTCACATCCCGGGACCAGAGGACGCCTGATACCAGTGTGATGCCGGTAAAAACAGAGAGCGTTGTGGCGGAACAAAATGGCGCTTCCCGAGGGGAAGACAAGATGCTGCCCGCAGGAGAGAATGCCCCGATGGTCAAAGGCGGACAGTATGTCGTGTACGATGCGTCGAAGCTCTCTTTTGCCAAAGATGGTAAGGTGGTGCTCTTTTTCCGCGCTTCGTGGTGTTCGGAATGTCGTGCCTTGGATGCTGACATCAAGAAGAACGCTAATCAAATCCCTGCCGATGTGTTGATTCTCGATGTTAATTATGACCAGTATGGCGATCTGAAGAAAAAGTATGGCGTAATCTATCAGCACACGCTAGTGCAGGTAGATGAGAATGGTACGATGATTACCAAATGGTCCGGTAGCCCGGAACTTCGTGATCTTTTGAAAGAGGTGAAGTAACTCATAAGAAAAACACTATGGCATTGCTTTTAGTCTTTGCGTTTCTTGCCGGGTTAGTGACAATTTTTGTCCCATGTATCTGGCCGATACTGCCGATTGTCTTGTCAGCTGGCGCCTCGGGAGGCGAGAAGAAGCCGCTTGGTATTGTCACTGGCCTCTCCGTGAGCTTTATGATTATTACGCTTTTGCTTGCTTCCGTGGTAAAAGTGATTCCGTTCGATCCGGACGTACTGCGTTTCTTTGCCGTAGGGATCATCGGTTTCTTGGGGTTGACGCTGATTGTGCCAGCGCTCGGTGCGCGTCTCGAGACTATGGTCAGCCGTCTAGGTGGTCTCGGTGGACGATTTACGAACAGGAGTGGGACGGGCTTCGGAAGTGGTTTCATTACCGGGTTTGCTTTGGGATTAGTGTGGTCGCCCTGTGCTGGACCGATACTCGCGACCATCGCGACGCTTGCTGCGACCCAGGCGGTGAGTTTTAATGTGGTATTGATAACGTTGGCATTCGTGGTTGGGGTGGCGTTGCCACTTTTTGTACTCGCTCTGCTGGGGCAGAAAGTACTGGCCAAGACGCGGTTTTTTTCTCAATACACCAAACGCATCCAGCAAGTATTTGGAGGAGTGATGATCCTGGCGGCCCTCGCTATCTATACGGGCTATGACCGGACGCTTCAGACCAAGATTCTGGACTCGTTTCCCAGTTATGGCAGCTTTCTGAACCAATTCGAGAAAAATGACGCGGTGAAGAAGAGGCTTGATGAACTCAAAAACACGAAGCAAGAAAGCGGATTTCTTGATAGGCAGTCTACGGTGCAGGCGACGAAGAGTAATCTCTCGAATTATGGGCTGGCGCCGGAATTCACGGGCATCGCACGATGGCTGAATACTGATACGCCATTGACGCTGGAAAATTTGCGCGGCAAAGTGGTGCTGGTCGATTTCTGGACATACAGTTGTATCAATTGTATTCGGACACTACCGTATCTGGTGAATTGGCATGAAAAGTACAAAGATCAGGGACTCGTAATTGTCGGGATGCATACGCCGGAATTCGAATTCGAGAAGAAAACATCCAATGTACTGGATGCGATGAAGCGCCATAAGATCAAGTATCCGGTGGCGCAGGACAATGACTATGCCACGTGGCAGGCTTATAACAACCGTTATTGGCCGGCACACTACCTTATCGACGCAGAGGGGAACATCCGACAGTACCATTTTGGCGAGGGTGCATACGCGGAAACGGAAATGGCCATACAGGAACTTTTGAAGGAAGCGGGTCAAAAAGTGACCGCCGGTATTTCCAATGTTGAAGCGGAAAAATTGGGCGGGCAGAAGACCCCGGAAACGTATTTGGGAAGTGATCGGATGGAGCGATTTGTGTCGCCGGAAAAAGTGACGGGGGAGGCACAAGTGTTTACTACTCCGGAGAGCCTCAGAAAGCACGAGTTTGCTTATAGCGGAACTTGGACAGTAATGCCGGAGCGAGCGCTCGCATCAAAGGATGCTGCTCTGACGCTTCATTTCGAAGGGGAAAAAGTGTTTCTGGTGATGGCACCACCCGATTCTGGTCTCGCGGGAACCGTGAGAGTATTTTTGGATGGCAAGCCTGTTGAGAATGATGCTTTCGGTAAGGATGTCGTAAACGGAACAGTCACCGTCGATGAGGATCGCCTGTATGAACTGCTTGATCTGAAGGGGCTGTCTGGTGAGCACACGCTCCGTTTGGAATTTGAAACACCAGGTATCGCGGCATACGCGTTCACTTTTTCCTGAGAGACCTGTTTAATCGTAAAGAAAAAATATGAGAAGAGCGCACAGGATACTTTTTATAGTAGTGGGCATACTTATCGTTATTGCTGGTGCTTGGTATACGAATGGTACCAAGAGTCTGGGGAACGTAAAAATTCCGAGCATTCCCAAGCAAAGTTGTTTAGAGCATAATAAGGAAAAGCATATGAAAAAGACACAGGTGGAACTGGCGCAGTACAGCCGGGCGTACTTCGCTGGTGGGTGTTTCTGGTGTACGGAATCTGATCTTCAGAAAGCACCTGGAGTGGTAGAAGTCATTTCTGGCTATGCGGGGGGCAACATCGTCAATCCGACATATCGTGACGTTACCAGCGAGAAAAGCGGACACCGGGAAGCCGTGGAGATTTACTATGATGGAAAGATTACGACTTATGAAAACCTCGTGCGTTATCATCTGATGCATATCGATCCCACAGATGCCGGGGGACAGTTCTATGATCGCGGCGAAAGTTATCAAGCAGTAATATTTTATGGCACAGAGGAGGAACGAAGAGTGGCTGAAAAAGCCATACAAGCACTGGACGATGCCAAAATTTTTGAAAAACCAGTGGCTGTCAGGGTCTTGCCATATAAGAATTTCTACACGGCGGAAGAGTACCATCAGAATTATGCTGAAAACAGTACGGTCAAATATTGTGCCTATCGGGAGTCCAGTGGCCGGGATACATTTCTCCAGAAATATTTTGGCAATAAAAGTTGGGAAGAATTGGTCGAGAAAAAAGGTAGCATGCAAAGCAGCGCACCGGTCAATCTGGATTTTTCACACTATGTAAAACCGAGCGAGTCCGAGTTGAAAACACAACTGACGGATATTCAATATGATGTCACTCAGAAAGAGGGTACGGAAAAACCGTTTGGCAATGCCTATAATGACAACCATGCGGCAGGTATTTATGTGGATATTGTTAGTGGCGAGCCTCTTTATTCGTCTTCGGATAAGTACGAGAGTGGTACTGGTTGGCCGAGCTTCGTGAAACCGATCGATAGTCGATATATTGTCGAGAAAGTCGACAATGGATTTTTTGGTAATCGTATCGAAATCCGGAGTAAATATGGGGACAATCATCTCGGGCATGTCTTTACTGATGGACCAGCAGAACGAGGGGGGATGCGCTACTGTATGAATTCGGCTGCCCTGCGGTTTATCCCCAAGGAAGCAATGGAAAAAGAAGGGTATGGTATGTATTTAGAAAAAGTGCAGGAATAAGGGCTTTAGAGTGGTGAACAAACGAAAGTGGGCTGCCTTATTTTTGACTCATTGGTGGCCCGGGGTGACTTTATTGGAAAAAACAGATATGCTAGAGGGGAAGACTTAATTATTAGGGTAAGATTGTATGGCAACGACGAATGCTGCATTTATGAAGCCGATGACTATTAGCCCGGAGCTCGCCCTCGTGGTCGGTGCCGGACCGATGCCACGGTCGGAAGTGGTCAAGGCATTGTGGGTGTATATCAAGAAGAATAATCTGCAGAACCCGGCCAACAAGCGCAACATCCTCGCGGATGAAAACCTGAAGGCGGTTTTTGGCGGAAAGGCCGAAGTGACGATGTTCGAAATGACCAAGCTGGTATCGAAACACCTTTCCTAATCAAAGGGAAGAATAAGAAACAGCCCTGCCTTGGTGGGGCTGTTTTTCTGTCCACCTTGTCTGGTAATGAATCTGTCTCATCTTGATTTTTCGCCGGATTCGTAGTAGAGTAGGTCATCGGAGAAGAATCGTCCGGGTAAAAGACGATTCTTCTTTTGTTTCAAAATTTCTTGTCGAATATCTATGGCACAACAACTGGTAACCGAATCATCATACGTCATCGTGAAGCGTGGCAGCGCCGGACTTGGACTTTTTGCACTCACTCCGATTAAAAAGGGGACGACCATCATCGAATATATCGGTGAACGCATCCCTACCTCTATCGGCGACGAACGCAACAACCGCTATATGTTCAACGTCAATACCAAATGGGATATCGACGGCAGTCCGCGTTACAATACCGCCCGCTACGCCAATCACTCTTGCCGTCCCAATTGTGAGGCGCTCAATCGGCGCAGTCGAGTGTTCATCGTAGCCAAGAGAAATATCAAGGCTGGAGAGGAAATCACCTATCACTATGGTAAAGATCACTTCGAGGGCTTCATTAGGCAACTTGGCTGCCGTTGTATCAAGTGTCTTCCCCTGACAAGAGGATGATTTTCCAGCATACAACATGATTCATCATGCGCCTTTCGAATTTTCCGATGGGTGTTTTTTTCATGCCGACAAGTGAAATGAATGGCTTTACCAAAGCATTTCTTAAACAGAGTTCATTATTTTGTGACCCTTGACAATCTGTTTATTTTATGCTACCATTCTCAGTTAAATGAAAGAGATTTATGAACGAAACCATGGTGCGAAAAATCACCCTCTCTCGGCCAAAAAATGCTCTTATAAAGCCATCTTCCCAAGATGGTCGCTTGACGGTGTCTATCCTCATCCCTTGTCATAATGAAGAGAAAATGATTGCCCAGACACTTGAGGCATGTTTTCGTCAGGTGAGGCCGGCCGATGAGATTATTGTCATCAACGACGGCAGTACCGATGGCACGGCCGATATTTTGCGGTCGTTCGCCGATCGCATAAAGATTGTTACGGTTATGCCAAAAACGGGCAACAAAAGTCGTGCTCAAGAAATTGGGCTGCAATTCGTGGAAGGGGACGTTTTTATCGCCCTTGATGGCGATACGCTTCTGCATCCATCATTTGTTGATCGAGTGGCAAAATATTTCCGAGATGAAAAAGCGATAGCCTTTGCCGGTTCTATTGAAAGCTTGAAGTACAATTGGATTACGGCTTGTCGGGCGATGGATTATTTTCTTGGTCAGACTCTTTACAAAAGGGCGCAGTCGGATCTGGGATTCATCTTCGTTATCCCGGGGTGTGCCGGAGCGTTTCGGACGGCTGTTTTCAAAAAACTCATCCGGTTCGAGCATGACACCTTGACTGAGGATCTTGATTTCACCTACAAGTTCCATGGGGCTGGTATTCCGATATATTTCGATGCTCAGGCGATCGTTTATACCCAGGACCCTCCTACCCTCGGTTCCTATACCAATCAGATGCGCCGTTGGTATGCTGGCGGATGGCAGAATTTTTTGAAGCATTTTTCCATTATCGAGAATCCGAAAGCGGCGCTCATCCTTTCTTTCATGTATATCGAGGGACTTTTTTCGGCTACAACCCTGTTTCTCCTACCATTTCTGAGTCTGATTACCTTTGTCTACACCCTGTGTGTCTTCGTAATATTTTCCGTGACTCTCGGCATGATTACCGCCATCAGCTTGAAAAGAAGCGATGTCTTGTTCTCCTCATTTCTCTATCCCATATTTACCATTATCAATGCCTGGATATTTTTGGAGCAGTTTTTTCTAGAAGTGATTTTACGAAAGAAAGAGCTGATCTGGTTTCATCCGGAAAGGACTCCCATCATATGACCCCATTTGGATCACTCTCATTTATCATCCATTTCGTTATCGTGTTTATCGTGGCATTGTGGAAAATGATCACGACCAAACCACTCTCAGCGGCTATCATCGTGCTGGTGTTTATGGTGACTTTTTACGGTACCCATACCGCATTGGGTATGGCTCGTGATCAGGGTCTGGGTCTCTATGACTACGGTTCCAAAATCCTTTTTCCTTGTCGTAATACCGATGTTCCTGACACGAGAAAGGTCATCATTCGCATTGACGAAGTGCAGGCGTTCTGGCTTCGGGAAACGACCCTGCAGATAGCCGCAGAGGCTGCTCAGGCTGACATCCCTCTGGTCTTCGGAATTATTCCGAAAAACATCCTCGAAGATACGAAGTTGGTGACTTTTCTCCAGCGATCGCGTTGTCGTATCGAAATCGCTCAGAACGGTTGGGATTATGCTAATCAGATGAGGGACGGTGTAGTACAGACGGAGTTTCAGAATTTGGAACAGAGTGAAGCCTATCTGCGCATCGAAAGCGGTCAAGATACGCTGAAAAGTATCAATGGCCAAGCGCCGCTTACTTTTATCCCACCGTACAATATGTATTCGACGGGCACAGCCCTTGCTCTGAAGCAGGCTGACATCCCCATCGTCTCCAGTCAGGGGAATTGGAAGTACGACTACAGCGTCGCTCCTTTTCAATCGGGAAGGAAAACACCGTTGTCTCCGCGTGAAGTAGCCAATCAGTGCAAGGAAAGTTTTTCAGAAGGGAAACCCTGCATCATCCTTTTCAGCCCGAAGAATTTTTCGACTTCCGATGGGGAACCGAGTCAGGAAAAAATAGAATATTTCCGGAAGCTTGTCGCATTTCTTCTTGATGCAAAAATGAACTTTACTACTTTTCAGATGGAGGAAAACTATTAAGGGCTGCAAGCTTTTGCTTCGATACTTGATTGCTTTTCCAAATTCTGACATACTGACAAGAATTCATTCGCGAATCTTATGATCGAAGAAATAGTCTATCCTATCCGTATCAATCGTTATCTTGCTCAAAAGGGGATGGCAACCCGTCGTGGCGCCGATCTCCTCATCGAGCAGGGCTTGGTTCTGATTGCTGGAAAAAAAGCGGTTCTCGGAGATAAGGTGGGGAACGCCGGCGTGACGGTGGAGGTCATCAAAGATAAGAAACAGCCTGCCAGAAAACTGGTCTATATCGCCTACTACAAACCGCGGGGCATCATCGCTCACTCGCCCCAGGAATTCGAACACTCCATCGACCAAGTGTCTGGCTTTCCAGGGACGTTCCCGATCGGTCGGCTCGATAAGGATTCTGAAGGCCTCATTCTGCTCACTAACGACGGCCGGGTGACGGAGCGCTTGCTCCATCCGCGTTTTAAGCACGAGAAAGAGTACAAGGTGACGGTGCGTGAGGGTATCCCGAGCAATCTGAAGCGGGTTTTGGAAGACGGCGTTTACAATGCCGGTGAATGGCTGAAAGCCAAAAAAGTCGTCGTCGTTCCGCCGCGTACAGTGTATATTACTTTGACTGAAGGAAAAAAACACCACATTCGCCGCATGATGTCCGAGGCTCACTTGACGGTAGAACAACTGATCCGCATCCGGGTCATGGATATCCACTTAGGCGCGCTCAAGCCAGGCAAAGCACGCGTCCTCGAAGGTGCGGCGCGCAAGGCCTTTTTGGCGAGTATCGAGCTTCAGGAATTGTAAAAAGAAGTATCACGAAATGAACGACCACTCATCTCGTGATTTTTTTATTACCAAACGAAGTGAGTGAAGCGAAAACTTGTTTTCGTTTCCGAGCGAGTGCCGGCCCGCTCCGCCCACCTAGCCGTCGAGGCTGGCCGCGGAAAGAAACGAACATCAGTTCGTTTTTGAGTCCAGGGCTTGCCCTGGGGTGAATACCTGTTATGGCAAGAAAAAACGCCGACCGGCATTGCCGGAGGGCGTGTCATATAGCGTGGACGATATGATTTCCGGGGTGCCTCGTCAAGAAAGTGATGAATGGTACGGTGTGGGGTGTATTGCAAAAAATGTAAAATGGAGTATAGTAGTGGTACTTATGGAATCTTCCAAGAAGACTATTACTTCGAGCCTTTTATTCGCATTTGTTTTCTTCATGGGCGGATCGTGTGTTTTTCCGATGGCCTCGGCTCAGGCGGCAGAAATGGATATGTCTGGTGCATCTCAGGGAGACGAAGTACAGAACATTCACTGTTCTGATCATGGTGACAGCAGTTGTGGATTGATACAGAATCAAAATGACTTTGGAGGCTGTTTTTCTTGTGGGAATTCTGCAACGAAAACGGCGGTGGTGAAAAAGACCCAAGATACGCTCGGACTATCAGTTTTCAATCATTCCTTGGGTTTTTTTCTGAGTGAGGCGCGTAATGCTAGACTCGTTCCGCACACGTTGACCGGTGGAGGTGGTCGGGAGCGTCTATTGCTTTCCGTAGCGAAAAAAGAATAACTTTTTTGAAAGCACCGGAATTTCGGGAATTCTTTACAGTGATTCTCCCGTTCCGGTGCTTTTTGTGTGTTCTGGTAAGGAGGAGAGAATTTGATAATAAATATATGCTATGCAAAAACTTACTGTTCCGATCACGGGTATGCATTGCCGCTCGTGCGAGTTGCTGATAGAAGACGAGTTGGCTGGTGTTCCTGGTGTTGAAAAAGTGAAAACGAATTTCCGTAGCGGGGTAGCAGAAATATCATATTTGAATGCCAGGCCGAGTGATGCTGCTCTGGAGCGGGCCATACAAAATGCTGGTTACGCTGTCGGTGGAGAAAGTCGTCCATGGGTCACCGTGAATCTGTTGGCCTGGATAGAAGTACTTTTCGCTCTCAGTATTGTTTTTATGCTCTTTCTGTTTGCGAGAGCATTTGGGCTGTTTGATATTTCTCTCGGGACATCTACGAAGCTCTCTAGTCTTCCATTTGTTTTTCTTCTGGGGCTGGTAGCCGGACTATCAACCTGTATGGCGATAGTGGGTGGATTGGTTCTGGCCGTATCAGCGCGTTTTAGCGAACGTCATCCGGAGGCGACGGTGCGTCAAAAATTTCTTCCCAACATATATTTCAATGTGGGACGGATTGTGGGATTTTCTGTACTAGGCGCCTTGCTTGGCCTCTTTGGTTCGGTGTTTCAGTTGTCGTCACTTTCGGTGGGGACACTGACGGTGCTGATCGGCGGCGTGATGCTCTTGGTCGGATTGCAACTACTCGAACTCTTTCCGCGTCTTTCAGCTTGGAAACTCATGCTGCCGAAAAGTATCGCTCGAATGTTCGGTATCCAATCGCATACGAAAAAAGAATATAGTCATAGTCGAGCGGCTCTGCTCGGGGTGCTGACCTTTTTTCTACCGTGCGGCTTTACTCAGCTCATACAGCTCTTTGTGGTGGCGCAGGGAAGTGTGCTTATCGGGGCTCTGACGATGGGAACGTTTGCGCTTGGGACAGCGCCAGGGCTTCTCGGCATTGGTGGTGTGGCCGCGGCTGCCAAGGGCTGGTTCCGTCGGTTTTTTTTCAAAGTCGCTGGCGTGGTTGTTATTGGGTTGGGAATATTTAATCTGGAGAATGGCACGGTGCTCATCGGCCTCGGATCGGAAACGGATAACAGCCAGGGTACGAGTGCGTTGTCACAGGATGCCCAGATTGTTCGCATCACCCAAAAAGCCAATGGCTATTTTCCGAGTACCATCTCGGTCAAAAGAGGGCAGCCGGTGAAACTCATCATTGATTCGGAAGATTCGTATACCTGCGCGTCCAGCCTTCTGATACCGAAGGTGGGCGTCAGAAAGACGCTTCAACCCGGTGAGAACATCGTAGAATTTACACCGGACAAAAACGGTGTTATCCCGTTTAGTTGTTCGATGGGAATGTATCGCGGGACTATCAATGTTGTTGATTAAAAAAAGAGTATGGCAACAATGAGTCAAATTGGGACAAAACAAAGGGTGGACCTTTCCCTGACAGGAATGCATTGCGCTTCCTGTGCCAGTATTATTGAGCGCAGATTGAACAAAGTAGGGGGCGTAAAACAAGCGCATGTCAATTATGGTACGGAAAAGGCAACCATCGTATTTGATGGTATGCAGACAGAAGTTTCTGCCCTGAAGGCGGCCGTGAAAGATGCTGGTTATGAGGCGGAAGAAATTGACAGTGAAGACGGTAATTTTGAAAAGAAGAAGCGGGAACGGGTGGAAAAAGGGTACCGGCAGAAATTTCTGTCGGGACTGGCTTTATCGCTCCCCATGTTCTATTTCATGCTCTTTGACTTCTTTGGTGCTTGGGGAAGAGCGGCGCTCTTGCCGTACGTGGGTATCATATCGCTCCTGCTCACTTTGCCCGTACAGTTTTGGATTGGGGCGGGATTCTATCGTGGAGCCTTTGCATCGCTAAAGATGAAGATGTTCAATATGGATAGCCTGATTGCCATCGGCACCACGACGGCGTTTGTCTACAGCACGGTGAACTACGGGCTGTATGTGTGGAACAATAACTCTTGGATTGGCCTCTCCGGAGAAAAAATCCCGGAACTGTATTTTGAGACGGCGGCGTTTCTGATTACCTTTGTGATTCTTGGGAAATGGCTTGAAGCACGTACCAAAGGGAAAACATCTGACGCTATCCGGAAATTGATGGGACTCTCGGCGAAAACGGCACGTGTGGTACGGGGCGGTGAAACGATTGATGTCCCGGTTGAAGCCGTCGTGCATGGCGATGTTGTGGTAGTGCGTCCTGGGGAACGGGTGCCCGTCGATGGTAAAGTGTTATCGGGGCACTCGTCGATAGATGAGTCCATGATTACTGGAGAAAGTATTCCGGTAGAAAAAAGTACTGGTGATACCGTCATCGGCGGTACGGTGAATAAGGGAGGAAGTTTCGAATTTGAAGCGACCCGGGTCGGAAGTGAGACAACGCTCGCTAATATCGTCCGGCTTATCGAAGAGGCCCAGGGGTCGAAGGCGCCCATTCAGGATTTTGCCGACCGTATTTCGATGTGGTTCGTACCGGCGGTCATTATTACAGCCATATTGACCTTTATCGTATGGTACGTGATTCTCGGATCAACACTGACATTTGCTCTTATGGCCTTTACGGCAGTGATTGTTATCGCTTGTCCGTGCGCCCTTGGTCTGGCAACGCCGACGGCGCTCATGGTGGGTACCGGGAAAGGGGCTGAGAACGGCATTCTCATTAAGGGCGGGGAACCGCTTGAGGCGACGAGGAGTATCACTGCCATTATTTTCGACAAGACCGGTACCATCACCAAAGGAAAACCGGAAGTGACAGAGATACTGACATTTGACAGTGCCGACGAGGATAATATTCTCAAAGTGGCGTCATCGCTCGAGCGTCAGTCGGAACATCCGTTGGCGGAAGCGATTTATGCCTATGCTGAGGAAAGGGGCTTGTCGAGTGGGTCGGTGAGCGATTTTCAGGCGGTACCCGGCAAGGGGGTGCGAGGGACGGTGGATGGGAAAATGTATGGTTTTGGGAACAAAAAATTGGTAGAAGACCAGGGGCTGACCGTGGAAGAGCGTATTGAAGGCAAAGTGTCCCAGCTGGAGGGGGAGGGAAAAACCGTGATGTACCTCGTATCTGAGACGGGGGTCATCGGAGCCATCGCGGTGGCTGACACCGTGAAAGAAACTTCGCGAGCAGCGGTGACACAGCTGAAAAAACTCGGACTGGAGGTATGGATGATTACTGGCGATAACGAGCGCACCGCCCAGGCTATCGCGCAGGAAGTAGGCGTGGACAACGTGATGGCCGGAGTATTGCCGGAAGAAAAATCAGCCAAAGTGAAAGAGCTGCAAGCGCGAGGAAAGAAAGTGGCTATGGTGGGCGATGGCATCAACGATGCTCCTGCTCTGGCACAGGCGGATCTCGGTATCGCGATGGGTGCGGGGACGGACGTGGCCATGGAAACAGGGGGTATCGTGCTGATGAAAAACGATCTTCGTGACGTAGTCACCGCTTTTGAACTGTCGAAGGAAACCATGCAGAAAATCAAACAGAATTTGTTCTTCGCGTTGTTTTATAATGTGATGGGAATCCCGATTGCGGCTCGCGTTTTCATGGGATTCGGACTGGTTCTCAAGCCGGAATTGGCGGGACTGGCTATGGCGCTCTCATCGGTATCGGTCGTGACCAATTCGCTCTTCCTTCGTTTTTTCCGACCAGGCAGGAGAAATTGGATATCGTTTGTGGCACCGATGGTCATGGTCGCGATGTTCTCGTTCCTCTTCTTTCAGTTTGCCCGTTTGAGCAGTGCTCAGGATATGAGCGCTCGAGGGAGTACTGCGGGAGATATGGAAGTTACACAGTAACCATTGAATATAAAACGTATGAATAACAGAAAAATCGGAGGGATACTTTTGGTTCTTTTCGCAATCGGGGCTATCGGGTGGTACGGTCTTGGAAATGAGCGCGGTCGAGACACGAGAAAAGGAACGGATAATTTGAGCGTTGTACCCTCTCGTGATATCAGACAAGCAACCCCATCACAGACCGTTGATCTCAAAGACGGCGAAGTGTTCAACCTTGAAATTATGCCGGTCGAAAAAACGATAGCTGGAAAAAAGGTACAGATGCTCGGCTATAACGGTTCTATTCCGGGACCGTCACTGCGTGTTCCGGAGGGCGCCGAGGTAACGATTAATCTCAAGAATGGCGGAAATATCGGGACATCGCTGCATGCCCACGGGGTACGTATGGACAATCCTTTTGATGGTGTTCCGGGAGTGACCCAAAAGGAGATTGTTCCGGGAGCATCATTTTCCTACAAGCTCAAATTTCCCGATGCGGGTATTTTCTGGTATCACCCTCACGTGCGCACGGACTACGCGCTCGAATCGGGACTTTATGCCAATATTATTGTGACACCGAAAGAGAGTACCTACTGGTCGCCGGTCAATCGGGAAGTCCCACTGATGATTGATGATATCGCTCTCGATAAAAACGGCATACTCCCATTTGACGCCACGGTGGCTAACCACACCCTCATGGGGCGTTTCGGCAATGTGATGCTGGTGAATGGTGAGACAGATTACACGTTATCAGCCAAACAAGGAGAAGTGGTGCGTCTCTATCTTACCAATGCCGCTAATACGCGCTTATTTAACTTCATGCTTCCTGGCGTGAAGTTGAAGCTCGTCGGTGCGGACGTGGGGCGCTATGAAAAAGAAACATCAGTGGAGAGTGTGCTTGTGGCCCCTGGTGAACGGCGAGTCGTTGATGCGTTTTTCGAAAAGCCGGGAGAGTATGTAATGAAACACCAGACCCCCGAGAAAGAGTATGCTCTTGGCAAGGTGTCCGTCTCTGCTGAAATTGCCAACCCTTCCTACGCAAAAGAATTCTCAGTCCTGCGTGCCAATACAGTTGTCACCTCAGAGTTGGAGAATCTCATGAATACCTTTCTTACGAAGACGCCAGACAAGAGCCTGAACCTTTCGCTTGATATGACGGCCGAGATGCGTAGCGGCATGCCCATGGGAATGCATTCAATGGGTGGTGGTATGGCTATGTCGGACAAAGACATGGGTATGGGCGATGATGGCGATGCTCTGGAATGGGAAGACACGATGGCTGGCATGAATGCCCAATCGAACTCGAACATGATGAAGTGGAAGCTCACCGATACGGCGACTGGCAAAACGAATATGAGTATCAATGATTGGCGATTTCGGGTAGGGGACAAGGTGAAAATTCGTCTTTTCAATGACCCGCAGTCCCTTCATCCGATGCAGCACCCGATTCACTTCCATGGCCAGCGGTTCATGATCCTCTCTACCAACGGTGAAAGAAATGACAATCCGGTGTGGGTGGACACGACGTTGGTAGCTAAAGGCGACACAGTCGATATTCTCCTGGAAGCTTCCAATCCCGGCACCTGGGTCGCTCATTGTCATATTCTGGAACACGCGGAGAGCGGTATGATGCTGTCTTACACGGTAAAATAGAAAGAGGAGAGTATGAGAAAGGGTACGGAGGCACTAACAATCCGAAGTGTTGTTTCATTCATACTAGGATCGTAATGAAAAAAATCATCATCGCGGCTATTCTGGTTTTGGCTCTCATGGAGGGAGTTTCCTTATGGGTTTACAAAACACTGGTATCAAAAGATGCCGGTGAATCGGCGCCATCTGCGGAGCAAACACCAAACCCGGTACCTCCCTCACAGAGTACGAACGGAACAGATGGAGAACCAGCAACGAATCAAAGCGCGGTAAGCGATGTGCCACCGGCTTCGTCGGCTGCCTCTGTTTCAGAGAGTTTCCCGCCCCCCAGCACGGAAGTGGTCAATGGCGTGACCGAACGGACAATTCATGTGGGGGTGCGTCAGTGGGAATGGGATCCGAAAGTCATCAGGGTCAAACAGGGGGAGCTGGTCCGGCTCATCATTCACAATGCCGACGTGCGTCATACACTGGTTATTCCTGACCTTCAGATAGATGTTGATATTCCCGAAGATGGTGCGGTGGCCACATTCACCGCGACCAAAAAGGGTACATTCGATTTTCTTTGCGGGACATACTGCGGAATTGGCCATGCCGAGATGCAGGGGACGCTCGTGATAGAATAGAGTCAATAGACAACAATTCGTATGGATATCCTTTCGCATGGGCTGTATGGTGGCGTCGCATTTGGGAGAAAAAGTCGCCTCAGTTTTTGGCTTTCATTTTTTTTCGGCATCGCGCCGGATCTCTTCTCATTCGGTCTGTTTACGGCTGGTACGTGGGTGGGAATGTTCGATCATCCGGACTGGTCAAGCGGCAGGCATCCGGATCCGAGCCAGATTCCCTTATTTGTCCACTCGCTCTACAATATCACTCACAGTCTGGTCATTTTCGCTCTGGTCTTTGGTCTGATCTGGCTCATTCGGCAGAAGCCGTTTTGGGAGCTTGGCGGATGGGGGCTCCATATCCTCGTTGATATTCCGACGCACTCGTCAGAATTTTTCCCGACGCCATTTCTCTGGCCTGTTTCCAATTTCACTGTCGATGGTCATAGCTGGGGCAGTCCGGAAATATTCATCCCGAACGTTATCCTCATTATTGGCTTGTACCTGTGGTTCTATGTCATTCGACCGAGACGTCGGATGAAAAGTATAGGAGGGGCTTGATTTTTCCTGGAAAAGGTGCTATAATGATAATAGAACTGAAGAAACGGGTGCTCGAACGGGTAGCCGTTTTTTCTTTTTCCAGCGCCTTTTTAAGCCAAAATATGAAACAAAAACAGACTTTACAATCAGAACTGAACCAGGGGAAAGTATCCTTTTTTGCCGGTGCTTCGGTGGCTTCTTTTCCTCTGTCGGTCAACTTTTTTTATGGTACCTTTCTCTCGGTCGCGGTATTGGTAGCCGGACTGTTATACGGAGGCGGCCATCGCGTTGCTCAGGCGGAATCAGAAGTTGTTTTTCCGACAGGCAATGCTCGCCAAATGATATTTGAGAATAAAGTACGCAACATGGTGGCTGGCTTTCCTATCGAAGCCATGACCACCATCATTTCTGAACAGAACAAAACAACCGCCGCCTTTCTGGTCGGCATCGCCAAGAAAGAAAGCAACTGGGGGAAACGGATTCCGCGCGCCGAAGACGGAACGGATTGTTACAACTACTGGGGCTATCGTGGTGCCGGTAGCCGGGGTATCGCCATGGGCCATGGCTGCTTCGGCAGTCCCGAGGAAGCGGTGGGTATCGTCGGCGGACGACTGGATACCTTTGTGAATGAATACAAGTTTCGTACGGCGGAAGACCTGATCGTTTGGAAATGCGGTTGGAGCTGCGACGGTCACAGTAATCAGAGCGTCAAGAAGTGGATTGCCGACGTCGGCTACTATACCCGGAAGTTCGACAAGTAACAGGTATTCACCCTGATTTTACTCGCCTCGATTCGAGTCCAGCCTCGACGGCTAGGCGGGCGGAGCGGGCCGGCACTCGCTCGGAAGCAAAAACAAGTTTTCGCTTCACTCACTTCGTTTGGTAATAAAACAGCTCGGTTTTCTGCATTGACGCCCCCCTAAAAATATGCTACAATACAAGAGAAAGGGAATTGGAATGGGTGAACCCGCTTGAGGGGTCATCCATTTTTTTTCT
>CAZATJ010000017.1:0-16153 GCA_964488025.1 uncultured Bdellovibrionales bacterium
GAGGCACGGGATATGGGACGGCAACTGTTTCAAGCGATTACCGAACTTTTGAAGGAACACGGTCTGAAACCGGAAGCGGTAGGGGATTTCGTGGTGGAGTCAGCATTGCCAGATGTTTATACCTCCTCGCGGATTGCGGAAACGGTGAAAAAGGTATATGCTTTTGGGGTAGAAGTAAAAAACAAATAGTTCCACCAGAGATGCCGAGAAAGCATAGTGGTAAGGAATAATTTTTGCCAGGGCCCTGAATTAGAGCCATTTTTTGGTTTTTATTTGACAGGAAAAACAAACGTTGATACACTCAATCGTACTGCATTTAGAAAGTGACTGACTTTTCTAATCTTGAATCGCCCATCGGGTGCTAGGTCTACGGCGAGACCGAGAAGGAAATGGTTGCTGAAAAGCAAAGGCTAACATTTTCCAACCAAATGGAGCGGATCCACCTCCTATCCATAATTAAATAGTTTATCCGATAATCTCATCGGCCCTACTTGTATCAAGCGTCTTCCTTGAGCAAGGAGTGTGCACATGAGTGTCTTTTTATGTCCAAGGTAGACAAGGCATTGCGAGTGAAAGATAGCATCAGTAAAGAGTCTTCACTCTCGAAGCGTCGGTTTTTCAATAATCGCATCACGGTTTCGCTTCCGGATCTTATTGAGGTCCAGAAGGATTCCTATCAGTGGTTCTGGGACAAGGGTTTGAAAGAGCTTTTTTCGGAAATCAACCCTATCGCCGATTTCACTGGGAAAGACCTGGAACTGACCGTGACGGACTACTATCTCGACGAGCCCAAATATCCAGCACTCATTTCCAAGAACAAGAATATTTCCTACGAGGCGCCACTTCGCGCCAAGGCCACGCTGCTCATGAAGAAGACCGGAGAAGTGAAGGAACAAGAAATCTATCTCGGAGATTTCCCAGTCATGACGGAGCGGGGAACCTTTATCATCAACGGAGTGGAGCGCGTCGTCGTTTCTCAGCTTATCCGCTCTCCCGGGGTGTTTTTTACCATGGACTATCAGAAGGGGAAGAAATTGTTCGGAGCCAAGATTATTCCGAACCGTGGCGCCTGGCTCGAGATTGAGACCGATGCCGATGGCGTGATTTCCGTGAAGATTGACCGTAAGCGCAAGCTCCCCATCACGGCTCTCTTCAAAGCGTTCGGTTTCGACGAGAAGCGCCTGCGCAAGGAATTTACCGACAGTGATTCCGGCGATATCAAGTTCATCGAAAATACCATCCTCAAGGATCCTTCTCATAATCAGGGAGAAGCCTATCGCGAAGTCTACAAGCGTCTGCGCCCGGGCGACCTCGCCACCGAGGAGAACGCCAAGCAGATGATTGATGCCATGTTTTTCAATTTCGAGCGTTACGATTTTGGTTCCGTGGGACGCTACCGTTTGAACCAGCGTTTGTCTATTGATCGTGCCGATACGGAAGAGAACCGCATCTTGAACACGGATGATCTCATCCTGATCGTGCAGGAAGTCATCCGCCTGAACAACGATCCAGAAGGCCGAGCCGACGATATTGACCACCTGGGCAATCGTCGCGTGCGCGCCGTGGGAGAATTGATTCAGAACAAGCTGCGCGTTGGTATGTACCGCATGGTTCGGAACATCAAGGATCGTATGAGTACTTGTGACCCGGAGACGGTTGTTCCTGGGCAGCTCATCAACCCGCGTCCCGTAGCTGCTTCCGTCAAAGAATTTTTTTCCAGTTCTCAGCTGTCCCAGTTCATGGACCAGGTGAATCCGCTCGCGGAACTCGAGCACAAGCGTCGGCTTTCGGCCATGGGTCCCGGCGGACTGACTCGTGAGCGTGCCGGCTTCGAAGTTCGTGACGTGCACCATTCGCACTACGGTCGTATCTGTCCGATCGAGACTCCGGAAGGTCCGAACATCGGTCTCGTCGGACACTTAGCAAGCTATGCCCGCGTGAATGAGTATGGTTTTCTCGAAACGCCGTACCTCGTCGTGAAGAAAGTGGTGGCCGCGAAGAAAGATCAGTTGGTGAACCGCATTTTGAATGAGGAGATCGCCGGTGTCGCGAAGAAGGGGGAGATGATGACCGAAGAGCTGGCCACCAAAGTGGCAGACAAGAAGAAAGGTGAGACCGTGCGCGTCAAGCCGTTTGTCACGTTCGATGTCGAGTATCTAAACGCCATCGTCGAAGACCGCAAGATTATCGCCCATGCCCGTATCGACCTCGATAAGCATCACAATATCATCGAACAGATGGTCGGTGCCCGCGTGAAGGGTCATCCGGAAACCATCGAAGCCGAGGCTCTCGATTATATCGATGTTTCGGTTAAGCAGTGTATTTCCATTGCGACCGCTCTCATTCCATTTCTCGAACATGACGACGCCAACCGCGCTCTTATGGGTTCGAACATGCAGCGTCAGGCGGTTTCCTGTGTCATTCCCCAGGCACCGATCGTCGGTACCGGTATTGAGGATAAGGCGGCCCGCGATTCCGGACAGGTGGTATTGGCACTCAAGTCAGGTGAAGTGGTGGCGGTTGACGCCAATCATATCATCATCCGTTCCAAAGCTCCGGCTGGTGCCAAGAAGGATCATATCGATACCGAATATCTGCTCCAGAGTTTTGAAAAATCAAACGCCTTTACCTCGATGAACCAGGTGCCGCGCGTTTCTAAGGGGCAAATCGTTGAAGAGGGCGACCTCTTGGCGGACGGCGCCTCGACCGATCATGGTGAATTGGCGCTTGGCCAGAACATGGTGGTAGCGTTCGCTTCTTGGGAGGGCTTCAGCTATGAGGACGCTATCGTTATTTCTGAACGGGTGGTTCAGCAGGATCGTTGGAGCTCCATCCACATCGAGGATTTCTCGATCGATGTGCGCGACACCAAGCTCGGACCGGAAGTGGTCACTCGCGACATTCCGAACATCGGTGAAGACCGCTTGAAGAACTTAGACGAAAGCGGCATCGTTCGTATCGGTGCCGAAGTATCTTCCGGTGATATCCTGGTCGGAAAAATCACCCCGAAGGGCGAGGGTGATCTGACCGCGGAAGAGCGTCTGCTCCGAGTTATCTTCGGTGAAAAGTCCCGTGATGTGAAAGATTCTTCTATGTATCTTCCACACGGTGAACATGGCAAGGTGGTTGACGTAAAGATTTTTTCCCGCGAACGCGGCGACAAACTTCCGATGGGTGTCTTCGAACAGATTCAGGTGTCGGTGGCTCAGATGCGCAAGATCTCGGTCGGCGACAAACTCGCTGGCCGGCACGGTAATAAAGGTGTCATCTCGATGGTAGCTCCGGCTGAAGACATGCCGTACCTGCCTGACGGTACGCCGGTGGATGTGATTCTGAACACCCTCGGTATTGCTTCTCGTATGAACATCGGTCAGATTCTCGAAACACACTTGGGATGGGCAGCCATGAAACAGGGCTATACCGTCGCGAGCGTGGCGCTCGATGGTGTTTCCGAGGGAGATATCCGCGCAGAACTGAAGAAAGCCGGCCTACCAGAAAACGGAAAAATCCGTCTCGTAGATGGCAAGAGCGGCGAAGCCTTTGATAACGAATCGACGGTGGGTGTCATGTATATCATGAAACTGAACCATTTGATCGAAGACAAGCTGCACATGCGATCCATCGGACCCTATTCGCTCATTACTCAGCAGCCGCTCGGCGGCAAGGCTCAGTTCGGCGGGCAACGGTTTGGCGAAATGGAAGTGTGGGCGCTCGAAGGCTATGGTGCCGCGTATACATTGCAAGAAATGCTGACTATCAAATCCGACGATGTGTTAGGCCGTTCCAAGGCCTATGAGTCGATCATCAAGGGTGAACCGATCAAGAGCCCGAACCTGCCGGCAAGTTTCCATGTGCTGGTGAACGAGCTTAAGGGTCTGTGTCTCAATGTCGAGCTGAAAGGCGCGCGGATAGAGGACGATCAGGCTTCTCCAGAGGCTGATATCGAAACCATCTAATCTCCTTTCAATCACAAATTCACTCAAATCTATGGAAAATATTACAAAGGTGAGCGATTTCGAGAGCGTGCGGCTGACGCTCGCCAGTCCAGATCAGATTCTCGACTGGTCCAATGGTGAAGTGACCAAGCCGGAAACCATCAACTACCGCACTCAGCGCTATGAACCGGAAGGACTGTTTTGCGAGAAAATTTTTGGTCCTTCCAAGGACTGGGAGTGCTACTGCGGCAAGTACAAGCGTATTCGTTACAACGGTATCGTCTGTGATAAGTGCGGTGTCGAAGTGACTCGCTCCATCGTGCGCCGCGAGCGCATGGGGTACATCAAGTTGGCGACCCCGGTGTCCCATATCTGGTTTCTGCGTGGTGTCCCATCGAAGATCGGTCTGGTCCTTGGGATTTCACCACAGGATTTGGAGCGCGTTATCTATTTCTCCTCGTACATCATTATGAGTGTCGATGAGAAATTAAAAGCGCAGTCGCTTGATGCCTTGGAGAAAGAATACAAGAGCAAGCAGAAGGAAATGAAAGCGGCCGAAAAGAACGAAAAGAAACTCGATGAGGCTTTTGAAGAGCTGAAGGGTCAGTATCGCGATACCAAGGAGGATATCAAGAACGTGCGCCCGTATCAGATTCTTTCCGAAGTTGATTACTTCAATCTTTCCAGCCGTTTCGGTCAGATTTTCACGGCCGGTATTGGCGCTGAGGCGATCAGGAAGATCTTGGAGAAGATCGATATCCCATCTCAGGTAAAGAAACTCAAAGAAGAACTTCACTTAAATGAGAGCGTGGATCAGAAGAAGCTGCTCCAGCGACTCAAGGTGTACCAGGGATTCGAAAAGGCCAATCTGCGTCTTGAATGGATGCTTCCGACCATGATTCCCGTTATTCCGCCGGATCTTCGTCCGATGGTGGCGCTTGATGGCGGTCGTTTCGCGACATCCGATCTGAATGATCTTTATCGCCGCATCATCAATCGCAACAACCGTTTGAAAAAACTGATGTCGATCGGCGCGCCGGAAGTCATTACCCGCAATGAGAAAAGAATGCTCCAGGAAGCGGTAGATGCTCTTTTTGACAACTCGGCTCGTCGCGGCCAGGCGTCGACGGCTGCTTCGACTGGACAGCGTCGAGCGCTTCGTTCTCTCGCTGATGCCCTGAAGGGCAAGCAGGGGCGATTCCGTCAGAATCTTTTGGGCAAGCGTGTCGATTACTCTGGTCGTTCCGTTATCGTCGTTGGGCCGAAGCTCAAACTGCATCAGTGCGGACTGCCGAAGAAGATGGCACTCGAACTGTTCAAGCCGTTCATCATCAACAAGCTTATTGCCAAGGAATACGCTCATAACGTGCGCACCGCCGGTCGGATGGTGGACGCTGAGACCGAAGAGGCTTACGAAATTCTCGATGAGATTATCGAACATCACTATGTTCTCTTAAACCGCGCTCCGACCCTCCATCGTCTCTCGATTCAGGCGTTTCAGCCGGTCCTTATCGAGGGGAAGGCTATTCGTCTTCACCCGATGGTATGTACGGCATTCAACGCCGACTTCGACGGTGACCAGATGGCTGTCCATGTACCGCTCACCGACCAGGCTCGTCATGAAAGCGCGACCATCATGTTGTCTTCCAAGAACCTCCTCAAGCCCGCTTCCGGAGAACCAATCGTGTCGGCTAGTCTCGATATGGTGCTCGGCGCTTACTATCTGACGCATATCAAAAAGGGTGGTAAGGGCGAGGGCAAGGCATTCGGTACCATGGATGAAGCCATCCTTGCCTACCAGAACGGTATTATTGCCGTGAATGCTTCGGTGAGACTTTCCTTCGATGGTAAGATTATCGAAACCTCCGTTGGACGAATTATGTTGAATGACATCCTTCCGGAAAGCCTGCGCTTTGTCAACGAAGAGATGACCAAGAAAGATTTGAAGGTGCTCATGTCCCGTATTCTTGAGACACTCGGTCAGGATGAGGCTGCTAAATATGCTGATCGTATGAAAGATCTGACTTTCAAGGCTGCTTCCCGCTCAGCAATTAGCTGGGGTATGAATGACCTGATTGTACCGAAAGAAAAAGTGGCGCTTATGGCCGCTGCCGAGATTCGCATTACCGAAGTGAAGGATCAGTACAACATGGGACTTTTGACCAATGAAGAGCGCAAGAACCGGGTGATTGAGATCTGGAACGAAACCAAGAATAAGATTGCTGATGCCGTTCGTGCTAACTTGGACAAGGAGGGACCGGTGTATGCCATGATCTATTCCAAGGCTCGCGGTTCCGAATCGGTGGTCGTGCAGATGACCGGTATGAAGGGGCTGATGGCCGGACCGACCGGTGAAACGATTGAGCTGCCCGTGAAGAGTTCGTTTAAGGAAGGATTCAACGTGCTCGAATACTTCATCTCGACCCATGGTGCTCGCAAGGGTATGGCCGACACCGCGCTTCGTACCGCGTCCGCCGGATATCTGACTCGGCGCTTAGTTGACGTGTCACAGGATATTATCGTGCGCGAGGAAGACTGCGGAGATACCGAAGGTACCTATCTTTATCGTGAAGACTCCGACGCTATCGGACAAAACTATGGCAGTCGTATTGAGGGTCGGACTACGGTTGAGGCCATCAAGGATCCGGAAACGAAGGAAGTGCTCGTCAAGAAGGGCGTGCTCATCAACCGCGAACAGGGCAAGCTGGTGGACGGGAAGAAAGTGACTAAGGTTAAGATCCGTTCGCTCGTCGCTTGTAAATCTCGTCGCGGCGTCTGCCGTTTCTGCTATGGTATCGACCTGGGCCGTAGCGCTCTTGTTGAACTCGGAGCCTCGGTCGGAGTCGTGGCCGCCCAGGCTATCGGCGAACCGGGAACCCAGCTCACCATGCGTACTTTCCATGTTGGAGGGGTGGCCGGATCAGATATTACTCAGGGTCTCCCGCGTGTTGAGGAAATCTTCGAAGCCCGCGTTCCGAAGACCGAAGCCATTCTTTGTGATGTGGACGGTCAGATCAAGACAATCGCCCGTGATAGCGCTAAGGTAGTGAAGATTCAGGTATTGGATAATGATCAGAAAGAACACGAGTATCAGGTACCGCAGAACGTGGCGCTCAAAGTCAAAGAAGGCGATCTCGTTTCTGTCGGCTCCGTACTCTCCGAAGGACATATCGATCTGCGCAAGCTCTTTACCGTCATGGGACAGGAAGCGGTGCACCGTTATATCATCCGGGAGATTGAAGAAATCTATGCTACTCAGGGTGAGGCCATCAATGACAAGCACATCGAAGTGATTATCCGTCAGATGATGTCTCGTATCCGAGTGGTCGATCCAGGTGACACACTTCTCCTTCCTGGCGATATCGTCGAGAAGGACCAGTTCCTGGAAGCGAATGAAGATACTTTGGCCAAAAAGGGACGCGAAGCCGTCGGCGAAGCGATGGTCTTGGGCATCACCAAGGTGGCGCTCTCGACGGAATCCTTCCTCTCAGCAGCTTCCTTTATGGAAACCGCCCGCGTGCTCATCAATGCCGCCGTAGCCGGCAAAGAGGATCGTCTGCGCGGACTAAAGGAAAACGTCATTATCGGACGGCTCATTCCGGCCGGTACCGGTTATCGTGGCATCGACGTCAACAAGAAGTAGGGATTCTTTTTGACAACGTCCACTTTCAAAAACACCACCTTGCAAAGGTGGTGTTTTTGTGCTATAATTGTAGATACAGTAGCTGAGAAACGGGTCGAGAGGCCCGTTTTTATTTTTGAGGGAAAGTTTATTTTTGTGCTATACTTTCCCTATATTGACGCGCAATACATACCAAAAATATGGGACGAAAGAAAAAAGCGATTACCAAGGAAGAAGCGGCTCTTGAAGATGGTTTTGATTGGGAAGAAATACTGCACAGCGATGCCAAGCGGAGTATCGCCGCGGTTTTTTTGTTTGCCCTCTCCATTCTTTTTTTCTTGGGGTTTATCGATGCGGCCGGAGTGTTAGGAGAATGGTTCAATACCGGACTCGGGATGCTGCTTGGTTTTGGAAAATGGCTTTTTCCGCTCGTCCTTTTGGTGGCGGCGCTGATGTTCTTGCGTCGGCGGACCACGACGCTCGCCGATGCGGTCAAGTTTGTCGGGCTGGTGGTAGGATTCTCTGCTCTTTTAGGATTGCTTCATCTGTACAGCGGTGAGACGACCAAGGAAATGCTGAAGGTGGCGCGCGAGGGCAGGGGGGGCGGCTACATCGGCTTCGGCCTGGCCTATGTCTTGGAAAACTTTACCGGCAAGATTGCGGGGACACTTATCGCTCTGTCACTTTTCGCGGTGGGGATGATTGCGGCTTTCAATATGTCGCTCATCCATACGTTTGAAAAAATGACCGCCCGTTTCAAGAAACCGGAGGAGACGGAAGAGATTCCTCTCTCGGAAGCGGCGCCGCTCCTTTCTTCACCACTGGCCGATGAGGAGGTCGCGGCGAGTGAGGTGGCTTCCGGAGAAGAAATAGATCCGCGCAAGATAGCGGAATTAACGAAGAATAATATCGGAAAAATCGAATTCCCCGGTGATACTCTACCGCCAGAGACCGGTTTGGAGAACGAGGAGGAAACAGTGCTGGTTCCGGCATTTATCCGTCCCAAGAAGGCTCTTCGGCGCAGGAAATATACCTGGGAATTGCCACCGGTGGATCTTTTGGAATCGACCACGGGCCAGGCCGTGGGTGGAGACACGGAACGGAATAAGCATATTATTCAGAGCACGCTCAAACATTTCGGCATCGAAGTGGAGCCAGGTGAAGTGCGTATCGGTCCCACTGTGACCCAGTACACCTTCCGACCAGCTTTTGGCGTGAAGCTTTCGCGCATCACGACTTTGAATAGCGATTTGGCTCTGGCTTTGGCCGCGAAATCTATCCGTATCGAAGCGCCTATCCCCGGACAGTCGCTCATCGGCATCGAGGTGCCGAATCAGTCGGTGGCGACGGTGCGTTTGAAGGCAGTACTGGAAAGTGAAGACTGGAAAAATCGCCGCTCCGACCTGATGGTGGTACTCGGTGAGGACGTGGCCGGAAAGCATGTGATTGCCGATCTGGCCAAGATGCCACACATACTCATCGCCGGCCGGACCGGATCAGGGAAGAGTGTGTGCATGAACACCTTTCTGCTCTCGCTTCTTTACCAGAATTCTCCCGAAGATTTGCAACTCATCTTAGTGGATCCGAAGCGGGTTTCCTTTGCTCGTTACAAGGGGATTCCTCATCTGAAGACGGATGTAGTCGTCGAGAATAAGAAAGTGGTGAATGTGTTGCGATGGGCGGCGGGACAGATGGACTATCGTTACAAGATTCTCGAAGAAGCTCATGTTCAGGATATTCAGACGTACCATGAATTGACGGAAAAAGGCGAGAAACGCCGGATTGTGGAGGCCGAGACCGGCCGGGTTACGGAAGAGTTTTTTCCGGCCATGCCCTATATCGTCATCATGATCGATGAGATGGCGGATTTGATGGCGACTCATGGCAAAGAAGTGGAACAGTTGATCGTCCGTCTGGCATCGCTGTCGCGGGCAGTGGGTATTCATCTGATACTGGCTACCCAGCGTCCAGAAGCGACGGTCATTACCGGTCTTATCAAGGCCAACATTCCGGCTCGTATTTCTTTTCAACTCAAATCACACATCGATTCACGGACGATTCTTGACGGGAGTGGTGCCGAGAAATTGCTCGGCAACGGCGATATGCTCTATGCCGCCGCGGATGGCAAGGAAATGCGCCGTATTCAGGGCGTCTTCGTTTCCGATGATGAAGTGAAGCGGGTGACGACCTTTTTGGAGAAGCAGAAAAAAAATCTCGGTGTGGATGAAATCGGCAAAGATTTGGGTGACGGCGGCGATTCCGACAGTATCACCGACGCCATGAATGCTATCGATGAAGGGGGGAAGTCCGATGATCTGTATGAAGAGGTGAAACGTATTGTGATTCAGACCGGGCGCGCCTCGACCACCAATCTTCAGACGACATTTGGTATCGGTTATCCTCGGGCGGCTCGCATCATGCATCTTTTGGAAGAAAACGGCGTTATTGGCGTGGTGGATGGCAAGAAGAAAGTGCTTCTTACCGGTGCTCCGGTCATTACCGAGGTGGAAGGAGACGAGGAAAAACAGTACGGTGATGACCCGCTCGCTGATCAGGTCGAACGCGATAAGTGGCAAGCGTAGAGAAAAAGATAACTGATAAGAGATGCTTGATAAGAGATAAAAGATGCTATAAGGGAAACCTTCTCTTATGGAATATCTGGCATCACTTATCATACATCCCGTATCCTTCCCGTATGGTGAGAGATGGATTTACCAGAAAAAAAGTTGAGTCTCTGACATTGGGTGAAAAGCTCAAGAAGTTGCGGGGTGATTTTCGCATGAGTTTGACCGATGTTTCTAAGGCGACCAGGATTCAGGTGAAATATCTGGAGTTTCTTGAGAATGGGGAATATGAAAAGTTGCCAGCCGATGTGTATGTGCGAGGATTTCTCCGGAGTTATGCCCGCTACCTTAATATCGACGAGCAGGCGCTGGTGAAACTCTACGAACGTGAGCGCAATATTCGGGAAAATCTGGGGCATGACACTCATCAGAAAACTTCCGCTTTCTCCCTTCCTCCGGCATCGCTCGTCATCACTTCGCGTTCCCTTATTCTTGTCCTCATCGGATTACTTCTCTTCGGTTCCTTTTTTTATCTCTATCGAGAGTTTCAAAGTTTCGGAAGCGAACCACTGTTGGTGGTACTCTCTCCGGAAAATAATTCAGTCATCGAAAGCAACGAGATGATCGTTTCGGGAAAAACAGACCGGGGAGCGCAAGTCACGATTAACGGTCAAGGGGTGTTCGTGGATAGTGAGGGATCCTTTAGCGAAAAGCTGGTACTGCAACCGGGGCAGAACGGAGTGAGTCTGCGCACGATCAACCGATTTCATAAGGAAAAAACAGTGATGCTTTCCATTGAGGCTCGCTATACGCCGGAAGTGGTGGCCATTGAGAACGGGACACCAGAAATTCTTCCGGACGCGCCCTTTCGAATAGAGATTGCCGCCCGTTCCATCGATATTACGCTTCGCGTGGTCGCCGATGGTAGCGTGGTGTTCCAGGGGATACTTTCTGCCGAAGAACGGAAAAATTTTGAGGCGAAAGAGACGCTTTCGATATCAACGGATCGGGGCGAGGCGACTTTCATCCGTCGTGATGATGGCGGAGCGGAGGCGCTTTCGAGTAAACCGGGACCGGTTGAAGAGGCGGTATTCTATAGGCTCGAGAAATCACCCTCGACACCATAACCATGTGTATGATACTATGTAAGAAGAGTAAACAGATATAAATATTTTTATGGCGAAAGCAAAACAGGTGGCTGGGGAAAAAGGATCGAAGAACAAGATTGACGCGGTGCTTGATGTGATAGAAGAAAAATTCGGTGAGGGGATGATGATGAAGCTCGGCGATGTGAAAAGAGTCGATGTGGAAGCCATACCGACTGGTTCCATTTCGCTCGATATCGCGCTTGGTATCGGCGGTGTCCCGCGCGGTCGGGTGGTTGAAGTCTATGGTCCGGAATCGTCTGGTAAGACGACCTTGACCCTTCATATCGTGGCCAATGCCCAGAAGGCCGGCGGGGTGGCGGCGTTTGTTGATGCCGAACACGCGCTTGATCCCGAGTATGCCAAACGTATCGGGGTCAAGATTAACGATCTGCTTATTTCCCAGCCGGATACCGGTGAACAGGCGCTCGATATCGTCGAGACGCTGGTGCGTTCCAACATGGTGGATGTTATCGTAGTGGACTCGGTAGCGGCGCTGGTGCCGAAGGCGGAAATCGAGGGCGAGATGGGGGACCAGCACGTCGGACGGCAGGCGCGGCTCATGTCGCAGGCGCTCCGCAAGCTGACCGCTATTATCGCCAATTCCAATACGACGGTTATCTTCATCAATCAGATCCGGATGAAGATCGGCGTGATGTTCGGGAACCCGGAAACGACCAGCGGCGGACAGGCACTCAAGTTTTATTCTTCGGTTCGTCTGGAGGTGAGGCGGAGCGCCCAGATCAAGAAGGGCGAGGAGGTAGTGGGGAATCTGGTTAAGGTGAAAGTGGTCAAGAACAAGGTGGCCGCTCCCTTTCGGGCCGCCGAATTCGATATCATGTATAATGAGGGGATTTCATTGGCTGGAGACGTACTCGATTCTGGCGTGAAATACGGTGTGCTGAAAAAATCCGGCAATTCTTTCCTCTACGGAGACATAAGGCTTGGTGCCGGACGGGAAAGCGCCAAGGCTTTTCTTAAGGAGAATTTGAAGATTCAGAACGAGATAGAGGCCGCTATCATGAAAAAATCCAAAGAGATTCCGATGGTGTCTGATACGAAAACCGAAGAAGCCGCGTAAGGGTGGAAATGGAAAAAAAGTATGAAAAGGGCGCCACCGTCGATGCGGGGGCGCCTTTGGCGTTGGTGGCTGACTATTGTCAGCGAGCCGACTAGGACGTAATCACCGGACCGTGTCCAGTCTGGCGCACGGTGTGGTGTGGGTGCGCGTCATGAGAAATCACGAGTTCGCTGGTATGTTCGTGGCTCGTATGACGCGTGAGATCCTGAAGCATCCTGAGGGCTTCTTCGTGTGTGATCACGCGCTTTTCCTTGGTCAAGATGATCCTGCCAAGAATGTGAATCTCTCTGTCGGGGAATTGTTTGGCCAGATGAGTCTCGGCTCCATCACAGGAGTTTCGCAGGATCTTGACCTGGAAGGTCAGGTCTTGCTCAAAAGTCTCGCCCACCTTGTCGCGCACTTTGAGCCAACCGTATTGGCAGTTAGTGTGTGGGAAGAGGTGAATGTGGGTGGCATGGCTGACCAGCACCAAGCCGTCCAACTGATCGTAGAAATGGCTTCGGCAAGAGCTACGAGTCATGGAATGGACTCCTCCGACTGGCCGAATCGGATCCACGACCTCATGCCCATCGAGGATGAGCTGTTGCCTATGGATCTCCACAATGGGTGTGAGCCGTTTGTCGAAGCACGTCAGAATGCCGTGCACCTCTGGTGGATGTTTTTGCTGCGACTGCACAGGTAACTCCTCTTCGTTTGGGTTGGGGGAAGGAACTGAAAAACAAAAGATTGATCTCGCCACGGCAGTGTTCCTTGGGGATTCCCCAAGAGTCAACTGAGGTAACGGGACCAACCATAACAGTATGCAAGAGGAGAGGATTTGTGTCAACCCCGCACCATTTCTGATAAAGATGTGTGGTGACCTCTCCGGTATGAGCCGATAGGCAGCCATGCCTTACCATTTCCTATGAGTACAGGCTTTCCTTGGAAATGGTGCGGGGTCAACCCCGCCGCGCGTTCGAGAAAAACCTCTCTCAGGGGTGTGCTATACTATACTTTGCTATGAAAAATATCAAAATCATTTTTTTGAGCGTGCTTCTCCTGGGTTTCACCGGTATGGTTTGGACGTACGCGAAGGTGTTAGTCGTTCATGCTGCTGATGAGGCCGACGAGATCGAGAGCGATATCAACAAGATTGAGAAAAAACTGAAAGATGCGGAGAAAAAGTATGGCGTCTTGGAAAACAATCTCAATCAGATTTCATCAACTCTGACATCGACTCAGCAAGCTATCTTGCGGGTTCAGAATCTTTTGAATCAGACGACGCAGACCATCGATCAGAAAGAGATGGAGATTGCCAATCTCGATCAGCAGCTGGTAATTGAAAAAAAGGTGCTCGGGAGCCTCATTCAGGAACTCTATGCTTCCGATACTACTCCGCTGGTCGAAGTGATGCTGGCAGAGGATGATGTCATGAGTTTTTTCCGGAATGAAGAGGGGCTGCTCTCTACCCAGGAAAAGATATCTTCGATTATTGATGAAATTTCCGAGACGAAGGACAAGCTGCTGGATGAGAAATCATCTCTCGAAGAGGCGAAGCAGGATCATGAAGAATTGCTCTCGATTCAGAGCAGGCAAAAACAGAATTTGGTTCTCGCTAAAAATGACGTAGCAGCGGATTTGGAGGACCAGGCCACGACTGTGAAGCGGCTCAAATCAGAATTATCTGAGTTGCAGAGCGACTTGAATAAGATTTTGGGAAAATCTTATGATGCCAAGGATATCGAGGATGCCGTAGACTTTGCCTCGAAAAAAACCGGTGTGCCGAAAGGATTTTTGTTCGGAGTACTCAAGATGGAAACGAATTTGGGCGCTAATGTCGGTGGTTGTACCTACGCCCAGGTGGAAGACGGTGCCGAAAAGAGTTACAAGGCCAAGAAACTTGGTCCGCGGGCTTGGGCGACGTTTCTTCGGCGGCGTGATATTTTCAAGACCATTACCAAGGAACTCGGTATCGATTATCGCAAGCAAAAGGTGTCGTGTAATCCACGTGGCTATGTGGGTACCGGCGGCGCCATGGGAGTGGCTCAGTTCATGCCCGATACCTGGATGGCTTACAAAGCGGGCGTGATTGCCGCTACGGGACACAATCCACCGAGTCCGTGGAATCTGACAGACGGTGTCATGGCTATGGCGCTCAAGCTCGACCGAGTGCCGGGCGTCGACGAGGGCAATCGTTCTGCCTGGAAGCGGGCGGCGGCAGCGTACCTCGGCACGAGCTACGCCCCGTATATCAATGGTATTCTCTACTGGGCCGATAATTACAAGAAGTTGTTGTAAGTGGTAATTGTCCTTTACTTTAACCTGTATCTGCGTTATGACAGTCGTTGAATAAGCAAGAGCTGAAGCAGAGAATTAGCGAAGTCGCTGATCAGAGCGACTTCAAAGACGATATTCAGAAAGTATCGTTTTTTTCACAAGACGGTGTAAAGCTTGATGAGTACATGAGGCCGCTTTTTAATCAGATGGTAAAAGAATTGTGATAATGATTCTATTATTTCTTTCAAAAAGCCGTTTCTTTCGGGATTTTTTGAGTTTTTGATATGCCAAAAAAACTTGACAAAAAGGGGAAAATAGGCTACGCTCTGCGCCATGGAGAAGGTGTGGTGGAGTTGCAATACAAGCACCACACTTGCCCCACGTTTTGTTCGAGTCTCTTTCGTAGTAGTACGAGGCGGTTTTTACGAAACTGGTCCTTTATCATCAACGTTTACAGGAGGTCTTCCATGACCACGAAACGCTTTGTTCTGGGGGTCGTTGCGGCCTCGGTTCTTGTCTTCATCGCCGGTTGCGGCGGTGGGGGTGGCGATACGCCAGCTGTGTCAAATACGCCTACGTCAGTTCCGCCTTCGGTCGTGTCTCCGCCTACCGCTACGGTTACGCTTACGGCAGTGCCGACCACCATCACGGTGGGCAGCTCGACGACGCTCACGTGGACGACGACCAACGCGGCCAACTGTGTGGCCTCGGGTGGTTGGACAGGTTCCGTCTCGAATACCGGCGACAGTCAAGTGGTCACCCCGACCGCGACGACGACCTACGGCGTCCAGTGCTACAACAGCGCCAACATCGCGACCGAGGTGGTCTCGACGACGGTGACGGTCAATCCGGTGCCGGTAGCCAAGCTCGAGTACACGGATGTGGTGATCGCCATCTGGCCGCAGGCCGCTGGTGATCCACAGTATCCGTACGGTATCGTGCGAATTGACCGGAACGTGCCAGGGGGGTACGTGCGGATCAAGAACTTGACTGGCAAGTCGTGGTATTTCACCGGTGTCCGGCCGACGCCGCGGGCTGACTGCCTGATCGGGCTGTCATCGCTTGACGGTACTGGGACGGAGGTCAAGAGCCTCTATAACTTGGTGACCGACGAGGTTACGCTCGATACCAGTGCTGAAGGAGCGGCCTGGAATCGCCTCACGGACTACCAGTCTTCTACGGTGTGGGATCCGGCCTATCCGCTATGGTCTTCTCGGGCTTTGGTGGCTGATGGCACCTACTACATTCTCGACACCGAGCACGAGAACCTGTACTTCCAGTCCAATGCCGGGGTCGTGACCCAGGTCATCAGGTCGACGTTTGCGGCCACGGGCGGCATCAATGGTATCTGGACGTATAGCTGCAAGGCGCAGTAGATCGTTCCAGCCAGCATGGCCACCCAGCCTGTCAACTGTCACCGGTAGCTACCGATGAGAGTGACAGGCTTTTTTCTTTACTTTTCATTTGACTTGTCACTGGGTTCATTTGTGGTATACTTCTGGTAGTGAGATAACAAGTATTCATCCCAGGGCCCGCCCGCAACGATTCGC
>CAZATJ010000018.1:0-13653 GCA_964488025.1 uncultured Bdellovibrionales bacterium
TTATTAATATATCCGGAAATGTGTGGAATTGTTGCTGTTTGTAACAGTAAAAATAAGATAAGTAAAGATACCTTATCTGAAATGAAAAATTCCCTGAAGCATCGGGGACCTTGTGCGGATGGCATAAGGATTGAGCTTGGTGGCAGGCTTGGTATAGGGAATACGCGTCTCGCCTTGGTTGATTTATGCGATAGATCCGATCAACCCCTGGAAATTGATAATTTTATCATTACATTCAATGGTGAAATTTATAATCACAAAGAGTTGAGAAAGGAGCTGCAAGGACATGGCTATAATTTCAAAACCACTTCAGACACGGAAGTAATCATAAGAGGCTTTCAAAAATGGGGCGACAAGGCTCTGAATAGATTTAATGGATGTTTTGCGTTTGCTCTTTTTGACCGGAAAAATAAGAAATTGTATGTAGTAAGAGATCCTATCGGGAAGAAACAGATAGTATATACGCAAGCGAGTAATGGTGATTGGGTGTTCGCTTCAGAAATAAAAGCTTTGTTAAAACATCCTTTTGTGAAAGCCGAGCCGAATATCGACCGGTTCATAGCTGATCTGATTTTCAAATTTTTCAGCGACAAACAGGAGACGCATTTTAAAAATATCCTCCACGTTTTACCAGGCCACTATTTGCTTTTTGACTTGGAAAAAGGATCTACACTACGAATAAAAAAATATTGGGATATTGATAAAATCACATCAGAGGATTATACGAAAAAGGATATTCCAAACATAACGGATAACCTTGAAAAACTTTTGCGTGATTCGGTAAAACTGAGGATGGATGCTGACACTGAAGTCGGCACCATTCTTTCCGGCGGTATTGATAGCAGTTTGATAACTAAAATTGCCTCCGAATGTCATAATCAGAAATACAAGAAACCGCTGCACTGTTTTACTATAAAGTATGACTATGGTGAAAACAAGGATTTAAAATATACGAAACTGCTGTGTGGTCAGATGAAGAATGTGAAGTTGCATGAAATTGAGATTAAAAACGATATCTCCATAAACGAATTTGATAAGGTAACGTTTTCTCTGGAAGAGCCGCTCTTGGATAAGGTCTTCATCCCTCAGTTTAAGAATTATGAATATGCTCAGAAAGCCGGTCTTCGCGCGGTGATAAATGGACAGGGGGCGGACGAACTGTGGTTGGGCTATCTCTTTTTTTATGATCTTCTGAGGCTACCAGCGAAAGATATAAATTATCAAGGTTTGAAAAAATACTGGTCAAGGCAGTTCAAGTTTTCCGCTTTTATCAAATCAAAAGAAATGAAGGATAGAGTCAATAAAATAATAACAGAGAATTTAAGAAAGAATTTTGTTCCTTACAAGGGCGCTGATAAGACCGAATCACTCGTAAATTTCAGCATCAAAACACATCTACAGACTATGTTTATGCAGGAGGATAGGCTGTCTATGGCCAATGGAGTTGAAGTCCGCCTACCGCATGTAGACCTGAGGATTATTAAGCTGGCATTATCTATACCCTCGCTTTTAAAAATTTTGGATAAGAAAGAAAAATATATATTGCGAAAATTGGGAAAAAGATTGTTGCCCAAAGAGATTTATACCAGAAGAAAAATGGCATTCCCAGATCCTCCCAGTCAGTATGATAGGCGAACCGAAGCTCTTTTCAATAAAAAAGAAATCTTTGAAAGCAAGATTTTAGGAGAAATATTCCAGGGAAATATAGAAAACTTTTTCTATAAATTGCCAATCAGGAGCAGGTGGGAATTGTTGGCAATTTCAAGAATGGAAAAAATATTCTTCAGTAAATAAAAAAAAGCGTTTATGCAAGGTGCATAAACGCGGGAGTGTCTTCATGATGGGATTCGGAGAAGAAGTTTTTTCCCAATCCATCTGATGACGGACTTCAGGAACGGGATCGCCTTGGTAACTTTGTACAGGGGATTGTCCCATTTGATGAGCACACCGTAATTGAGACTGTCCGGATCGTCCATATATTCCGGAATAATCTCGACGATTTCGAATCCGTCTTTGAGGTAGAAGTTTAGTTCGGGATCGAGCGGTTTTCCATTCGGTCTTTTTCCATAAACATACTCCTCTATTTTCAGATCCTTACGCTTCTGGTATCCGGGGATTCTCGACCCCAGGTACAGTGCCTTCATATTCTCTCCGATGATCGTGACGATGAGCAATGTCAGCATCATCTGCGTACCCGTTCTTTTTGGTGCTGTCTTCAGCACGGAGAGATCTGCTCCGAATGCCAAATGGCCGTTCGGAATGTGGGTATTGAAATACCCTTTACCGGTCTTCTCAAGCCATGTCTTATTTTTTGACATTTCTTCTTGGTCTGTGAAGATGCCACCGGCAGTTCCGACCAGTTTGCCATCGTGGAAGGCGCAGTACAGGAGATGAGGACAAACACGGAATTGGTTTTTCACCATCTCCACGGTCCGCATATACTGGCTGTTTGTTATGTTTCCCCAGACTTCCTGATCGAGATGTATGAAATCTTCCGCCAGCTTGTCGAGATCGAATCCAGGGATTCGGACGAGATCACTGACTCGAGCGATTTTCAGTCCCGTTTGAGCCTTTCCGACTTGTAAAAGAGCTTTCGATTTTCTTTTCATTTCCGTACTCCTTCGTTTCTGATAGAAATATCTATTATAGCAGACAAAAATGATTTTGTCAATACGAGCAATACCTGTTAGAATAAAGAAAAATTAAATTAATCCCGATCACCATGTTGAATCAAGCAGTAATTCTCCTGATCATTGTATCTTTTTTGGATATTGTTTTGGGCGCGTCTATTTTGGTAAAGAACCCAAAAGAAAGAATCAATAGGACTTTGGCGCTTTTTGCGTTGGCTATCCTGGTGTGGATCAATGCCTCTTATTTTGAAGACGAATTTACTAATTTAGGATTCATGCAATTTTTTTTGAAGGTTGATTTCTCTTCGGGTGCTTTTGCTGCGTTCTTACTACTCCTGTTTTGTGTAGATATCACGAAGATTAAAATTTCAAATAACATTTACTTTAGAAGTGCGATATATGTAGTGCCGATTATTTTTTCTATACTGATATTTTCCACCCATTTCGTTATTTCAGGATTCGAGATAACGCAGATCAATTCAATAAATCCGGTTTTCGGCCCAGGAGAAATCATATATAACACATTGATTAGTCTGGCTCTTTTTTCGGGGATAGGATTGTTGGTATGGAAATATAGAAGAGTTAACCCCGAAGACCAATCTCAGTTCATATATTTATTTATTGGCTTCATTGTTTCCGTGCTGACGATTTTATTAACGAATATTATTCTTACTAAATATATTGAGAATAGTGTCAATTATAATATATATTCAAGGCTCGGATCTTTTAGTACTGTTTTCATCGTTCTTTCTTCCGGCTATGCAATAATCAAACATCGATTATTGAACCTTAAAATCATTACTACCGAATTAATTTCCTTAGGAATTCTAGTGTTCATTTTATTCCAAGTACTAAGATCCCAAACCGTGTCTGAATTGATAATCAATGGAATAATTTTCATAGTCCTTCTGTTATTTATAATAATGTTGGTCAGAAGCGTAGAGAATGAAGTCGAGCGCAAGGAAGAGCTGCAGAAGATCTCGGATGCGTTGGCTATCGCCAATCAGCGGCTGAAGGAGCTTGATACGGCGAAATCGGAGTTCATCTCTATCGCGTCGCATCAGCTGCGCACGCCGCTGACCGCCATCAAGGGCTATGTCTCTCTCTTGCTCGAGGGGTCATACGGCGCTGTTGCGGCGCCCGTCCAAGACGTACTCAACAAGATCTACAGCGTCAATAGTCGGCTCGTGCAATTGGTGGAAGATCTGCTGAATGTCTCGCGTATCGAGGCGGGACGCATCCAGTATAACTTCCAGCCGACGCACATCGAACCGATCATCGCCGAGCTGGTGGATATGTTTGCTATGCCAGCCAGGGACAGACATCTGGAACTCAAGATGCAACTGGCCAAGAAGCTGCTCCCTGAATTAACTATCGATCCGAACAAGATCAAGGAAGTGGTATCCAATCTGATCGACAACGCTCTGAAATACACCAAGGAAGGCAGTGTGACGGTGTCGCTGGAAGCGAGTGAGAGTGCGGCGCGTATCATCGTCTCCGATACGGGTATAGGGATCAAACCGGAGGACAGAGACAGGTTGTTCAACAAATTCACCCGCACCAAGGAAACGACGAAACTGTTCGCCACCGGGACGGGTCTCGGCCTCTACGTCGGCAAGAACTTCGTCGAAGCGCACGGTGGCAAGATCTTGGTGGAATCTGACGGTCCAAACCTCGGTTCCCGCTTTATCGTCGAGCTGCCATTTGTAAATCCGAAAATCAACATCGGGACTTCCGACCAGCCTTCTTCTTTGGAACAGGGGAAGTAAAAAAAAATGATCTTTCTTGATTTTTAGGCTTTTATAGGGTATTCTTCCAGTAACGTTTAAGGAGAGATCATACCCTATGCCAAAGATTCTGTTTGTCGAAGACGACCCGTTTATCGCGGAAATTTATAAGAGGAAACTCGATAGCTCCGGTTTCGAGGTAGTGAATGCCGTTACCGGAAAGGCGGTCCTGAAAGAGGTGCAGGCGCAGAAATTCGATCTGATCCTGCTTGACCTGGTGATTCCGGAAATGAGCGGGACGGACGTGCTCCGCGAGCTGCGTACGAATCCGGAATATCCGAAGGACTTGAAGATCGTCGTTTTCAGCAACTTGAGCAGTTCGGAAGACCGCGCGGAGTGTTTGCGTCTCGGGGCGGACGGCTTCATTTCCAAGACGGAATTTTCTCCTTCGGAAGTCGTGACGGAGGTGAACCGTTTCCTGTATCAATTGAACGAACGGAATAAGAATTCCGCCCGCCAGGAACAGGCTCCGGAGGAACACGTGAAACTCGGCAAACGCATCCTGTTCATCGAGGATGAAGCGGTATTTATCGAGATGTTCAGTAGGCGTTTGCGCGACGAAGGGTATGAAGTGGTGACTATGCAGGAGGGGATTTCCGGTCTCGAGGCGGCGATGAATCAGTCTTTCGACCTCATCATCTCCGATGTGCTGATGCCGGGAATGGACGGGCGTGAAGTCATCCAGAGGCTGAGAGAGATCGAGGAGAAGAAGTTCGTGCCTATATTCGTGCTTTCCGCTTCGCTCGAGGACGAGCAGCTGAAGGCATTGACCGAATCCGGACTCGTCAACAAGACTTTTATGAAGACGCAGATCACGCCAAGTGAGTTCGCCTATGCCGTCAATGATTATTTCCAGTCCATGGAAGCGGAGAAGAAATGAGGGTAATGAATAACGTATGAATGGTATGGAACGGACACTGATCAGTGAGACACTCAAACATGTCGGAGAGGCAGTGCTGCTTCGCGGCTGGGTGCACATCCGCCGTGATCATGGCAAGCTTATTTTTCTCGATTTGCGCGACGAGAGCGGCAAGATTCAGATGGTGGTGCTGCCGAATTATGCCGAGGCCAAGGCGGTAGCGGAGACGCTCCGTCCGGAGTGGGTAGTCGAGGTGACTGGCAACGTCAACGCCCGTCCAGAGAAATTGGTGAATGCTGAACAGCAAAATGGCGCTATTGAGATCGAGGTACTTTCCATCGTTGTTCTGAATGAAGCTACTACGCCAGTATTTGATATCGTGTCTGACGGAAAAGAGATCAATGAGGAAATCCGTCTTAAGTATCGCTATCTTGATCTGCGTCGAGGGAGAATGCAGGAGAATATTCGGAAGCGTCATTTGGCGACGCACTTTGTCAGGGGTTTCTACACTCAAGAGGGATTCGTTGAGATTGAGACGCCTCATATGACCAAGTCCACGCCGGAAGGTTCGCGTGACTATATCGTCCCTTCGCGCCTGGACCAGGGAAAATTCTACGCGTTGCCGCAGTCCCCACAGCAGTACAAGCAGCTCCTTATGGCAGCCGGTTTTGAGAAGTATTTTCAGATTGCTCGCTGCTTTCGCGATGAGGATACCCGTGGCGACCGCCAGCCGGAATTTACCCAGATTGATCTCGAAATGAGTTTTGTGACGCAAGAAGACGTCATGGCCATTAATGAGAGGATGATCATTGACCTGGTGCAAGAGGTGTATCCGGAGAAAAGAATCCAAACACTGCCGTTTCCCCGCCTGACCTATGCGGAGGCGATGGAGAAATACCATTCTGATAAGCCTGATATCCGGGAAGACAAGAATGATCCCAACCTTCTGGCTTTCTGCTGGGTAGTGGACTTTCCGTTTTTTGAAAAAACTGACAACGGCGGCTGGACGTTTACGCACAATCCATTTTCCGCGCCGAAGCCGGAGTATATGACAGATCTGATGGAGCAGAAGAATATCGATGGTATTGTTGCGGCACAGTACGATATGGTGCTGAATGGTTATGAGATTGGTGGAGGTGGTATTCGTAACCATAAACCCGAGGCTCTCAAAAAAGTCTTTGAGATTATGGGCTATTCGGCCGAACGAATCGAAAAGAATTTCGGTCATATGCTGGAAGCGCTTGGTTCTGGGACGCCGCCTCATGGCGGATTGGCTTTCGGTTTTGATCGTCTGATGATGCTTCTTCAGAATGAGCCAAATATTCGTGAAGTGATCGCTTTCGCTAAGACCGGTGAAGGGAAAGATCCGATGATGGAGTCTCCATCGGAAGTTTCTTCGGAACAGTTGCGAGAACTGGGAATCTCATTGAAGAAATAGCTTTTTCAGATTCTCCACGTTGAATTTTTCCTTCAAACAGCTGAAATATTTCCAGCTGTTTGTTTTTTTCATGAATCCCTGGAATATTTTCCGGAAATGGGATAGAATGGGGGATGTCCTGTTTTTGTTCGTCTTTTGAGTATTTTCGGCGATTTCTTTATTGATTTTTGTGTGTATGCCGTCAAGCCTGGAACGCTTCATAAAAAATTTTCAAAAAGGCCTGATTGACAGGTTTTTTAGCCATCTTTCCCAGGATATTGGCATCGACTTAGGAACGGCCAATACCTTGGTCTATGTTCGGGGGAAGGGCATTGTCATTAATGAACCATCGGTAGTGGCGATTAATCAGCGTACGGGGCAGATTCTGGCCATTGGGCGTGAAGCCAAGAAGATGGTCGGTAAGACTCCGGGCCATATCGTGGCGACCCGGCCGCTCGTTGATGGTGTTATCAGTGATTTCGAAGTGACAGAGCAGATGCTCCGTTATTTTATCAACAAGGTCAACCAGGATAATTTTTCCTTTCTCCGTCGTCCTCGGGTACTGATTGGTATTCCGTCTGGCGTGACGGAAGTGGAGAAACGCGCTGTTATAGAGGCAGCGATGAATGCCGGGGCGCGGCAGGCCTTTCTTATTGATGAACCGATGGCGGCAGCTATCGGAGCCCGCCTTCCGGTTATTGATGCTGCTGGTAATATGGTGGTCGATATCGGTGGTGGCACGACGGAGATTGCCGTTATTTCTCTCGGAGGCGTAGTGATTTCACGGAGTCTGCGTATTGCTGGTGATGAAATGAATGAGGACATCGTTCGTTACAGTCGTGATGAGTTTAATATTCTGATCGGTGAGCGTACTGCCGAAGAAGCCAAAATCGCCATTGGCAGTGCTTATCCGCAGCGTGAGCGTCTGACGTTTCCACTGCGCGGGCGCGATCTGGTTTCGGGATTGCCGAAGGAAGTGATGGCGACCGATGAGCACATCCGTGAGGCACTGTCACGATCCATACGCATTATTGTCAATAATATCAAGACAATTGTTGAAGAAACGCCGCCGGAGCTTTTGGCGGATATCATGCAGCGCGGTATCATTCTGGCAGGTGGAGGAAGTCTCATCCGGGGGATGGATAAGCTTATCGCCAATCAGACTGGCATTCCAGTACGCATGATGGAAGATCCGCTTACGGCAGTGGTACGAGGCACGGGCATCGTGCTTGATGATATGGAAAACCTCAAGGAGGTGCTTATTGAGGAGGAGCAGAACAAGCCACTGAGTAGTTAGCGTTCATTTTTTATATCCACAAGACGGTTTGATATTTCTTATCTTATGGCGCTTCGACAGAAGTTTATTCAGACAAAACTTTTCCGCGCGCTTCTCGTAACGGCGTTTCTTTCTCTGACTCTTTTTTTCCAACCCCGTTTCATTCTGGAGCCGTTCCGTACGGTCGTAGCGACTATCACTTGGCCGGTGCAGGCGATATTTTCTTCTATCGCCTTCGAAGCGCGTGACGTCTTTTATTTTCTGACTTCCATAGGCGATCTCAAACAAGAAAATGATTCGCTGCTACAGGAAAATACCCGTCTTACCGCTGAAAATGCGAAGTGGCAGGCAGTATCGCAGGAAAACGATGAACTGCGAAAAAATGTAGATCTTCTTCCGCGGCAGACGTTTGATTTGCAGGCCGCGGAGGTCATCGGACGTGACGCTGCCGGTCTGGGGAATTGGCTGACTCTTGACCAGGGTTCGCTTCAGGATATAAGAGTAGGAATGCCCGTTATCGTTTATGGCGGTATCTTAGTCGGCCGTGTTACAGCCGTGTTTCCGAAAAGTGCTCGAGTCATGCTTCTTACTCATCCGGAAAGCGCTGTGAGTGCCGTGACGGTCGAGGGCGGTGCTCAGGGTATTGCCAAGGGGGAGTACGGACTGGGGCTGCTTTTCGATATGGTGCTTCAGGACGCCCCACTCTCTTCTTCCGATCGTCTCGTTACGTCCGGTCTCGGTGGAGAATTACCAAAGAATCTACTTATTGGCACTTTGCAAGGCGTACGTTTTTCTCCCGATCATCTTTATAAGCAGGCTGCGGTTATTTCTCCTCTTTCTTTCGATTCTCTCCGTTACGTTTTCATTATCAAAAATTCTTTATAAGCATGAAGGCATTTTTTCTTCGCATTTCTCTTCTCCTCGTTTTTGTCTTGCTGCAGCTTTCGTTTTTTGATATTCTTTTCCCTTGGTTTCACGCGCCGCTCTTTCTCCTTGGCGGAGTAGTCGTTTTTACCCTCATTCGCGGTTTTCCAAGCTCTCTTTTTATGACACTTCCACTGACACTTTTCTTTGACGCCGCTTCTTTGGGCGTGGTAACCTGGTTTTCTCTTTATGCCGTCATATTTTCTTATGGTACCAGCTTTCTTTCACGGCGTCTGTTGATCGAACATCGGGGCTTAGGATTGTGTTTGTATGCCCTGGTGTCTTATGGTGGGGTCATCTTTTATCAGATTCTTCTTTCCTTTATCACACGGGGAAATACATTCATCGGAGGACCATCTTCTCTGGTGTCATTGTCTTCCTGGGATGGTTTCTTTTTTTCGCTTTTCTTCTCAATCCCGATTTTTATTGTCACCTATTTCATTGTGAAACGTTTTGAGGAGTATCTCGACTTGCTTCATCAGCGGCAATTTCTCAATGTTCGTTAGAGAGTATGGGTATTTTTATCCGCAAGGGAATATTTCTTCATAAAAAAGGCGGCATCGAAATCGATGACGCTATCTTGACCGTGACGGAAAGGGATGCTGCCAAAATGGAATGGCCGCTTCGCCGCTCGTCATCTTTGTGGTTCCTTCTTATCATGCTGGGACTTCTGGCAGTTTTGGGCGGTAGGGTCTTTTACCTTTCGGTCATCAAAGGGGACGAATATCGTGCCATTGCTCTGCGTAACAGTTTGCGGGCCATCATTATCCCGGCGCCCCGTGGCATCGTATACGATATTTTCGGGAAACCATTGGTATCCAATGTTCCGAGCATGGACGTCATCCTTATTCCCGCTGATGTTCCGGAAGAGCGCGAACGGCAAGACGCCATGAAGCGTATTCTTGCTGAAACTTTTTCCTTGGATGAGACTGCTCTGAGAGAAGGGTTTGGAAACATTGATAGCCGCTCTACTCTTCCTCTTCTTATCAAGTCGCGAATCAGCCAGGAAGAGATGCTTCTTTTTCTGAGTCGCAGCCGCGAACTTCCTGGGATAAGTTTGTATAAGACCATGGAACGAAGTTATGTCGATAGTTTGATTTTTTCCCATATCCTCGGGTATGAGGGGAAAATAAAGAAGGAAGAGCTAGAGACGCATCCGGACTATCTTTTTACTGATACCATTGGAAAGCAGGGAATCGAGAAGAGCTATGAGGCACAGCTTCGGGGTAAACATGGTTTTCAGCGGGTCGAGGTGGATGCTTTCGGCCAGGTGAAAAAAGATCTCGGGGTAGTGCAGCCGGTTCCTGGTCAGGATCTTATTTTAAATATCGATGCCGATCTTCAGAAGAAGCTCTTTGACAGTCTTCAGACCATTCTTGAAAAAAATGATCTCAAGCGCGCGGCAGCCGTAGCTATCGATCCGCGGAACGGAGCGGTACGGGCCATGGTCAGTTTACCGAGTTTTGATAACAATCTTTTCGCGACCGGTATCTCGAACGAAGAGTACAAACAATTGGTAGATAATCCCGCTCTACCGCTTTTTAATCGTGTTATCGCCGGTGAATACCCGCCTGGATCGACTATCAAGCCGGTACTGGCCGCCGCCGCCCTGGCCGAAGGAGTGGTTGATGAACATACGCAGATAGAAAGCCGGGGAGGCATCAGTATCGGCCGTTTCTTTTTTGGCGATTGGAAAGCCCACGGTTTTACCGATATTAGGGGGGCTATTGCCGTTTCGAGTGACGTGTTTTTCTATTCTATCGGTGGGGGCTACGGCAATATAGCCGGACTCGGCATGGATCGGATGAAGAGATATGAGGAACTGTTTGGATATGGGGAAAAAACAGGCATCGATATTTTCGGCGAGGCGAAAGGGCTGATACCCGATGCCCGCTGGAAGGAGGAGACTATCGGTGAACGCTGGTATATCGGCGATGACTATCATGCGGCTATTGGTCAGGGGTTCGTTACGGCGACCCCATTACAAATACTCAATTCCGTGGCGACCATTGTCAATGGTGGAACGCTCTATGCTCCGCGTGTCGTTTCGCAGATCCGATCTTTTGATGGCAAGGTGGTTGCTCTACAACCTACCGTGATCCGTCAGAATTTTATTGATAAGGATATCTTGCGCATTGTCCGTGAAGGAATGCGAGAGACCGTGACCAGTGGGACGGCCCAGTCTCTCAAGGATATGTCGGTTGCGGTTGCCGGAAAGACAGGAACGGCTCAGTTCGGTAATAATGACAAAACGCATGGTTGGTTCGTGTCATTTGCGCCGTATGAAAATCCGGAACTGGCCATGATTGTCTTGGTAGAGGGTCAGGGGGAGGAGGGATACAATGCCGTTCCGGTCACAAAAGAAGTCTACCAGTGGTACTTTTCTCGTCAGAAATGAGAGAAGGGCCGGATTAATTCCGCACTCTTTTGGCTTCAAAAAAGACCAGGGGATCCTATGTATTTCAATGTTTATCCTATGATAAAGCCAAAAAGGTGTGGGATTGACTTTTTTTTCGATTTTGCTACTATTGAGGAACTCATAAATCAAATCTGTTCTTTCCTTGAGGAGAGAATTTTCTTTTGTTAATAATACCGTCATGGCAAAAATTTTCACTGAAGAAGGTCTTAAAAAACTTCAGACAGAACTTGAGGAGCGCAAAACGAAGATTCGTCATGAAATCGCCGAGACAATCAAGGAAGCGAAGGAGCAAGGCGATCTTTCTGAGAATGCTGAATATAGCGAGGCCAAACATCATCAGAACGAAAATGAATCACGCATCGCCGAGCTTGAGAGCATGCTTAAGGATTCTGTTGTTGCTGCCAAACATAAGGGTACCTCGACGGTCGGTATGGGTTCGAAATTGACGGTCAAGGTTGGGAACAAAGAATTGCATTTCGAGATTGTCGGTTCCAATGAGGTTGACCCTGCGCAGGGAAAGATTTCCAACGAATCTCCGATTGGGCAGGCTTTCATTGGGAAGGGAAAGGGTGACAAAGTAGAGGTGACGACTCCGGCTGCTACGGTGAAGTATGAAATTGTCTCTCTGCGTTAGAAGTTCCCGAGAGTTTATTTTCAAAACCGATTTCCCTCGCTTTACGCGAGGGATTTTTTCTTTAGTAGTGCCGAAAGAGCGGAAGAAGCGGTCTTGCTTTTTGCTTTACATGAGGCTACAATGAATCCATATGCGCGAAGATATCCTGACAACCAAATTAGAGAAACTCGCCAAGCTGCAGGAGGCTTTTGGTTCGGCCTACCCGGAAACCGCGATTCGAACTCATACGAATCGTGAGATTTTTGACGCTTTCGAAACACTGAACGGCACCGATACGCAAGTATCAATTGTTGGGCGAGTTAAGTCACTGCGAGTGATGGGCAAGATTGCTTTCTGTCATATCGAAGATGGAAGCGGTCAGATACAAGGCTTTTTTTCAGCGGAGACGTTGGCGCCCATCGATACCCCAGCTGATGATAGTCAATTTAAACTTTTTAAAGAAACGGTCGATCTGGGTGATTTTATCAGTGTGACCGGTACGGTTTTTTTGACCAAGCAGAATGAAAAAAGCGTCCGGGTGGAAAAATGGCAGATGCTTTCCAAATCTTTACGGCCGATCCCAACGGAGTTTTATGGCTTGAAGGACGAAGAGGAACTGTTGCGCCGGCGCTACCTCGACCTCCTCATGAATCCGGAAACCCGCGAGCTATTCGTCAAGAAAAATATTTTTTGGCAGACGGTACGGAATTTTCTGGCACGAGAGGGCTTTCTCGAAGTGCAGACGCCGGTCCTCGAGCATGTGCCGGGTGGAGCGGACGCTGAACCATTCGTGACGCATCACAACGCGCTTGACCAGGATTTTTACCTTCGTATTTCGCTCGAATTGTCGCTCAAGCGGCTGTTGGTCGGCGGGTATGAAAAGGTGTTTGAAATCGGACGTTTGTTTCGTAATGAGGGAATCGATCGCGAGCACCTCCAAGAGTATGATGACGTGGAGTTTTATAGCGCCTACACGAACCTTGAAATGGGTCTTGATTTGACCGAGCGACTCATCAAGGAAATCGTTTTCAATGTTACCGGTGGCTATGAGACAGAGCACCAGGGCGTGGCGATTCATTGGGGCGGCGTGTACCCGCGGGTTGACTACTTCACCGAGTTTGAGAAAGAGATGGGCATCGATTTGTCCCAGGACATCACTCTGGAAGAGCTCATGAAAAAAGCCGATGAGCTCGGTATCAAGTATGAAAAGAGCTACGGCAAGGGGCGCATGATCGATACGCTTTACAAGAAGACTGTGCGACAGAAACTGGTACAGCCATGCTTCTTGGTCGGCCACCCGTTGGAGATTTCTCCTTTGGCCAAGATCGACCCTACTAACCCGAAAAAAGTTCTGCGAGCTCAGTTCATTGCGGTCAAAAGCGAGTTGACAAATTCTTTTGCGGAACTCAATGATCCAATCGATCAGCGGGCCCGTTTCGAAGATCAAATGAAGCTTCGCGCGGCCGGGGATGTCGAAGCGCAGATGCTTGATGAAGACTTTATTCAAGCCTTGGAATACGGCATGCCACCAGCTTTCGGATTTGGCATGAGTGAGCGTCTCTTTGCCATCCTCATGAACCGCTCCGTCCGTGAAACAGTCATCTTCCCGCCAATGAAGGACAGATAATAGTCAACAATGAGCAAAAATGCTTGGTCGCATAGTTCAGCTGGTTAGAATGCTGCATTCACATTGCAGAGGTCCCTGGTTCGAGTCCAGGTGCGACCACC
>CAZATJ010000019.1:0-13621 GCA_964488025.1 uncultured Bdellovibrionales bacterium
TTAGTATACATATATACTATTATGGACTTACTCAACTAATATATGGTATCATTACCGTATGATACCAAAGAAAAAACTTGAACAACTGTATTCCAACGAAGGGAAATCAATGCAAGAAATAGCAGATCTTTTGTGTTGTTCTGTAAGTGGAATACAGTACTGGATTAAGAAGTATCAAATTAAGACCCGTTCAATTTCCGACGCTGTCTACTTGAAAAATAATCCAAATGGCGATCCATTTCTTTTCAAAAAGCCAGGCTCTTTTGAAAAGGCTGTGCTTTTTGGCTTAGGAATAGGTCTCTATTGGGGCGAGGGAACGAAGGCCAATAAAACATCAGTGCGCTTGGGGAATACTGACCCAGCTCTTATAGAAACCTTTATCGTGTTTTTGGAGAAAATATTTGGATTGAAGCGAAGTCAGTTAAAATTCGGACTACAGATATTTTCTGATATGTCAGAAGCGCAAGGCCTGGACTTTTGGTCAAAAACCCTTACAATAGAGAAGTCCCAATTTTACAAGGTAACCATTACTCCATATCGTTCTCTTGGTACATACAGGAACAAGACGAAGTATGGTGTGGTTACTGTTTATTTCCATAATAGGAAATTACGAGACATTCTCGTTAAATTATTGAAGACAGATGTTTGGAAAAAAGGTTTGAAGAAGTAAAACAAGCCGTTGTAGCTCAGTTGGTAGAGCACGTCCTTGGTGAGTCACAGAGACTCTTGCCCGGAGAAGGGGAAATCCTTTTCTGAAACCCGAATTACGGTTAATAGCTCGACAGAGCCAAGACCGTGGCGCCCTATAATTATTTGGACGCCCGAACGACTGACAAGGGCAGCTAACCCGCCTTCGCGGTACGCTGAAGATACAGTCTAACCCTCTTGTATACTGTTGGAACAAGAAGAAGAGGTAGAAGTGAAGGACGAGGTCATCGGTTCAATCCCGATCAACGGCTCAGTGTTGATTCCGCACCATTTCCGCGGAAGATTCTACTTTAAGTGAATTGTAAGGCGTAGCCGCCTTCGGCTGAGATAAGCTATATCCACATTGCTTCATAGAAATGGTGCGGGATTGACGAAAATGACATTTTCACGTACAGTGGAAAGGCTTTATATTTACTCTATCTCTAAGGGCACACGGGTATGGGAATGATCAAAGACAACATGGCCAAGCTCAAGTGTAGTGCTTGTAGCCGGATTACGCACTATACCAAGCGTAATAAGAAGAAGGTGAAAGAAAAGCTTTCGCTCTCCAAGTACTGCAAATTCTGCAAGAAAAACACTACCCATACCGAGAGCAAATAGTTCTCGGTTTTTGGTAGCTTGTGGTACAATATTGCGGCATGGGAGTGTCGTATAATGGTAGTACAGCGGCCTCCAAATCCGCTTGCGTAGGTTCGATTCCTACCACTCCTGCCAGTTTCAAAAGCTAGGAAGCTAACGAAGCTAAAAGCTAGTTTCTGGCCCCATCGTCTATCGGCTAGGACACTTGGTTCTCATCCAAGAAAGAGGGGTCCGACTCCCCTTGGGGCTACTGTGAAACTTGAAACCCTGGGCTTGTCCCGGGGTTTTAAGTTTTGTGATACCAGGGGAGTCGGACGGAAAAGGGGTCGGGGAAACACTTGTTTCCCAGTTTGGGGTGACCGAGGTCTGCCGAGGGCTAGAGGGCGCCCGCCTGCAACGATGTAGCACTTCGGGCAGGGAAGCCCTATAGAGCGCATCCGCCCTAGGCGGAGCGCAGGTCGTCCGACCCCCTTGGGGCTACATCAACTTTTCATGCTAAAATATCTCTGTAATTTCCCGGCATCTTTCTAAAGTCATGGAAAAGATTATTGTGAACGGTATCTATCGTCACTACCGAGGGAACCTTTACTTGGTAGAGGGTCTCGCTTTGGATACGGTCACCAGTGAAGAGCGAGTCGTCTATCGTGCACTGTACGGAGAGCGAAAACTCTGGACGCAACCAATGAATCGCTTCTTGGAAATTATGGATGCACCTGACTATGAGTATCATGGGCCGCGCATGACCTTTGTAGAGGTCGAAGAGAAAAAGTAGATTCTGTATTCTTACTCATAGGCTAATGAAGCTAAAAGCTAATAAACTGTTTTTTTATGGCTACCCTTGTTTTCGATATCGAAACCGTTGGAGAAGACTTTGATGCCCTCGATGAAACTAGCCAGGAGGTGCTGACGCGGTGGATTAAACGTGAGGCGGAAAGCGGTGAAAACTACACCGCCGCTCTGGCAGATCTGAAAAATGGGATGGGATTTTCGCCGCTCACGGGGCAGATCGTGGCGATAGGTATTCTGGACGTGGAACGCCAAAAAAGCGCGGTGTATTTTCAGGCGTCACCGAAGGGTCAGGAGGAGAATTTTGAAGAAGGCGACTGCAAGTTCGAAGTGATGACGGAAAAGGCAATGCTCCAGAAGTTTTGGGACGTGGTGGAAAAATATGATACCTTTGTCACGTTCAACGGGCGCGCTTTTGATGTACCGTTCCTTATGGTACGTTCGGCGCTTTTTGGTATCCGGCCGAGCAAAAACTTGCTGGCTAATCGCTATCTCAATTATCACCCGTCCAATGCTCGTCATATCGACCTTTTGGACCAGCTGACCTTTTATGGTGCCATGCGCAAGAAGGGGAGTCTTCATCTCTGGTGCCGGGCATTTGGTATCGAGAGTCCTAAGGCGCAGGGAGTGGATGGTGACGATGTGAAGGCACTGTATGATCATGGGAAGAGTGCTGATATCGCCAGGTACAATGCTCGCGATCTCCAGGCGACGGCCGCGCTTTACGGACGCTACGTGGATTTCCTTCAGTTTTAAAATTGTTCGAGAGGGCATTTGTGTGTGCCTGTGCCTTGTCTGCGCTGTTATTTCTTGCTACACTCACAAACATATTGCGTCCCGAGATTCCTATGGAGATTCAGAAAGAATTACAGACCTTCAAAGCGCGCCTCGATCCCCTTATTGGGGCATATTTTGACTCTGTTTTGAAGGAAGCTCTCAAAGAAGATGACCTGGTAGCTGAAGCCTTGGAACATGCGCGCACCATTGTCTTGGCCGGGGGGAAGCGTCTCCGTTCAGCCTTCATGTATTACGGGTATCTGGGTGCTGGCGGGACGGAAGAAGACAAGATATTGCATACTTCGATGAGCGTGGAACTTATCCACTCGTTTCTTTTGGTGCATGATGATATTATCGATCGCGATGATATGCGGCATGGAGTACCGACTCTTCACAAGCGCTATGCTGATTTTGGGCGACGCTTTTTCCCCAATCAGGATGTCGAGCACTTTGGAAATTCTATCGCCTTGGTCATGGGAGATATGTTGTACTCTTTCGGCAATGACATCATCTTCCGATCGAATTTTTCGAAAGAGCGTATTTTTTCGGCGTTGTCGTGCCTTCAGAGTATCGTTTCCTATACTGTCGTTGGGCAGGCGCGTGACATTTACATGGAATACAAGCGTGATGGGAGCGAAGAGGAGATTCTTACTATGTACAGAAATAAGACAGCCAAGTACACTGTGGAGGGGCCGCTTCATATGGGAGCGCTCTTGGCCGGAGCTTCACAAGAACTCCTTTCCCTGTTGTCAGCCTATGCGCTGCCGATTGGGATTGCTTTTCAGATTCAGGATGATATTCTGGGTATTTTCGGTTCCACCAAGCAGATGGGGAAACCGGTAGGTTCGGACATAGAAGAGGGAAAACTGACGATTTTGGTGGCACGCGCTTTGAAAAACGGAACAAAGGAACAGAGCCGTCGTCTTCGGGAAATTTTGACTCGCGGAGCGGAACTGACGGAACGGGAACGGCTCGAGTTCTGTAGTATTATTAAGGAAACCGGCTCCTTGGAAGAAATCAAACGGTTGGCACAGGAATATATCGCGCAGGGAAAGAAGGCTTTATCAGAGCTTCGTGTCAAGATAACGCCCGGGGCGTATGACTTTCTTGAAAGTATGGCAGAATACATGACAAAACGTGAATACTAGCTATGATGAAAGAAAAAACTTTTCAATTGGAACATCTTCCACGTCACGTCGTGATTATTCCCGACGGGAATCGGCGCTGGGCCACTTTGCGCGGGCTCGTTCCCTGGGAGGGGCATGAAGCTGGGGCGAAAAATACCGAAAGATTAGTGCGCGAAGCACGTCGTCTGGGTATCAAAGAGATTTCCTTTTGGGGATCATCACTGGAAAACCTCGCCAAAAGGCCAGTGGCTGAAAGTCGAGCACTGCTTCGTATTTATGGAACATACTTCAAGAAATTATTGGAGAGTAAGGATATTCATGAAGATGAGGCAAAGATCCGTTTTATCGGGCACTGGGAGGAGCAGTTTCCTGAATCGCTCAAGAGTACTCTTTATGAATGTCTCGAGGCGACAAAAAATTACAGCAAACACTTTCTGAATTTTTTTCTAGCATATAGTGGGGATGACGAAATGCGGTTGGCTTTTCAAAAAGTGGCGGAAAAACTTCATCCCGGTGAAAACGTGACGGATGCGATGATTAAAGATAGTCTGCTGACCAAGGATATGCCGCCAGTAGATTTGCTTATCCGTACCGGCGGTGAGCCACACCTTTCCTCCGGATTCATGATGTGGGATTTGGCTAATACACAGCTCTATTTCTCTGAAAAGCTGTATCCTGATTTTGACGAAGCTGCCCTTCAGGCCGCCCTTCTTGATTATAGCAATCGAGGGCGCCGCTTCGGGAAGTAATCTTTTTTGAGAGGGATGCCCCGGGGAGTATTGAGGGATTAGAATGAGTCATTGACAGATTTTTTTTATCTGCTACAATACAACCACGTTTTGAAAAATTGCATAGATACAGGAAAAAGAGAGGGTTTGCAAGAGATGCATCACAGGAATGAGGATGGAATTGCTTACCGGACAAAAACTTCTCTGTTTTTGTGTTCTTAAGAGCCTCTGAGCTCCTTTCTGTGTGTCAGTGCAGTCCATTCACGCAATATATGGCCAACAACAAAGAATTGATTCGTGTGGAAGGGGAGGTCTTGGAGACACTGCCGAGCACCACTTTCCGCGTCCGTCTTGATAATGGTCATGAAGTTTTGGCTCATATTTCCGGTCGTATGCGCGTTCACTATATCCGTCTTTTGCCGGGAGATCGCGTAACTTTGGAAATGAGTCCTTACGACCTGTCCAAAGGGAGAATTGTTCATCGCAATAAATAGCTGCACTATGAAAGTAAGGGCTTCCGTGAAAAAAATCTGCGCGCAGTGCAAAATTGTCAAACGCAAGAGAATTTTGTTTGTTATTTGCACCAATCCGAAACATAAGCAACGCCAGGGTTAAAACAGTTTCGCTCGCTTCTTTAGCTCCACGAGCTTTTAGAGAATCTAAGAGTTTGGGAATTAAAGAAACTAACGCAGCTAAAGAGGCTAATAAGCTACAAGCTAGAGAAATATGGTACGTATCGCGGGCATCAACATTCCGGACAACAAAAGAATCGAAGTCGCTTTGACTTATGTTTTCGGTATCGGTCTTTCGACTAGTCAGAAGATTCTCAAAGAACTCAGCATCGATCCGGATACGCGTACCAAGGATATCAAGTCGGAAGACGCCAATCGTTTGCGTGACATGATTGAAAAGAAGTATCGCGTCGAAGGCGAACTCCGTCACGTCGTGAAACAGAATATCAAGCGTCTCAAAGAAATCGGTTGTTACCGTGGGAGCCGTCACCAGAAAGGTTTGCCGGTTCGTGGTCAGCGTACCAAGACCAATACCCGTACGGTACGTGGGAACGTCAGAAAGACGATGGGTAGCGGTCGCAAGAAATCTGATGCCAAGACCTAAGGTGGCTTATAGCTTCACTAGCTTCCTCAGCTTCTTTGGTAAGTTCAGGATCTCTAGGAAAAGCTAATGCAGCTAAAAAGCTAATGCAGCTAATGAAGCTAGTAAAGAAATATGACAGAAGAAGTGAAAAAAACTTCCGCCCAAGGCGGATCCGCCGTGGGCGGAGAAGAGACAGCCGAAGCAGTAACCCCGGTGGTTGCCGCGGACGAAGTGGCCGTGAAGAAGGCTAAGAAAAATAAGCGTCAGATTCTCAAAGGTCGCGTGAGTATTCAGTGTACTTATAACAATACGATTGTTTCTATTGCTGATCTGAATGGCGCTGTTCTCGGTTGGTCTAGTTCTGGGCATTTGTCTTTCAAGGGAGCTAAGAAATCGACTCCGTATGCCGCTACTCAGGTTGTGGCTGATGTGACTGAAAAGGTGAAGAAATATGGCGTGCAGGAATTGGAAGTTTTCGTGAAGGGTGTTGGAAGCGGTCGTGAGGCTTCTATTCGGGCCCTCTCTAACAACGGCTTCAATCTGGTAACTATCAAAGACATCACCCCTATTCCTCATAACGGTTGCCGTCCGCGCCGTCCGCGCCGCATTTAAGACAAGCTAAGAACTCTATGGCAAAAAATCTCGATTCCAAATGTAAACTCTGTCGCCGTGCTGGCGAGAAACTCTTCTTGAAGGGTGATCGTTGTATGTCTCCAAAATGCGCGATGGTTCGTCGTCCTTATGCTCCTGGAATTCATGGACACAATCCATCCCGTGGCGGGAGCGAATATGGCAAGCAGCTGGCCATGAAACAGAAAATCAAGCGCCTGTACGGCGTGATGGAGCGCCAATTCCGTCACCACTTCGATGAAGTGCGCAATGTTCCCGGCGTGACCGGTGATCAGCTTCTTTCCCGCTTGGAACGTCGTCTTGATAACGTGATCTATCGTTTGGGATTTTCCGCCTCACGCGTACTCGGCAAGCAGCTCGTTTCCCACAAGATGTTCGAATTGAATGGTAAGCGCATGAATATCCCTTCCATGGAAGTGAGGATTGGCGATGTTATAACGCTCAAGGCCACCAAGAAGGACAAGACCTATTTTAAGAATATTCTTGAAGTTTTGAAGAATAAGAAGGATGTGCCACATTGGCTCGAACTTGATGTCGAGAACCTTTCTGGCAAAGTCGTAGCGCTGCCCAATCGTCAGGACGTCGGCGTTCAGGTTGATGCCCAGATGGTTGTGGAATACTATTCGAAATAATTTTAATTAGTACCTAACAATGTTTCCGGTGGACGGTCAACGAGTACTTGGTCCGACAGCCCATCCGAAACCAACAAATGGTATGCAGATGATAACTTCACCACAGCAGCCCAAATACACGGAGCTTGCCCAGAATCATGGCAAGTTCGAGATTTTAGGGTGTCATCCCGGGTACGGAACGACTCTCGGGAACGCTTTGCGCCGTGTCGTGCTTTCTTCCCTTTCGGGAGCCGCGGCTCGTTCGGTAAAAATCAAGGGTGTTTCCCATGAGTTTTCAACAATCGATGGTGTTATGGAAGATGTGGTTCAGATTATTCTCAATCTGAAGCAGGTTCGTTTCAAGATGCATGGTGAAGGTGACGAAGTGGTCAAAGTGACTGTCAAAAGCAAAGGCGAGGGCGTGGTGACGGCTGCTATGATCAAGACTCCTTCCAGTGTGGAAGTGGTCAACCCTGATCAGGTGATTGCGACGATTACCGACAAGAAGACCGAATTTGAAATGGAAATCGAAGTGGATCGCGGTTTGGGCTATGTTCCGGTAGAAAGCCGTGAGCGTGATGAAGAACGTGAAATCGGTGTTATCACCATTGATGCCATCTACACTCCGGTCAAGCGCGTGAATTATGAAGTGGAAAACATGCGTGTCGGTAAGCGGACGGACTACGACAAGATTACCCTTGAAATCGTCACCGATGGCAGTGTGACTCCGGTAGAAGCGTTTGAAAAAAGTGTCGGCATCCTGGTGGGTCAGTTTTCTTCTTTGATTCAATTAGCCAAAGAGGGAGAGGAGACAGACGCGGCTGTGAAGGAAGTGGCTCCGGTGGCCGAAGAAGCTGCTCCCGCACCTGAAAAGAAAGCAAAGAAGGTTGCCAAGAAGAAAAAAACCGAAGCAGCTGAGTAAGTTCTCGAATTCTCGCATTCTCCTATGAAACACAGACACCAAGGTCGCGTTCTCGGACGTGAACGGAATCAACGAAACGCCCTCATCAAGACTCTCTTGGGGAGTTTGGTGTTGCAGGAACATATCATGACCACCGAGGCCAAGGCCAAGGAAATCAAGAACTATATCGACCAGGTGGTCAATAAGGCCAAGACAGCTCGTAATGACGCGGTACGTCGCATTGCCATGATCCGTGAGCTGCAACGACTCGTTCCGGCAGTAGCGACCAAGAAACTTCTGGGTGATTTCAGTGTCCGTTTCGAGGGCCGCACGAGTGGTTATACCCGCGTGGTGAAATTAGAACAACGCAAGAGTGACGGGGCGAAAATGGCTATTATCGAATTTGTCTAACCGAAAGTTTTATGGCAACCAAGAAAACAATGATTGATAGGAAATACCACCTCTTTGATGCCAAAGGGAAGGTGCTTGGTCGCCTCGCCACCGAAATCGCTCGCATCCTTATGGGGAAGAACAAAGTGAATTACGCTCCGCACATCGATGGTGGTGATTTCATCGTCCTGATCAATACCGACCTGATCGAAGTGACAGGGAATAAGGCCGAGGACAAGATGTATCATCGTTTCAGCGGATACCCAGGAGGGATTCATTCTATTTCTTTTGAAGATCAACTCAAGAAGGATTCTCGCAAGATAGTGTATGCGGCTCTGTATGGGATGCTTCCGAAAAACAAACTTCGTGATCGGATGCTCACTCGTCTTCATCTGTATAGGGGAGCCGAACACACCGAAAAAATCATTCACGTAACTCACGAGTAGTATGGCAACCAAAGCAACAACCGAAGTGAAAGAAAAGGCCGAGGTGAAAGCTCCTGCCAAGAAAGTCGCCAAGAAAAAGGTGGCTACCGTAAAGGCTGAATCCACCTCGGCTCCTCGGCGAGACGGGCCAAAAGCGAAAGTCGAACCGAAAGTTGCCAAGGCACCGAAGGTAGCAGCGCGCTATCTGTATGCGGTCGGCCGACGTAAGACGGCGGTAGCTCAGGTGCGTCTCTATCCGGTCGACAAGACCGAAGGGACGACTGTAAACAAGAAAACGATTCTCGCCTATTTCGGCACCCCGGCTCTTGTTGCTCAGGCCCTGACCCCGCTTAAGGTCGCCGGACTCGAAGAAGCCTTTACCATCACCGTCGTGGTGCGTGGTGGGGGACTGCATGGTCAGGCTGATGCTATCAAGCTCGGAGTGGCTCGCTGTCTCATCAAGCATGATATTTTGCTTCGGGCGACGCTCAAGGCGCAGGGAATGCTCACGCGTGACTCTCGTGCCGTAGAGCGCAAGAAGCCTGGGTTGAAGAAAGCCCGTCGCGCTCCGCAGTGGAGCAAGCGTTAATCGCTTCGTATCACGTATCTCGTATACTGTATCAGGTATAAAAACTCCGGAAAACCGGAGTTTTTGCTTATTTAAAGCCCTAGATGACGTATTAGCTTGACTATACGTCATTTTAGGTGTATAATGTAAGATTGCTGGAAATCCGTCCAGCACACAGTTCACTAACAATTCGTTTTGTTTTTCAACCCACAATCCGGCCCGGGCCGAAGGAGAATCACTATGCTTAAGGATTTTTCCACCAAGGCTTTAGATTCGCTTATGCTCGAGCACATGGGAGACTGTTTCGAGGTCATCAGCCGAGTGGATGGGGTCTTGATTTATAAACGTGAGCCTTTCCTGTGGCTGTTTATTCGAAGGGTTCTGATGGCCAAGGTTTGCACCGACTATGTCTACGTGACAAGGATCGTCGGTAACCCCGAGTATGAGCGACGAGTTAACCATCTGAAAGAATTGCTTGTTGATGAGTTCAAAACCATCAACAGGACTACTGGCGTACCGGGCAGTATCGTGGTTGACTTTTTTAGGGACTCCCTGCGCTGAACGAAGCGCACGGTTCGCAAGACCGGTAGGAGAGAAGTTTTTCTCCTACCGGTTTTAATATTTTCTAAAGGCCGAAAAGAGTGGTGTACTGAGGGAGGGTGATACTGAAGACAGTATTGTTCGTGCCGGTTTCTGGGGATGTTTCGTTTACGACATAGAGGGTGTCGGTAGTGAAACGGGAGAGGAGTTGCAGTGGGGCAGCGTCCAGAGTGAGGAGGTCGGACAAGTTCCGTCGGTCACGGTTGTCGAGTTCCATCATTTTGATGCTTTTACCGATGGAAAAAATCACATGTTCGTAGTCTTCCGCCCACTGGATGTTTTTGATGGGAGTGGAAAAACGGGCAATCTGCGAAATGCTATCGAGAGCCCGGAAAGGTTGCGCTTCCCAATCCTGGTTGAAATAGACACTGATTTCGTTGTTGCTGTAAAAAAGAAGTTTTTTGCCATCATCCGAATACTGAATATTCTTTATATTTTGAGCCAATTCCTTAAAGGGACGATCAGTGACTTTTTTATTATAGACGAAGAGGGTACCCGTTTCTTTTTCAAGGATCGAGAGTCGGGTATCATCGTAGACAATGAGCGAATAGGGGCGGTTCAAATCGGTGGTTATGGAGGTAGGAGTGACTTGCTCTGGGTTGGTATTGTCGTTGCCATTGCCATTTATTCGGTAGACAAAGCCATTTTCTTGGCTCAGGTAATAGAGTTTGTTTCCAGAGAGATCGTAGGCAGCGACGTGCTCGGCGATGATTACGGCTTTTGCTTCTGGGCGGCTCGTATCGTAGCGATAGAGGGTATCCTGATTGAGGAAAAAGAGAGCATCTTTAGTGGTAGCATCCCAGCGCGTAGCGTGTAGCGGAGTCGCGATATGAGTAGCATCGTTCAGGTATAGAACATCCTGCGTTTTAATGGTGACTACGGCATAAATCGACTCCCCATCCTTCATGAGGGGAATGATAAGTTTATGGCTTTCCGGAGACCACTCAACATTGGTTTCGAGGTCGGGAAGAAACACCGCTTCTGTCGTGAAAAACACTTCCTCGTTTTTTTCGGATCCGATATCGAGGACATCGACAGAGTAGCGGATGTCATTCTTCTTGACGGTAGCGAAGAGGCTGTTGGGGGCTGGGAACATTTTGATGACCTGTTCTGTCGCGGGGACCGGCTCTTTCGCGTAATTTTCTTCGGTGAGAAAAATATTCCAAAATTCGGTGGTGAGGCCGCTTTGAATGACTATTTTTTTCGTCCAGGGTTTGTATCCTGGGGCGCCTACCTCTATCATGTGTTCGCCCGGATTGAGCCCAGCGATGTGAATGGAGTTATTCAGGAGTCCGAGGCTTTTTTCGGGTATAAGAGTACCGTCGATTTTTATAGCGACCGTCTCCTTATTGGTTTTGAGGGAGAGCGACCCGGTATAGATGAAAATGCCGCGTTCGAAACTGAAGCGGTAACCATAGGCGTAGAAGAGAACGGAACCGGCAGTAATGAAAAACACTCCCACAAAAAGAAGAAAAAGAGGCGTGCGGTAGCGGTGAATCATATCTGTAGAGGAAATTTTGAATACCTTCCCATTATACTCTAAAAAGGGAAAGCCTGGAAAATAACAAGTATTCTCCTGATGTTACCGGCACTTGCTCGGAAACGAAAGCAATCTTTCGCTTCACTCACCTCGTTTGGTAATAGCCTAAAAAAGGAAATTATCTTTGACAAGGCAATTCATCGGGCAGTATACTTGGGGCAAGAGTGTTCAGTAGTCACCTTTTGACCGATTTTCCGTTATGTCTTTTTTGACCGATTTTTTTTCTACTCTTGCGGTTCCCAAGAACCTGGCCGGCGATTTGTCGCTTTTGCTCATATTCGTGGGATTAAGTATCGCATTCGGATTTATTTTCGGTCGCTGGAAGCTGGTCAATATTCTCATCAACGTCTATATTACCGTCGCGTTTATCAGTATTTTGCCCAAAGAGCTGATTGCTTTTTCGCCCTATGCCAAGGTGGCCATTTTTTTAGCTTTTCTTACTTTCCTGAGTCTGGTGGATGCACGTCTTTTCGATGTCCATATCACGAGCGCCGGAACAGACTTCTTCTGGAGGCTTTTGGTGATGAGTATTTTGGTGACCGGACTGTTGGTCAGTGTTACCCTGGCTTTTCTTCCAAAGGCTACGGCGCTTTCCTATATCTCCGTTACCGCCTACAGCTACTTCGCTTCCCCATTCGCGCTTATTTTCTGGATGACCATTCCTTTGATTCTTCTCCTCTTCATCAACAACCGACTGAAATAGTTTCTCCTGAATCCTGTGTATCGGAGAAAAGAAAAAGCCGCACCCTGGTCGTGGCCAATGATGCGGTTTTATGAGGGAGTAGTCTCCTCTGCGGAGGACTACGGCTACCCCGTTCTAGGAAAGTACAGGATCCGAAAGATCGTAGCCCAGGCGATGAGCCAGAGCCACAGCTCGAAATACTTGAGCGTGATGAGTGTCGACAGGTAGAGCAGGATTGGCGCTGCGAGAAAAAGGGTAATTTCCCCGAGGCTCAGTTTTCGCGTCAGGCGCCGGACAACAATCATCACGGTGATGGAGAGGAGATAGGCGCCGATGATGATTTTCAGTGCCGTCCTTACCACTGGTTCGGGGAGGCTGCCGCTTCCTGGCACCATGACGGCAGCATAGAGCGCTCCGAGGGCAATCCATACCGCCGAACCCACCAGGGAGATGATTCCAACAATCAAGATGATGCCCGCAGTCCGCAGGCTTAGAAGAGGTGTGTTCATGTCAAAGACCTCGAAAAAATATTCAAACGACCACCGTTTGAACTGGTTACTATAGTATACATCAACCCAAAAGTCAAGGAAATCTTTGGCTTTCTTGTAGGGCTGCGGGGATTGACCCCGCACCTTTTCGGCATAGGTATTTGTTCACTTTCACTTATGTAGGAAGAGTGGAGTGTTTGGAGAAAAAGTAGTTTCTTTGGCGGTTTCTATGAGAAAATGATGCCGAAAAGGTGCGGGGTTGACAGGTCTTTCGAAGCTGCTATACTAGGTAAGCAATCTAGAAACCCTCGGGTAACGGGATTGCTTTTGTTTCTATCTGTTTTTTCCGCCGGTAGGCGGATCAGCCTCGGGCTGACTCTTTTTGAGTTACTCTCGATGTTGAAATAGGGTGAGTGTTTCGACACCGCAGGAGATAAAATTTCTTTAACAATTGAGCCAACTGTTAAATCATTTTGACGATGGTTTAAGAGTAAAACAATAAACATAATCACAATTTTTTGTGGTTAGTTCTTACGGAGAACTCTATTCTAAGACAAGCGGAGAAAAAAGATTTGTTCTGTTTCCGAGCGAGTCGCAATGAGTCGTTACTTTCGTGATCGATGTGAGTCACGGAGGATCTGAGCAATCAGATGACTTGTCACATATATTGAGAGTTTGATCCTGGCTCAGGATGAACGCTGGCGGCGTGGATAAGGCATGCAAGTCGAGAGGGTTTAGACCCTCGGCAAACGGGTTCAGATAACATAGGAATCTACCTTGAAGTCGTGGATAATCTGGAGAAATCCAGGCTAATACACGATATGTTCTACGGAATAAAGATTTATCGCTTCAAGAGGAGCCTGTGTCCTATCAGCTTGTTGGTGAGGTAACGGCTCACCAAGGCTCTGACGGGTAGGGGGTATGAGAGTATGGCCCCCAACATTGGAACTGAGACACTGTCCAAACACCTACGGGTGGCTGCAGTC
>CAZATJ010000020.1:0-13288 GCA_964488025.1 uncultured Bdellovibrionales bacterium
CTTGGAAAGCGAGTAGGGTGCAAGCCCTCGAGAGTTCGAATCTCTCCATCTCCGCAAATTTTCAAAATTCAAAACTGGAGAAGAAAGAGAGTCGGCGCGTAGCGCCGTCTGTTCCGCATTCCCCCCAAGAAATCCCCAGTCTGAAAGGATTTTCCACGCTCCGTGTGGCTCAAAAAGTACGGTTCGATCCAAAATTTTAAAGTTCGAACCGATTATTCGCTTTTTGTTCAAAAGATGATAATTTTTCTTGGTAATGAGTGTGTTTCGTAACTGAAAAAGATATTTAAAAACAGCTTGAACAGATTCTCGTGCCGATGATTGTACCGGCACTTCACTTCTTTAAGATACATCGGAAAGTGATACTTGGAAACTCCGCGATAGTTGTAGAGGATACGCTTCGCGAAACTCCAGAATCCTTCGATACCATTGATGTGATTCTTCGTTCCCTTGTCCACCATGTTTTTTGAATGATTGACGGTATGATGCTTGCCGAGTCGTTTCAGCGAATGGTAGCTTTTGAAGGTATCGGTGTAGTAGACGGAACCTTTTCTCGTTTTCTTTCGGATGATATCCATTGGCACCTCGACCTCGATGGTCTGGTAGTCAAAATCCAAATCATTCGCCAATTGATACGCGGGCTGTGGCTGATAGAATCCCTTGATGATGGCGATCTCCGTCCGAATTCTTTTCAGGCTCTTTTGTTTCTTGCATTTCTCGCACTTCACATAGCCCCGCTTGGTTTTGTTGGTACGGAAGGATCCGCAGAAGACGCATTTTTTCCCTCGTAAAAAATTGGTCACGCAACCGAAAACGTTTCTTTTTACTTTAACCATAGTGATATTGTACCTCTTCGAGGTTACAAAACACACTCATTACCTATTTTATTGAGCATCAATTAACACCTCTCCTATTGAGATTTTTTTACGGAAGCTTGATCTCTTCTACTTTCAACAATTCTTTCAGCGAGAGAAGGATCGGGATATCGATTTCAAAAAGGGAGTGGTATTTTTCAAGATCTGGTCTTTTAAGCAGAAAATACCTTGGTCTGGGAAAGTCTTCCTTCAGAATCTTTGTTTCTCCCCAATGATCATTTATGAAGCAGTCTCCGGTATCCAGTCGCAGCTCAGCGAGAGCATCTGATTTATCCCCCTGACAGATCATGACTTTGTCAAAAAAAACACCGAGTCCTGAACGTTCTATTTTCTGCATCTGCATTTTTTCAGAACCCCTGGTGAGAAGAATTAGTCTCAATCTCCGATCCTTTAACGCGCCCAAAACCTGGAACGCCTCTTGACTGACATATTTCCTATAATCGCTTTTTTCAAACACCAAAAATTTCTCTGAGGCCAGTCTTTTATCAAAAGCTTCACACCTTTTTTCCAAAACTTCAGAATGAAGTTCAAAATCGTAGCTTCCTGCTACTTGCTTGAGATGTTCTTCGTAGGCACTCTCGACTACATCCCGAGATGCTCCACTTTCTTCAAAAATCCTAAAAAGATCCTCTTTAAATGAGACTGTATCAAATAGCGTATGATCAAGGTCAAAAACAAGAGTCATTGAAGAAGAATTTATTTTTACAAATTTGGCCTGGTATGATCGTTGCATACAACGATCATACCAGTACCCTAATCATGTAATCTCCTTGCGATGTCTTCGAGGGTTGGACCGGTAGAAGCACCTACGTGTTCGACTTTCATCCCAGCGACCAACGAAGCGAACTTCAAGCTTGATTCTATTTGTTCGATGCTGAAGTAGTCAAGTACCTCTTGGTTCTCGGTCAACTTAACCAAAAATGCAGCCAAAAACCAATCACCAGCGCCCACCTCACTAACACAGTTACTGGACACGGCGGGATATCTCATCTGGGTTCCATGATAACTGAACCAGCCACCACGGGAGTTTTCCGTGACCACAAGAAGATCTACGCCGAAGCTATGAATCTGACTGACCGATAGTCCGCTCGCCTCATACTCATAGTCACTCATGAAAAGGAAATCCGTCAGACCAAGGATTTCTTCGATAGGAAGGCTTGAGAAAAAAAGGCTCTTACTCGGAACCAATACTCGCAAACTTGCCTCATCTTGGAACAAAGCCTTGGTAAGTTCAGACTCGCCATCTGTTACACCGAGAGCAAGGCAGATGTTGGCTCCGATCTCTCCCCGGATTCGAGAAACCTCGGCAATTGCCTGGTTCAAAAAACACTCTTTTACCTGCCCTCGCCGACCGATTACTCTTTTCACCTTTCCGCCAATCGGAAGGAATGCTAAACCAGACCTGTCTAACACTGGCAGCAGATGATGCTGACAGGAAACCGACCCAAACAGACCTTTCATGATTACGCCGAACGGATCAGGATCCGCATCAACCAGCCCAATCAATGCGGGGCTGACTCCGAGGCTCGACAACGCGGTCACGGTATTGAGGGCCGACCCCGCTAAACGCAGAGTGGCGTCCTGAAGAGGAATCTTAGCCTCAGAGGAATCACCATCAAAGACAAAGCTCACTTCCAGATTTATGGAAAATCCGGCTAAAATGGTAGTTGCCATGTTTTAACTCCTTTTCCTAGAGGTTGAGAACAATCAAAGAACTGGGTACATTTTAGGCCATCAATTTGGAAAAGTCAACAGCTCGAAAGAAAGGGGTGGTACTATTAATAGTGAAGCAGAGGTTTTTACGACGAAATAATTATGCAGACTGTACTGCACGAGGCATCGTCGCGCGGATACGCAGAGCATGGCTGGCTGACCACTCATCACTCGTTCAGTTTTGCTTCGTACTATGATCCGGAGCGGATGGGTTTTGGAGCGCTTCGGGTACTCAATGACGATACCATCGCCCCGGGAGCCGGTTTCGGCAGGCATCCCCACGACAACATGGAGATTATCACCATTCCTTTGTCAGGGTCACTCAAGCATGAGGACAGCATGGGGAACAGCGCCGTTATCACGACTGGCGAAGTGCAGGTGATGAGCGCGGGGACGGGCGTGGTGCATGCCGAATGGAACGCCTCAGAGAAGGATCCCCTGACTCTTTTCCAGATCTGGATTCTTTCTGATAAGCGTGGCGTGGAACCTCGCTATGATCAGAAGCATTTTGACCCGGCGCGGTATCGGAATAATTTTTATCAGGTTGTGGGGAGGATCGGCGAGAGTGAAATCGGGATTCATCAGGAGGCTGGGATTTTTTTGGCACGCTTCGATGCCGGAAAAAACACCGAGTATGTTTTGAAAAATTCGGGACAGGGCGTGTACTTCCTGGTCATCGAAGGTGATGCGACAATAGCGGGGACGCAGCTTTTATCACGCGACGCTCTGGGGGTGTGGGATACGGAACGGATTATGATTACCATCAAAAAAGATACGCAACTTTTGGCTATCGAAGTCCCGATGAGATAAGTGGTATACTACCAGCATAAGCAGTAAATGATGATTATGCTACACGCTGGAGAGTTTATGGATTTCATCCGTAAACAAGGAGTGGTTGGCCTGGCGATTGGGTTTGTTTTGGGGGGTGCGGTGTCGAAGGTGGTGACAGCCTTGGTGACGGACATCATCAATCCTCTTTTAGGCGTCCTGATCGGCAAGACGGAGGGTTTGAAAGAAGCTAAACTTGCCTTTTCCGGCGTAGAAATTCTTTGGGGAGATTTTTTGAGTGTCACGATTGATTTTTTGGTCATCGCTCTGGTGGTTTACTACGCGGTGAAACTTCTTGGAATCGAAATGGGTAAAAAGTAATGAAGTGAGAGAACTATGACGAATAAAAAGAAATATGATATTGGGAAAGAATCGCTGGCATTGCACAAAAAACTGCGGGGTAAGGTGAGTATCGTGCCAAAAATTCCAGTGAAGAATAAGCGGGATTTGTCACTGGTCTATACCCCTGGGGTCGGGGCGGTGTCTTCATATCTGGCTACTCATAAAGAGAAATTGTCAGAATACACGATGACCGGCAATACCGTCGCCGTCATCTCTGACGGCTCGGCAGTATTGGGACTGGGAAACATCGGCCCCGAAGGGGCGCTTCCGGTCATGGAAGGAAAGTCCATGTTGTTTAAGGCGCTGGCCGGTATTGACGCTTTCCCTATCGTGCTTGCCACGCAGGATACCGAGGAAATTATCAGAACCGTAAAAAATATCGCCCCCGTGTTCGGCGGTATTAACCTAGAGGACATCGCCGCGCCGCGTTGTTTCGAAATCGAGCGGCGTCTACAAACAGAACTCAATATTCCGGTGCTCCATGACGACCAGCATGGGACGGCCCTGGTTGTTTTGGCGGGACTGATCAACGCTTTCAAGGTGGCAAAGAAGCAACCGAAGAAAGTGCGTATCGTTATTGCTGGGGCCGGGGCGGCTGGAACGGCCATCGCCGAGCTCCTCATGCTTTATGGTGTTGGTGATATCATCATGCTTGATAGTCAGGGAACACTGCATCGGAAACGAACCGACCTAAAAGGAGAGAAGCTTGAGTTGGTCAGGAAAACGAACCAGAACGATATCAGAGGGGGTCTGAAGGAAGCTTTGGCCGGTGCCGATGTTTTTGTCGGAGTTTCCAAGGGCGGTACCGTGACCGGGGAACATGTAAAAAGTATGGCAGCCAAAGCCATTGTTTTTGCCCTGGCCAACCCGGTACCGGAAATTATGCCGGATATTGCCAAAAAAGCCGGGGCCATGGTGGTGGCGACCGGTCGTTCAGATTTCGCCAACCAGATCAACAATTCACTTGGCTTTCCAGGTATTTTTCGCGGGGCACTTGATCACAGGGTGAAAAAGATTACCGATGCCATGCTTATCCGAGCGGCCAAGAATCTGGCGGCACTGGTGAAAAATCCGACGGCGGAGCGTATCGTACCGAATACGTTTGATAAGGAGGTCGTGGGAGCGGTAGCGAAAGCCATCCGCTAGCGTCTCTTTCTTTTCGCAGAAAAGATACTGCTCCTGATAGTATTTTTCATGTTATACTGGAAACGTATTTGCGAAAGGATTTTTTTTACGGTGATTTTTTGTGAATATGAAAAAAAAGGAAGAAGTGGCGATTGAGCAAGAGGTTTCGTCATCAGCCAAGCCCCAGTCATCACGCGAGCCCTTATTCGGGACGCTGCTTTTGATTTTCATGATGATAATTTTTCTCGGAGTCGTCGCGGGTATTATCTTGGGCGGGTATCATGGTTGGCGTTTGAACAAAGAAGAAAAAACGCTTACCTCGATTGAGAGTCTCGCTGTGAAAGAAGCACCTGTTGAGGAGGAGGTACCCTCCAAAAAAGAGGGTCAGACTAACCCATCGGCCGAATCCGCCTCAGAGGAACAGGTTTTGGTAAAAGCGAAAGCGACCGAGATAAAAGTTTTGAATGGCGGCGCGGCCAAAGGAAGCGCCGGAATAGTGACGGAACTTTTGAAAAAAGAAGGATTTATTAAGGCAGTAGCGGGAAACGCGTTGGGAAATTACGTCGGAACGGTCGTTTATTTTGCTCCCGCCCTGGAGCAGGAGGCACAAAAAGTGAAAGTAGTTTTGATGAAAACCTATCCTACGGTTGAGACGAAGCCTGCTGTGTCGAACAACAAGGAAACCAGCCAGGCGCCGCTTACGGTCATTTTGGTAAAGTAATTTCGATCAAGGGCACCGATTTTTCTGTTCCACTGTACTCCTTGGTACAGTGGGATTTGCTTTCTAGAGCCATTCGGCGTTATGCTTGTGGTATTCGGAGCGAATTTCATGGGGTTTATTCTGGGGGGGGTGGTTAAGAAAATTTTACCGGGTACATATGTCAGACGGAACGATCGAAGAAATCAAGGGGCGGCTCAATATTGTTGAGCTCATCGGGACCTATGTGCGTTTGGAGAAGTCCGGGACGCACTACAAGGCTTGCTGTCCATTTCATCAGGAACGGACACCGTCTTTTATGGTGAACGAGGAGAAGAACATGTGGCACTGCTTCGGCTGCGGCAAGGGAGGAGATGCCTTCGCTTTTGTCATGGAGATGGAAGGTCTTGATTTCCGAGAGGCGCTCGTCCTTCTGGCCGAGAAGGCCGGGGTGGAGCTGCCGAAATTCCGTCAATCGGATTCCGGACAGAAAGATAACAAAGAACGTCTGTTCGCCCTATTGGAACTGGCTACCAAGTTCTATGAGAAGCAGCTTTGGGACGGGGCGGGGAAAGTAAAGATGCTCGAGTACCTGCGTTCACGCGGGCTGACGGATGAGAGTATCAAGAAGTTTCGTCTTGGCTATGCACCCGATGGTTGGCGTCACCAACTAGAGTTTTTCACGAGCAAAGGATTCACGACGGAAGAAATGGAGCAAGCCGGATTGATTATTAAGAAGTCTGCGGAACCCCAAGCTAACAGCTATAAGCTAGAAGCTAAAAGCTCTCATTATGACCGTTTCCGTGACCGGATTATGTTTCCCATTTTCGATATCTTCGGGCATGTCATCGGCTACTCGGCGCGCGTGGCTCCTGGTGGTGATGAAAGCCAGGCCAAGTATATCAATACTCCCGAGACCGCCATCTACCACAAGAGTCGGGCTCTCTATGGTTTGTTTCAGGCCAAGCAGGCCATGAAGCAAACAGGGGTGACGGTTATTGTGGAGGGGAATATGGACGTCATCGCCATGCATCAAGCGGGTATAGTCCACACGGTAGCCGTGTCTGGGACAGCACTGACCGATGAGCAATTGAACCTGATGAAGCGCTATGGCAAGGAAGTGTGTCTGTTTTTCGATATGGATGGGGCTGGCCAGAAGGCGGCTCGGAAAAGCGCGGAATTGGCGCTCGAAAAGGAGCTGCAAGTGTCTATCGTGGCTCTTTCGAGCGGAAAAGACGCTGCCGATATGGGACGGGAGAATCCCGATCAGTTACGTCAGGCCGTGGCTGGAGCGACACCAGCACTCCCATATTTTCTTTCTGCCAGCGTGGCGAAGAATGATACCGCGACCGCTGCCGGAAAGCGCCAGGTGGTCGATGAATATGCCGAACTTCTGATGGAGGTAAAAAATCCGATTGAGCGTTCGGAGGCCATCAAAAATCTGGCTCGCACGCTCGAGATGGATGAGCGCATGATGATCGGGGTGGTCAACAAACTGTTTCTTGAAAAAGCTCGCCGCGACGGTCCGACACCGATCAAGGCTCCTGAGGATCCTTTCCGTGACAAGCATACGTTTGGTAAGCGTTCCGAGCTGCTTCGGGAAGAGCTCATCGCCCTTATGTACGGGGAACGGACGATACACAAAGATTTGCTTAAGCGTATTAAAGAAAAAGAGCTGCAGTTTTTTTTCGAGCAGCACCCCCTTTATTTTTTCCTGGTACAGTCTGGTGGAAAGGAAGACCCACTCTCTCTTATCGAAGACCAGGTATTGAAGAGTGAAGTGACTCGTTTGTCGTTTCGGTTGTTTGCGTCACCAGAAATTGCGGACAAAGAGGGAGAAGAACGACAGAAGATTTTGGCGGATATGGCGGATCGTTACCTGGCTGATCTGCATACCGAAGTGACTCAAAAGGAAAAACTGATCTCTTTGGAAAAGGCGCTCGACGATGCTCGAGCCAAGAAGGATAAGGAATTAGAAAAGAAGCTTTTGGCGGAATTTGTGGCTGTTTCCGGAGGTGGAAACATGCCCCTTCCCTCGTGACGGAGGATTTGCTATGATACAATACCTTTAGGAAAAGTGATTTCCATAATGTTTTTAAACAGCGTGTTTTATGGCATCGAAGAAAGCGATGAAGAAGATGGCTAAAAAACCGAAAAAAGCGTTAAAGAAAAAAACTATGAAAAAGGCGGTGAGAAAAGCTGCCTCCAAGAAAGTCGTTCTCAAAAGGAAAAAGACTCCAAAGAAAATCATGAAGAAGGTTGTGAAAAAAAGCGTCAAGAAAGTCACGCGGAAAGCCGTGAAAAAGGTTACTAAGAAGGCTGCTCCGAAAAGGATGGCACAGAAAAAATCGTCCAAAGCCAAGAAAACAGGGAAAAAGCAGGTTGCTCGGTCAGGAAAAAAAGGGGTGAGCAAAAAAGAGCAGGCTGAAACCAAGAAAAATGCTTTTGATGAGCTCTTGTTTCGCGGCAAGCAGCGCGGCTTTGTGACGGAAGATGAAATCATCCATATCCTGCCGGACGTCGAGCAGGATTTGGAAAATCTGGAGAACCTCTATGAGCGTCTCGAGACTTCCGGCGTGCGTGTGGTTGGATCGGAGGAGATGCTCAAGTTGGAAACCGACAAAGTGGGGGAGCGGTTCGGAAAGAAGGAGAAAGGGAAAGGAAAGAAAACTCCCGGCAAACCGAAAGAGAAGATGATGGAGATGGGCGATGAAGCTGACGGTACTTCCGATTTGGTGCAGATGTATCTGAAGGAAATCGGTCGGGTGACGCTCTTGACCGGTGAGGAAGAGGTGAAACTGGCCAAAGCTATCGAGAAAAACGATCTCGCTGCCAAACAGCGTTTGACTGAGGCAAACCTCCGTCTCGTAGTTTCCATTGCCAAGAAGTACGTCGGCCGTTCCCATAATCTCTCACTCCTCGACCTCATTCAGGAGGGGAATATTGGCTTGTTCCGGGCCGTGGAGAAATTCGATTATCGTAAAGGATTCAAATTTTCGACCTATGCCACCTGGTGGATCCGCCAGGCCATCACGCGTGCCTTGGCCGATCAGTCTCGTACCATCCGTATCCCGGTGCACATGGTGGAAACGATCAACAAGTACGCCCAGGTAACCCGTCGTTTGGTGCAGGAGCTTGGTCGTGAGCCGTTGGCCGAAGAAATCGCTGCTGAAATGAACATGGAGGTGGACAAGATTCGTCACATCCAGAAAATTTCTCAGGAGACGGTGTCACTCGAAACATCAGTGGGGGATAACGAGGACGACAGCGTGCTCGGTGATTTCATCGAAGACACGGAAACGGTCATGCCGCATCAGGCTGCTTCACGGAAACTACTGAAATCCCACATCTCGGATATCCTGAGCGAACTGACACCGCGCGAGCAGAAGATTCTCCGCATCCGTTTCGGACTCGAGGACGGTGTGACACATACGCTCGAAGAAGTCGGTCAGGAATTCGGCGTGACGCGCGAGCGCATCCGTCAGATCGAAGCCAAAGCGCTTGAGAAGATCCGCGAACATGAACACTTGAGGAAACTCAAGGATTACTAGAAAAACTTCTTGGAAAATCCCTCTCGCGGGGGATTTTTTCATGTGACTATTGGCATTTCGGACTGAGAATTGTTAGGATAAGAATAAGAAGTTTCTTTGTCAATTGAGAAGGGGTGAATCATGAACTGGTACTTGAAACACATTGCGGGTGCCAGAAAAAAGGCACTCCATCTGCTGGATGATACGCTGGCGCTTATGGATAATCCGCGCTTCCCATGTCCGCCAGGGATTTTGGAAGCACAGGTTCTCTGTACCGTCCCGTACTTTTCTTTTGACGGAGCGACCCATATCGGACAACTGGTCGTCCATCGGGACCTCGTCAAGGATGTGCAGTGGATTTTTTCTGAGCTTTTGCGGTGGCGCTTTCCAATCTGGAGTATCGTTCCGATTGTCGCCTATGGCTGGAACGATGAGTACTCAATGGCCGCTAACAATACGAGCGCCTTCAATTATCGTACCATTGTTGGGCGGGAGAAACTCTCGCTTCATGCGTACGGACGGGCCATCGATATCAACCCGCGACAGAACCCTTGCCGCTCTCAGGGGAGATGGTCACCATCAGGTGCTCGCTATGATTCTGCCCTACCGGGTACGATTACCGCCGACTCATTCGTGGTGAGCACGTTTCGGAGTCGCGGTTTTTTCTGGGGCGGGGATTGGCAAGAACCTTTCGATCCCCAGCACTTCTACAAGCCCCTGTAGCAGCTATTGGCTTTCGGGATCCTCCGAGAGCTTTTTTCTTTGTAGTATGGGCTCCATATTGCCATTTATTTTTCTTTCGGTTACAATACCTTCGTTGCTGAATACGGGCAATTTACTGCAAAGCATTTCGCTGTTCCGCCAGCTGAAAAAACAGTAATCAAGTTAGTTGACAATTTACTCCGGCGTAGCTCAGCGGTAGAGCAGGTGACTGTGAGAACTTTGTGGTATACTTTAGAATGTATGCCAGACAAAAGAACATATGCTGACCGTAGAGAGTATTTGAAGCGAGCTGTTATCAAGAGAAGAAAACTTTTGAAACAGAAAGCGCTTGAATACAAAGGCGGTAGATGTGAACTCTGTGGCTATAACCGCTGCGGGGATGCACTTGAATTCCATCATCTCGATCCAAAAGAGAAAGATTTTGCTGTTTCTGGCTCTGGTATTACTAGAGCATGGGAAAAAGTAAAAGCGGAGCTTGATAAGTGTACGCTCGTATGTGCGAATTGTCATAGGGAACGACATCAAAAAGAACGCAGCCTTGTTGAGAAATCAGCAAGTGAAGAATGAGGTGAATTGCTGGAAGCCTAAGGTCGATCAGCACGACTATGGTAATCAGCAGCCAAGCCCGCAAGGGAAGGTCCAGAGACTATCTCGCGAGAGAGTACCCTGATGAATAGAAGGGGAAGCGCCTCACTCCTAAACCAATAGATAAAATTGGCAGGGAGATGATATAGTCCACGCGTCTTGGAAACAAGAGGATAAAGTGTAATCACTTGGTCGTAGGTTCGAATCCTACCGCCGGAGCAAAGAAAATAGAGGCTTTTTTAAGCCTCTATTTTTGTTACCCGTAATGGACGTTCGAACTTCGTTTACGAATACAATCGGATACTTTCGGATATAGTTAGGAGTATACGATTTGACTTATCTCATATAATCTCATATAATCTTATATATGTATAATATTAGATAATATTATGGAAAATAAAGTTTCATTTGAAGCTAGATTCACCACTCTACCAGGGGAAATCTGGTCTAAAATAGCCAAAATTGACGAAATAAAAGGAAGGTGGACTGGCGGACTGAAATTGAGTCCTCAGATTTTGATGCGTCTCAAGAAATCTGTTCTCGTAACCTCTTCTGGTGCCTCCACTCGTATTGAGGGTTCCAGGCTATCCGATGCAGAGGTAGAGGCTTTCATCCAAGGAGTAAAGCCTGGAAAATGGGAGAGCCGAGATGAACAAGAGGTCAGGGGCTACTATGAGCTTTTGAGCAATGTTTTTGATGCTTGGAGGACCCTTTCTTTTAGTGAAAGCTCCATCAAGCATTTCCACAAAGAACTTCTAAAATATGTAGAAAAAGATGAGCGGCACCGAGGGGAATACAAGAAAGGGGAAAACTCCGTCAAAATGTTTGATGCCGACAGAAAGGAAATCGGAGTGGTGTTTGAAACGACACCCGCCTATCTCACCCCGAAGAAGATGCAGGAACTGGTGAGTTTTACGCTTACCGCTTTGGAAGAAAAACATATCCATTCACTTCTCGTGATTGGTAACTTTATTGTGGAGTTTTTGAGAATCCATCCCTTCCAAGACGGTAATGGCAGACTCTCTCGTGTTCTTACGAACTTACTCCTGCTCAAAAAGGACTATGCCTATGCGCCGTACGTTTCCCACGAAAAATTAATTGAGGATAACAAAGAGAACTATTATATCGCTTTGCGAAGAAGTCAGAAAAGTTTTGGAACAGAGAAAGAGGACATCGTTCCTTGGCTTGATTTTTTTCTCACGATGCTCCTCAAACAATCTGAAATGGCTCTCGTATTGATGGAAAGCGAACAGGTAGAAAAACTACTTTCCCCCAAGCAGCTTGCCGTCTGGGAATATATTCAAGGTGTTTCAGAGGCTACGCCATCAGAAATTACAGAAAAGACTGGGGTGGCGAGACCAACCGTCAATCAGGCTCTTACAAAATTGCTCAAGGTAGAGAGAATTGAAAAAATCGGTTTAGGTCGGAGCACGAGGTATCGGAAGCTGTAACTTTGGAAAGAATACTATGCAATACTTTCTTGCGGTCAAAGGAATCATTCAGAAGGATGGAAAGATTCTCGTATTGAAGCGAAGTGATACGGATGACCATAGGCCAGGCGTTTGGGAAACGGTGGGCGGTGGAATGGATAAAGAAGAGTCGCCACAAGAAGCTCTCCTTCGGGAAATTACTGAAGAGACTGGTCTTGTAGTTAGTGTAAGTAGCCCGTTTAACGTGTTTGCTTTCAAAAAAGATACAGGCGAGTTCAAAGTGGGGATTACTTTTCTGTGTGAATATGTGAGCGGGGAGGTAAAGCTCAGCGATGAACACAGTGAGTATCGCTGGATTGATGCGAAAGAGTTTGCCCAATTGGAATCTGTGCCGTCGCTGCACGAAGAGATTGATCGGTATGCCAAACTTCAGTAAAAGAATAGTGAAATGCATGGCAGGGTAAACTTTTATGTACCTTGTTCCATAAATTTCTTTAGTCCAAAGGAGTAAAACTTTGCGGTCTTATCCTCCTGTAGAGGGTTCTCATAGCAGCTATCAGGCGGAGCAGCTAAAGACAGGGCTTAATAAAGCCTTGTTTTTTGTTACCTAGGATAGGATTCGAACGTGGTATATTAGATATCAAGCGTTAGTATCAATTTTATGAAAACCATAGTCGCTATTGGAGGAGGAGAACTAAAGGACTTAGAAACTCTTCCGATTGATCGTGTTATCGTGAGGCTATCAAAAAAGAAGCGTCCGAGAGCGCTCTTTATTCCGACGGCCAGCAACGACGCCGCGGGATATTGGGAGACGTTTCAATTTGTCTATGGTGAGAAACTTGGATGTGAGACCGATGTGTTGTTTCTTATCCGTGAGAGGCTTTCTAAAAAACAAATTGAAGAAAAGGTTCTTTCGGCCGACATTATTTATGTTGGCGGGGGAAATACGATTCGCATGCTTCGGATATGGAAAAAATATGGCGTTGATAAGCTGTTGCGGAGAGCGTACGAAAAAGGTGTCATTCTCTCTGGTCTGAGTGCGGGTGCGATTGCCTGGTTTCGATACGGGTCTAGTGATTCTCGGCGGTTCATGAAAAACGGTAAGTCAGTTGAGTCACTTATGAGAGTTTCTGCACTCGGATTATTACCGTTTACCGTCAGTCCTCATCATATTCGAGAAAAGAAGTTACGCGATCCTGGTATCAAGGAGATGATGTTGAGGACGCCAGGCATTGCTTTGGCACTGGATGATAATTCTGCAATCCTCGTTCAGAATGACAGGTTTGAAATCCTCCGTTCGAAGCCGGGCGTCAAAATTAAAAAAGTCTTTAAAAGAAATGGGAAAATCGAATCAAAACCATTGAAAGACTCAGGGATGCTCGAGGAACTATCCGCAAAGAGCTAGAAGTTTCTGCACTTCTCTCAATGAAACAACTGGATCAG
>CAZATJ010000021.1:0-12949 GCA_964488025.1 uncultured Bdellovibrionales bacterium
CTTGCCCAAGAGTCCATATCGACGGCAAGGTTTGGCACCTCGATGTCGGCTCATCACATCCTGGGGCTGGAGAAGGTCCCAAGGGTTTGGCTGTTCGCCAATTAAAGTGGTACGCGAGCTGGGTTCAAACCGTCGTGAGACAGGTTGGTTTCCTATCTGCTGTAGGCGTGTGTTGCTTGAGAGACGTCTTTCCTAGTACGAGAGGACCGGAAAGAACGAACCTCTGGTGTATCTGCTGTTCCGCCAGGAGCACTGCAGAGTAGCTACGTTCGGGTAGGATAACCGCTGAAAGCATCTAAGCGGGAAGCCAGGCTCAAGATAAGGCAGCAGTACCAGTTTACTGGTACAAGATTTCCTAGAAGATGACTAGGTTGATAGGCTATAGGTGGAAGTCTCGAGAGGGATTAAGCCAAGTAGTACTAATGAATTTATTCAACTTTCTTTTTTCCATTGATGTATCGAAGTCGCAAGGCGGAGATATGTCGAGGACGGTTAGCAGTGAAGAGTGTTTGATTGATGGGGTATATACATTGTAGAGACAAGAAAGACGCCCTTTGGAGGGGAGTGTTTCCGGTGCTTTTAGCGATAGGGTCACACCTGATCCCATACCGAACTCAGCAGTTAAGCCTATCAGCCCCGATGGTAGCCGCAAGGCAAGAGTAGGACAGTGCCGGGAACATTCCTCTTCAAATACTCACGAAAGCAGTCTGAACAAGGCTGTTTTTTGTTTGCTCTGGACAAAATGAGTGTAGGGTGTATACTGTATACATAACGAGAGGCTTGGGACAAATCCCAGTGGGAGAGCTGTCAAAAGCTACCAGGCACTCTGACCTCAGCGCAAGCTGGGGTTTTGTTTTTCTTACTGTAAAACGAGGATAATTTTTTTCTTTCGGAAACGATTATACCACTTCTCTATTTTCTGACTGGGTTTTCTGTCGAAATATGCTCGCGTCAGTCCGGCGAGGGCGTCAGCTACTCGTATTCCCGTGTACTGCTCATCATTGACCATACAGAGCTTTTTGGTAGAGACTCCTTTATCACGAAGGACTTTTTTCATCCGTCTGGCATAAATCTTCGGTTTTTTGCCATCGATAAAAATAGTTCGGATTTTTGATTCGATGAGCATGTGAGGCAAGATACGTTCCAGTTCCTCCTCCGGATGAATGGGGTTTTTCACAATCCCGACCTTGGCTTTGAAGTCGAGAGCGAGCAATCTTTCCAGAAACTTTTCACGCACAGCCCATGGCACGGTTGACCAGTGGAAGCTCTTGATACGGAGTTCTTTCTCAATAGCGATGAGAGCATTTTCGAATTCCGGGTAGTTCTGTACCGTAATATATACCAACGCGAAAACCGAGTGGCCATTTTCGGTATGAATTCCAGATTCGTCTATGAATACCAGCATACTCTAATAATCCCAAATAGTTGTTTGTATCGCTTACATACATAATAATACAACATACCAAGAAAGTACGTCAAATCAACAATGTTGACTTATTTCTGGGGGGGGTAAAATGAAGGTAAGTGAGTCTTAGATTTTTTAGCTATGCCGAATTTTGATAAGCCACAACCATTGCCAGGTGAGACACCCGAACAAATGGCTATTCGTTTGGCTCAGGAGTTGGAACTTACTCCTCTTGAGGGAGAGAAAAAATTGAATCAAATACCAGATCCCGCAGAAGAAACGGCACGAGCTGAGCAGACGAGAATAGATGAGGAGGCGCGAAGGGCAGAATTGGCCAGCGCGGATTCTTTTCTGTCCAAAATCAAGGGTTTGGATAGGAGAGGTATCGAGATGACTTCGGCAGAACAAGAGCAAGAAGATCGTTTTGTTGGTTGGATTGAGAGAGAAATCCAATCTATCGATGCGTTAGTGTCGAATAATAAAAAATTGACAGAGACGGAACGTATTCGACTGCAGTATCAGGCTGATATTTTGCGGAGCCTGGTATTGAATGGGGTAGTTTATGCGGAAAAAGTAATGTTTGAGAAACACTATAGTCGTCCAGGTGATTCAAATACCATGAATGATGCTTGGCGAGCTTTTGACAAAACGGCGAAATTGATTGAAGCACAGGGCACAGGAGAGAGCGTTTTCGCTATTGACCATGATGGTTCCCTGGCGATTAAATTTTTAGGGAGGCCGGGGAGCCGTTATGAACTTCATAGAAAGATTGATTCCGCAAGAGACTTCGATGAGCTTTTAGCGGTCATAGAAAAAAATGGTGGTATCCAAGGTAGTCAAAAATTTTATAGTCCGGAGGAAATTAAGAAATTCATTAGGCAACTGAGGGAGGCATGGTTTCAACATCAGAAAATCAGTGATGAGAAAATTAGGGAGTCCACTAAAGGGGAAGCATCGCTTCAGCAGAGGAAAATCAATGATACAATCACTTGGCTATCATCAGAACGTCAAAGATATAATGAAGAAGAAGAGAGGATGTTATTAGAATTTACAGCTAATGGAGGATTAAGAGAAAAAATGAGGGTGTTGCTCAACAAGATTGCTCACATAGATCATTACAGGGAAAATAAATACCTAAAGGGTGATTAGATGCAAAGAATACCTCGTGATTCGAGGCTGATGGTAGCCGCAAGGCAAGAGTAGGACAGTGCCGGGAACGCCTGCCCGCCTTGGGAGGGTTCCTCTTCAAATACTCACGAAAGCAGTCTGAACAAGGCTGTTTTTTGTTTGTCGAAAAAGAGAAGGGACGGTGTGTTATAATGAAGAAAATATCTCATGTTTACCTCTATGTCACGAATGATGCGCCGGGTTATTATTGCTGTTGTTTTCTTTTTCTATAACGCGCTTTTGATCTGGGGGGTGTATGCGTTGTTTTTTCGGACATCGCCGACGTGTTTCGACAACAAGCAGAATCAGAATGAGCAGGGGATCGACTGTGGCGGTATCTGTACGAATGCCTGTATCGAAGTGATTACTGGACAAGATTTTCAGGTGAAAGAGGTGTCGTTCGTAGCCGGTGGAGAAAATCGGTATGATGTTTTGGCGACGCTCACGAATGTTAATGAGAGTATCGGGTCTCCGGAATTTCGCTACACATTCGAACTCAAGGATGGCAGTGGAGCAGTACTGGTGTCGCGCTCCGGGAAGAGTACTTTCTTACCTCGGGAAACGAAAAATCTCATTGCTCTCAATCTCGAAACGAGCGGCCTGCCGGTTTTGGCAACACTGAGGATTGAGGATGTGGCGTGGGAGAAAGCCTCCGGCTATCAGGGGGAGCCGAGAATCAGTATCTATCAGAAACGGTACGGTCAGGTCACGTCCGGGTTCGGCTTTAGCGAGGCATATGGCCTGGTTTCCAACGAGAGCCCGTACGATTTCCGCCTGATCACTATTCAGGTCATCCTTCGTGACAAGAGCGGCAAGCTTTTGGCTCTGAATACCCATGAAATGCGCACGGTGACCGCTCAGGAGTCTCGTGATTTCAGTTTGATTTGGCCGACGCCTTTTCCGGGTACCGTCGAACAGGTGGACATGGAAGTCGATGCCGACGTGTATCATTCGGAGAATTTCGTCAAGCAGTATTTTCCCGGAAGGAGGTATTGAGATTGTCTGATAAAAGGGGGATATAAGAAAGACTCCGCTATGTTCCGAATGCTGTTTAAACTAGATTGGGTGCTTATCTGCGTTGTTTTGTTTCTGCTTTCGGTGGGTCTGCTCGCTTTGTATAGCCTGTCTGCCTCAGGAGGAGTCAATTATTTTCTGAAACAGCTTACTTTTTCGGTTCTCGGTCTTGGCACGATGTTTTTTATGGTAGGGGTTGATTATCGCTACGTGCAAAAATACAGTACGATTCTGTATTTCGTGACGATGCTTATATTGCTTTTGGTGTTAGTTTTTGGAACGACGGTCAACGGTACGGCCGGGTGGCTCTCCCTTGGTATTTTTCAGGTGCAGCCGGTGGAAATAGCCAAGGTTACCCTTATTATTTTTCTTGCCAGCTTTATTTCCAAGAAAAAATCCGAACTGGGGGAGTGGGCTCGGGTTATTGCCTCTCTTATTCTGACCGCGATGCTCATTATGCTCGTTTTGCGCCAACCGGACCTTGGATCGAGTCTGGTTTTGGCTGCTATTTGGGCGGGGATGATATTAGCCTCCGGTTTGAGGTGGAAACACCTGATCGTTCTGTTGTTTCTCGGTATGGTCTTTGTATCCGGAAGTTGGTTCACTTTGGCTGATTATCAGAAGGCCCGTATCGACACCTTCCTTCATCCCGAAAGCGACCCTCAAGGAACAGGGTACAATGTGCTTCAGGCTATGGTGGCTGTGGGGTCGGGAGGGATTTCGGGCAAGGGCCTTGGCTATGGTTCCCAGTCGCAGCTCTCCTTTCTTCCTGAAAAGCACACGGACTTCATTTTTGCCGTTGTTGCTGAGGAGCTTGGTCTGGCGGGCGCCCTTTTCGTTATCGCTCTGTACGGCGTTCTTTTGTACCGTATCTGGCGTATCGCCAGCCTCGCAAACGATAACTTCGGCTACCTGCTCGCTCTCGGGGTGATGATTATGATATTTTTTCAGGTACTGGTGAATGTTGGCATGAACATTGGACTGCTCCCGGTGACGGGGCTTCCGGCGCCATTCCTTTCTTATGGCGGAAGTTCCCTTTTATCCATTTTCCTCTCAATGGGGCTGATTCTTAACGTGTATCTCAAAAAAAAGGCAGAAGGCGACCACCGCCTTTCTCTGGAAAGAAGCTTTTTGGATGATGACAAGACCGGCGTTTTTTAGGACACTACCGATTGGTCCCGCACCTTTTCCGAGGAAAGTCTTCATTGAAAGAAAATTATGAGATGCTGTTTGTCGGATGATGCAAATAATGACTGATGCCGCTATAAAGAAAAAGCGCGGGATTGACGCCTCTTTGTTTTTCTGATACAATAAAAAGGCTTAAAAAAAGGACTTTTCTTCCATTTTAGTTATCTTTTATGCGCGCGCTTCTCGTGATTCAGGCGGTGGTGGCGGTTTTGCTTACCATATCAATACTGTTACAAAACCGTGGTTCCGGGCTCGGGTCGGCTTTCGGCGGAGATTTCGGTGGGTATTATACCAAGCGCGGGCTTGAAAAATTTTTTTTGTATGCCACTATCGTGTTCGCGTGCATTTTCTTCGTTCTCGGCATGGTAAATGTCCGCCTGGCCCTGTAGGAGTCATCCTCATGCCGGAGAATCAAAAATAATCGATAAATGTAACCCTATCAGTAGTTTTTCCCGTATTATTTCCGTGTTGAGAAGGCGTCAGTGGTTGGTTCTCTTTCGCGCCCTTGGTACGCGTGATCGTCTGCTCGTTCTTTTTTTCACTACTATAGCCGTGGGGGCGCTGTGTTTTTGGTTGGGGGCGATTTACATGGCCTCTACCAGGGTGGTGCCAGAATATGGCGGTGAGTACATCGAGGGTCTGGTTTCTCAACCCCGATATATCAATCCTATTCTCTCTCAGACCAGTGAGGCTGATGCCAATATTTCCGCTTTGATTTATGGCGGTCTTTTTTCCTATGATGCCGAAGGGAAGCTCCAAAAGAACCTGGTCGAGGATTATACGGTATCGGAGGATGGGAAAATATATACGCTTACTCTCAGACAGGGGGTCAAATGGCATGATGGCGAAGAATTAACGGCAGAAGACGTTCTTTATACGATTCGGGCAATCCAAGACCCGGCGTACAAGAGTCCTCTTCGGGCAAATTGGCTTTCCGTCGAAGGTGCGACTGTAGACCGCTATACTCTGACGCTGACCCTGAAAAAAGCCTACTTCGGGTTTTTGGAAAGTTTGGTAGTCGGTATTCTTCCTCGGCACATCTGGGAAAACATCGCCCCGGAGAATTTTCTTTTGGCTGATTATAATCTTGAACCCATCGGTAGCGGCCCGTATCGTTTTTATGATCTGCAGAAGGATTCGAATGGCAACGTGCTTTCCTATGAACTGCAACCTTTTCCGGATTATTTTGCTGGTGCACCTTATATCGGGAAGATCACTTTCCATTTTTATCCCGATGAACGATCGTTACTCGATGCGTATGGTCGCAAAGAAGTGTTGGGTATCAATTCGGTGTTGCCGGAAAATTTGCCAGAACTTGAGGCGCGCAAAAGCACTCGTATCTATAAGGTAGCCATTCCTCGTATTTTCGGGGTGTTCTTCAACGTGAATAAGAGTGTGGTCTTGGCGAATGATGAAGTCAGGAAAGCTCTTTCTTTTGCTACCGATCGCGATGCTATTATTCGCGAAGTTCTCTCCGGGATGGGGAGTCCGGCTGAAACGGCTATTCTGCCATTTATGAGCGGTTATGCGGCCGATGTCTCGTTTCCTCGTTTTAATGAAGGAGAAGCCAATGCTGTTTTGGATCAAGACGGGTGGAAGCGCGGGGATGATGGCGTACGTGCCAAGAATGGTACCGTGCTGGAATTCGAACTTCTGGTGCCGGATTGGCCTGGACTTTCTAAAACAGCGGAGATTTTGCGTGAACAATGGGGGAAGGTCGGCGCTCGCGTTACGGTCAATGTTTTGAGCGCCCTCGATCTTCAGCAGAGTGCCGTACGCCCACGTGAGTATCAGGCAATTCTCTTCGGGGAGGCGGCCATGCTCGATTCCGATCCGTATTCTTTCTGGCATTCGAGTCAAAAGCACGACCCAGGACTCAATCTCGCCCTTTTTGATAACAAAGATGCTGATGCTGCTTTGCTGTCATTGCGGGAGGAATTGAATGAGGAAAAACGAAATGAATACTACCGCACCTTTCAGGAAATTCTTTCTCGTGAAAACCCGGCTGTCTTTCTGTATAGTCCGACCTACCTCTATGCCGTAAATAGTTCCGTCAAGGTAGCGGAGGTGAAGTACGCCAATACTCCGGCCAATCGTCTGGGTATGATTACTCAGTGGTATATCAAGACGAAACGAGTGAAGAAGTAGTATCAAGTATTTGGTATGTAGTATCACGTATGAATGGATATATATGATACGTTATACGGTATACTGTATACTTAAAAAATAGAGAAGACGAATTTTTGTATAATCAAAAGAAAAAGTCTATGGAACAAAATATACTGGATAAGTCTAATTTTTTGAAAATGATTACCGAAAGCCCGGATCAGTTTCGGGTGGGGTTTGATTTGGCTCAGGGAGTGAGTATTCCTGGAAAATTTCGCGCGATTATGATTTCTGGTATGGGGGGATCGGCATTGCCGGGAAATCTGTTTCGTATTTATCTGAACGACTTGTTCAAGACAGAACGGCCTTCCGAGCAACCGCTCTCCATCTATCAGAATCGTTCCTACACTCTTCCGCCGGAAAGTTTCCATGAATGCCTGAATTTCATCTGCTCATATTCCGGTAATACCGAAGAGACCATCGCGTCTTTTGAGGAAGCACTCAAGAGCGGTCTCCCTTGTATCGCGCTTTCGGCTGGAGGGAAAATTGAGGAAATGGCTCGGGCGCATGGAGTACCGCACGTGAAGCTGCCGATTCCGTATGATAATTTCCAACCGCGTGTCGGGACGGGTTATTTTTTCGGCGTGATGTTCCAGATACTGGTCAATCAGGGCCTGGTACCCGATATGACGGAAAAACTTGCCGAGGAGGCTCTGATACTGAGGAAAAACATGGGGGCTCTCGAAAAACAGGGAGAGGCACTGGCTCAGAAGATAGCGGGTAAAACTCCGGTTATCTATACCGCCGCCAAGTATAAATCGGTCGCCATGGTCTGGAAGATCAAGCTTAATGAAAATGCTAAAACGCCAGCTTTTTGGAATTTTTTTCCGGAACTCAATCATAATGAAATGGTGGGGTGGACTCTGCCTCAGGGTAAGTTTTTCGTACTGATGCTTCGGGATTCCCTGGAACATCCGCAGGTTCTCAAACGTCTGGAGATTACGGCGAAATTGCTGCGTGAAAAGGGGATAGAGGTGGAAATACTTGACATGGAAGGCGGAAGCGTGTATAGTAAAGTATTCACGAGTATCGCGCTTGGCGATTTCACTTCTTATTTCCTGGCCCTCAAATATGGTCAGGATCCAACCCCGGTCGCTCTGGTGGAGGAACTCAAGAAATTACTCGTGTAGTTTCTTGTAATGTCAAAGCTCAAATTTCAAAGAATAAATCGAATCTTAAATTCCAATGAATAGAATCTTGGATTACAACGTTTGAACTTGATTTGAAATTTGTAATTTGGATTTTGGCGTTAAGGTATAGCCGAGGTGGCGGAATTGGTAGACGCACTAGCTTCAGGTGCTAGCGCTCGCAAGGGCATGGGGGTTCGAGTCCCCCCTTCGGCACAACGTAAACCTCCCTTTTTATGTGAGAAAGGGACTCTTTCGTGTAAATCATTTTTAGGTTCGGGTCTTTCTTGAGCCCTTGAGTTCCTTCGGGATTCGGGCGTAAGAAACATCCACAAAAAGCAGTATGCAGCAGCATAATTCATTTCAAGGGAATCGTCGGCCGAATAGGCCCGTCGATGCTCTTCGCCAGGGAACAACCGTTTCACGTGGCACCAGTAATCCGAAACCGCTTTCTTTGAATGCGGCAAAAACGAATGCTATCGGGGCCTTTGAAGGCATCGTAGCAAGAGAACAGGCCCCTAAGGGGACGCTTCATGCAGTACATCATGGAACGCCTTACGGGTATAAGAAGTCGGCACCGGTTCCGATGAAGAAGGTTGAGCCGGTCGTGAAAAGGGAAGGGCAGAAAGTTTCTTCTCAGCGACCAGCGCGCCCACCACGCGGGGGTGCTCCGGCTTCTGGCGGCGCCAGACGTAACAATCGGCGTTTTCAGCAGACCATACCGAATCGTTTGGAGCCCAAGAAGATGGGCCCGGCTATTCCGACTATTCCAGAAAAGACGCTTCGCATCATTCCTCTGGGCGGACAGGAGGAAGTAGGGCGCAATATGACTGTGTTCGAATATGGCAATGATATTGTCATCATCGACATGGGCGTCCAATTTCCGGAAGAGGACATGCCCGGCATCGACTATATCGTGCCGAATGTGAGCTATCTGAAAGGTAAGGAAAAAAATATCCGCGGCGTGCTTTTCACTCATGGTCACCTCGACCATATCGGAGCCGCCCCGATTCTTCTCAGGCAGCTTCATTACCCGACGATTGTCGGCCGTGATTTTACTTTGGCTCTTATCAAACATAAAGTTGAAGACCAGGAAAAAGGTGCCGCCAGTCGGCTCAAAATGGTGCGCGTCAAATCGCTTGATGATCGTATCAAGCTCGGTGTTTTCGAAGTCCGTTTTTTCGAAGTGGAACACTCGATTATGGATGCCATGGGCATCGCGCTCGTGACCCCGAATGGTTCTATCATTCATCTCGGTGATTGGATGATCAGCAATGAACCGGTCGAGCCGAACGAAGTCTCGTATAATCATCTGGAAACTCTTCCCAAGCCGACCTTTCTCATGCTTGAGAGTCTTGGGGCAACCAAAAAGGGCATGCCGCCGTCTGAGACGGAGGTGCATACCAATCTCCAGAACCTTATCCGCACCGCTCCCGGACGTATCATTATTGGAACGTTTGCCTCGCAGGTGCGCCGTATCGCCTACCTCATCGAATATTCCGAAAAACAAGGGAAGCGCGTGGCTCTCGAGGGTTACAGTATGAAGATGAATATCGAGGTAGCCAAAGAGCTTGGCTATATCAAGGTCAAAAAAGAAACGCTTATTACGGTCAATGATATCCATAAGTACCCGGACAACCAGATCGTGGTCATTTGTACCGGAGCGCAGGGCGAGCAGAATGCCGCGCTCTCGCGCATCGTGACTGATAACCATCGCTTCATCAAGCTTCAGAAGAACGACACGATTGTCTTTTCTTCGTCGGTTATCCCGGGGAATGAGCGGAGTATTCAGCGCTTGAAGGACAATCTCTATCGCAAGTGCGATAACGTGATCCACAGTGATATTATGGAAATCCACGTTGGCGGTCATGGAACTATCTGGGAGATCGAGGAGATCATCCGCCAGGTCAAGGCAACCTATATCCTGCCGGTGTATGCCAATCATTACTTTATCAAGGAGGCGGCCAAGATAGCCTACCGATTGGGCTATCCGGATAAGAACGTCTTTGTCATGGACAACGGCCACGTACTCGAAGTACCGGCCAAAGATGAGGGATTCCCGCATCTTATTGCCGAAAAAGCTGATGCCAGCTACGTCTTTATCGACGGACTCGGTATCGGCGATATCGGACACGTCGTGCTCCGTGATCGCCAGATGCTCGCTCAAGACGGCATGGTGGTCATTACGGTCATCATCGATAGCAAGACCAAAAACGTGGTCGGCAATATTCAGGTCACTTCGCGCGGCTTCATCCACGTCAAGGAGAACTTTGACCTGGTAAACGAGGCCAAGCGTAAAGTGGAGCAGGTGGTCAAAGCGACTACCTCCAAAGAAACGTCGATTGATTGGGATATGGTACGAAACCAAATCCGCGAAGTCCTCGGCCAGTTCCTCTTTACCAAAACAGAACGTCGTCCGATGATTTTGCCAGTCGTCATCGAAGTGTAAAGAGAAGAATGGAGAATGGAGAAAAAACAGTCCACGCTGTCCGGCGGCGGGCTGTTTTTTGCTCTTTAACAGGGATAAAATTACTCGTAGGGGGAGAGGATGGTTTTGTGGTTTTGTGCTACAATAAGGCTATTAACCGTTCGCGTATGTATCTATGAAACGACTTTTTTCGGGGATTCAGCCGTCGGGGAACCTGCACTTGGGGAACTATCTGGGGGCTATCAAACAGTGGTTGTCACTTCAATATGAGTATGAGGCGATACTTTGTGTCGTTGATTTGCACGCTATCACAGTGCCTCAAGATCCAGCCGAGCTTCGTCGCAAGACGCTTGAAATTGCCAAGATCTACCTGGCTTCCGGTATCGACCCGACGAAGGCCACTTTGTTTATCCAGTCGCATGTTCCGGCTCATACTGAACTGGGATGGATTTTGAATACTATCGCCCGGATGGCAGAGCTTGAACGGATGACCCAGTATAAGGATAAGGCTCAGAAGGGCGGAGCAGGGGAATCCGGAGTTGGACTATTCACTTATCCTGTCCTCATGGTGGCGGATATTTTGCTCTATGATACCAATGTCGTGCCGGTGGGGAAGGATCAGATGCAACATATCGAACTGGCGCGTGATTTGGCGGAGCGCTTTAACAAGCGCTTTGGCGAGACGTTTGTGATCCCGGAGGGCAAGTTGTCCAAAGAAGGGGCGCTTATTATGGGACTCGATGACCCGACCAAGAAAATGTCGAAGTCGGCACCGAGTGAGTACAACTACATTGCCCTTACTGACGATGCCGATACGGTGCGGCGCAAGATTAAGAAAGCGGTGACTGATAGTGGTAACGAGATTGTTTATTCCGACGACAAGCCCGCACTGAAAAACCTGATTAATATCTATACGCTTTTGTCTGATAAAACGTCGCAGGAAATTGAGACGATGTATGCGGGCAAGGGATACGGTGATTTCAAGACCGATTTGGCGGAAGTAATCGTGAATTTCCTCTCACCGTTTCAGGAGCGTTTAGCCGCGCTTTCCGATGACGAGGTGCTGGCGATTCTCCAAGCCGGTGCCGAAAAAGTGAAGCCCCTGGCTCAGGCAAAGATGAAGCAAGTGTTTGAGAAAGTAGGATTGGTTTCGTACTAGCATGCGGGATATCAGAATTTATGACTGAGAAAATTCTTGTAAAATATCTCAAGAGTGATCCGCGTTTGGAAAAACTTCTTCATCTGGTGGAGCCTCATTATGATGAGGCGAATCTACCGAATCACAACATGAATCATATCGCACAGGTGCTTTATCGAGCCTTGACGATCTTAGAAACAGATAAGCTTGTTGCTAACCCAAGTATTCTTATCGCCGCAACGTTGCTCCATGACATCGGCTATACTGTCGTCCGTCGAAAAAAGGGACATGAGGAAGCGGGGCGGGACATATCGGAGAAACTGTTGAACGAAGCAGGTTTTGACACTACGGAAATTGAAAAAATTATCCGAGTTTTTACTGTTGAGGCCATAGACGGAGGTAGTATCGAAGGTGACATTCTTCATGATGCAGATGTTCTTAACATGGCTGGTTATGGCAGCATGTATTATTTTTTTGTTTCTTTGTATGAGTATCGGGGCTTTCCCGGTTCGACAGGTGAGCTCTATGATTTGGATAAGCACATTGCTTCTCGTATCAAGATAGCAGAGGATTTGGAGCAGAAAGGCATGCGGACAAAAACAGGCACAGAGCTTCTCAAGAATGGTTTTAAGGAACGGAAGGACTTTTTAGAAAAATCTCTCGCCGGCCTCAAGGAGCGTCCGGATTTGCTACTAACCTTTGAAGACCTTCTCTAAAAAAGAAAAAACCCGCCCGAACGCTGTTGCGTATCGTAAGCGGGCGGCCCCGCGACCAGGTTCTGGGGCGGGTTTTTGACTAGCTGCCTGTAACGTACCGTTGATGAGTGGTAAGTTTTTCCATCTCCTCGCGCCGATTGGCACAGGCCATACCGTTGCAGGGGACATGTTTCCAACCGTTGCTCATGAAGCGCGCCCTGGCCATAAGGGCGGTGCAGTAGCACTGGGGCCGGAACAGAATTTTTGTCTCGTGTTCTGAAGTAGGTTGATTGGCCGGCCTCTGGATGACCCTTGGGTCGGGTGTTGGCATACGAACACTCCTCGGGTTGTTAGTGAACTTCGGTTCTGAACCAGAAAAAAACCGCCCCAGGGGCGGTCTTACGATGCTTTTGAAAAGGCGGTTTTTTTGTGGATGTGGTGGTTCATTAGTAAATACTGTACACCCTCTTGAAAAAACGCGCAAGCCATTTTTTATGGGGGGACATTCTCCCTTCCAAGCAATTCTCTGGTGCCGTCAGAACCCCGGCGCGGTTCTGACTGAAACTTACGCCAAAACTTTTCGTAAAACGAAAAGACCATGCTTTTGGCTCCACATTCGCC
>CAZATJ010000022.1:0-12594 GCA_964488025.1 uncultured Bdellovibrionales bacterium
GCGAGAGTAGTACAATGGTAGTACGCTAGCCTTCCAAGCTAGATACGCGGGTTCGATTCCCGTCTCTCGCTCTATAGAACCAAAAGACCTCATTATAGGTCTTTTGGTTTTTTCAGGGCTGGGAGTCTTTTCCAAAACACTGTGTCTACTTGTGTCTCCACGCAGTGTATAATAAGGGTACGCGTATGATCCCATTCTATTACCAACAGAATCATCGAATTTTTCTTCGGAATCTCACCTGGCTTTTTTTCGGGGCGGGGGTTATTTTTGTGGTACTTTATTTTATCGTATTTCGTCAGGCCGCTCCCGAAGAGGAAGTACCAGTGGTTCCTGAAGAGAATACCTCCACTTTGTCCGATTGGGTGGATGAGCAGCCAGTGATTGATGAAAACCTAGAGAAGGATATCGTGGTAGATGAGAAAGAATATCCGGTTCTTCCGCCACCACCGCCACCATCGATGGCCAAGATGAAGACGAAAGGATGCGTGGCCGATGGCTTTCTTTCCGGTTATGGCGGAGACAGCAACAGTTCCGTCGCTCTTATCAACCGTTCCCAGTGCTACTATCTCCACCGGGCGCTTGAAACATGGCTTGCGCCGCCTAATTTCAAATTGGCGCGTAAAATCATGTCCGAAGTGACCAAACCGAACACGGTGTACGGTATGTTTATCGCCGAAGCTATCGATACCAACGCCAATTATTATTTTCCAGACGAAGCGCGTGATTTCGATTTTGATGCCATGTGCCGTACCGGCAGTAAGAACTACTGGGGTGAACATACCTGTAAACCGTCGCTCGAGCGAGAAGAATACCGCAAGTATGTGAAATATATCACCACCGAGGCGATGAATATGGGTATTCAAAGTTTTCTTTTTGGACAGGTGTTTTATCAGGATAGCTCTGATCGGAATTTGAGCTTCATGCCGGAAATCATCCGTGGTATGCGGGAACACGCCGAATATCTGGGCCTCAAAATCGTTATCGGAGCGCAGACGAACGATATTGAGGAAGAATCATACTTGCGTCTGTTTGATTATATCGAAGGGGGAGTGGGACTACAGCATGATGGCAGTGTCGAGAGTGGAGCCTGTTTTTCTCGCTGGTGGAAACAGCCGGGAGATTGGTGTTGGGCGCTTCTCTGGCACTCGCAGTTTAGAGAGAAAGCGAACAACGTGTTCGTGCATTTCGATTGGAGTGGCAAACTTGGCGATGATATGAGCGTTTTCACCCGTATGAAGAAGGGCGAACGCACCACAACGCTCAAGCGCCTGCACGCCTATTTCACTTCACGGAAAGTAGGGTTTCTCATGCCGATGTTGGCGACTTTGCATAAGGACAACGGCGGATGTAGCGGTCCGAAGAAACGGTTTTATTCGGCGAGTCGCAAGTATACCTGTCAGGACGAAGACGTCATCAATGAGATTTTGAGTCAGGCTCGCTAGCGTATTTTGCAAGGATGATGAAAGAGCAAAAGAAAACTGCTATACTGGAAGAGTATCGTATCGAGAATATGAACACGGGAAAAATATTTCAGAAAAGGAAAGAGGACTTCAATTGCGAGTACTGCGGTTTTTCCGTGATTGGCGACGGTTATACCAATCATTGCCCGCGTTGCCTCTATAGCAAGCATGTTGATATTTTTCCGGGCGATCGTTTGGAACAGTGCGGTGGCATGATGGAACCGATTTCGTATGAAAAAGAGAATGGCAAGGAGAGTTTGGTTCAGCGCTGTGTCCGTTGTGGGAAATTACGAAAGAATAAAGTGCAAAAAAGAGACTCCTTTGAAAATCTTCTGCTTCTCGCCCGTAAGAAAGCGGTGAGCTGAGGAAAAATCGCTAAAACAAAGATACAAATGGTGTGGAAGCATTTCGCAGCTGAAGACGGAGAAGATGCCCTCGTGGAGCTTGAAAGCTCATACGATGGTTTGGTGTCTGCCGAAGCAAGAAAACGATTGGTAGAAAACCAGGAGAATCGGATCACATCGAATTCTTCGGCACTCCTCAAAACACTGAAACTCCGTCTTGCTTCATCGTTTCTCTATCTGCTTCTCGCTGCCTCAGCTCTGTCGTTTTTTTTGGGTGACTTCATCGAAGGGAGTCTTATCTTGGTTTTCGTTATAATCAATATCGGTCTTGAAACCTACCAGGAGTATCATTCGGCGAAGGCGCTGAGTCTCCTGAAGCGGTATCTCGTCGTGCACACAAGGGTCAGACGCGATGGAAAAGTGATGAAGACGGAAAGCAACAAGGTGGTGCTGGGCGATATCATTCTCGTGGAGGCTGGTGATCGGTTACCGGCTGACATCCGAATCCTCCATTCCAACGGACTGGAACTCGATGAGAGTATCCTAACAGGAGAATCTGTTTCAGTCGGGAAAACACCAGACCTGCTCCGGGTTCCTCCGGTGGAAATGCATGAAGCGAGCAATGTCGGCTTCGCGGGAACAGTCGTGACCGGCGGGTGGGGTGAGGGAGTCGTGTTCGCAGTCGGCAAGGAGACAGCCTTCGGTGATATCGCCACCCTGACTGAGGAGACGGAAAAAGAAACAGTTTTCGAAAAAGGAATCCGCCAGTTCAGTCGTTTTATTCTAAAGCTCGTCTTGTTTACGCTGACCATCATTTATATTGCCAATATCTTTATCCGGGGAGGTGAAACGAGCAGCATCGAGCTTTTGATTTTCTCTCTCGCTTTGGCAGTTTCGGTGGTTCCGGAGGCACTTCCGGTGATTCTGACGGTAGCCCTTTCGCGAGGATCACTTCGTCTGGCACAGAAGAAGGTGGTAGTGAAACGGTTGTCCGCTATCGAAGATTTAGGCAGCATTGAGGTACTCTGTTGCGATAAGACCGGGACATTGACGGAAAACCTCCTCTCTGTTACTGGGGTGTATGCTCCCGATAAACGAGCCTGTCTCAAGCTTGCCTTTGCTTGTTGTTTGGTATCACCGGACGATCGGGGGAAACTGCACGATCCTTTCGACTTGGCACTCTGGCAGAATCTGAGCGCCGCCGAGCGGAAAGAGGTACAACAGGGGAAGCGTCTCGATGCCATCCCATTCGATCCGGAGCGCCGGCGCAATAGTATTCTCTTTAAGACGCGGGAAGGAAAGGAAGTTATCGTGCGAGGTGCTCCTGAAGAAATTCTTCATCGTTCCAAGGGTATTGATGTCTATACCATCAAGCGTCTCATGCAATGGGTAGCTGAGGCAGGGAAGAGAGGGGAGCGCGTGCTGGCTGTCGGGATCAAACCGTTTCCTCATAACAAGAGATATACGCTGTACGAGGAGCAGGGGCTTCATTTTGTTGGGCTGATTTCTTTTTCCGATGGATTGAAGGCGACGGCGAGTGAGACTATCGCCAAAGCTCGAGCGCTCAATATCGCCGTAAAGATTATTTCTGGGGACAGCAGAGAAGTGGCTGGCGCAGTAGGTTATGCCGTAGGACTTTTGAAACATCCTGAAGATGTCGTGACTGGGAGAGAGCTCGATGAGATGAGTGAATCATTGAGACGGGAAGCGATTCTCGGTGGGGCGGTATTCGCCCGGGTTTCACCGCGCCAGAAATATGCCATTATTGGGACGCTTCAGGAAAAGTACGAAGTGGGATTTTTGGGCGAGGGAATTAATGATGCTTCGGCCCTAAAGCTCGCCAACGTGGCTATTGTCGTCGAGAGTGCCTCGGATATCGCCCGGGAAGCGTCTGATGTGGTATTGCTCGAGAAGAGCCTGGATACGGTGATAGACGGTATCCGCGAAGGACGGACCATTTTCGCTAATATCCTGAAATATCTCCGTATCACGCTGACATCAAATTTCGGAAATTTTTATTCGGTGGCACTTGCCTCGTTGTTTCTCCCATTCCTTCCGCTCCTCCCTATCCAGATTCTGCTCCTTAACTTACTTTCGGATTTCCCTATGATTGCTATCGCTACTGATACGGTTGATGCCGAGGAATTGGAAAGGCCGAAGAACTATCAAGTTCACAGCGTGGTGCTTATGGCGACTCTGCTCGGCGTGGTCAGCTCGGTGTTTGATTTCATTCTTTTCGGAGCCCTCTTTCGGGTTTCTCCGGAAACGCTTCAGACGGCTTGGTTCCTGCTCAGTCTTCTGACGGAAGTAATCCTCATATTCTCCCTTCGTACCAGATTCACTTTTTTCCGCGCCAAGCGGGCTTCGGGTGTGTTAACCATTTTGGCCTTTGCCGTTCTGGCTTTTTCATTCATTCTTCCTTTTATTCCTTTTATGACTCAGGCACTTCACTTTGTCAGACCGACACCGGAACTCCTCCTCTTTATCGGAGTGCTGGCGCTGGGCTACTTCTTTGCTACGGAAGCGGTCAAGAATTTCTATTATCGTCATATCCATGATGGGTATGAGAAAAAGACCGCCTGATTTTTTCGTGAAACTTTTTTGAAAACAAAAAATCCGGACTTGCCGTCCGGATTTTCTTTTTGCCTACTGTTACTTCTTTTCGGTAATTTCCTGAGAGATGAATTCGAGCGCCTCGGGAAGAGTTTTACTTCCGAGTGAACCTTCTCCTCGTTTCTCGAGAGAGACAGTTTCTTCGGCGATTTCCTTGTCACCGACCACCATGAGGTAGGGGATTTTTTCGAGTTTGGCATTGCGGATGCGCTTGCCGAGGGATTCGTTCGTGGCATCGACTTCTACGCGGATATCATGAGAACGGAGCTGTCCCGCGATTGTTTCGGCATAGGCATGATGGTTTTCCCCGATAGGCAGCACCTTGATCTGTACCGGAGCGAGCCAGACCGGAAAGGCACCGGCGTAGTGTTCGATGAGTACGCTCATGAAGCGTTCGATGGAGCCCATGATAGCGCAGTGAATCATGACGATACGTTCTTTCTCTCCTTTTTCATTTATGCATACCAGATCGAAACGTTCAGGAAGATTGAGATCGAGTTGTATGGTCGCCACCTGCCATTCGCGGCCGAGGGAGTCTGTGGCCATGAAGTCGATCTTCGGACCATAGAGAGCCGCTTCGCCCAAGCCATCGAGGTACTCTACCTTTTCCTTTTTGAGGATAGCTTCGATCTGATCCTCAGCATCTTTCCAGACCTCTTTCGTTCCGAGATATTTCTCGAAATGTTCCGGATCATGCCTGGAAAAACGTACTTGCAGCGTTGTGAATCCGAACGTTTTGTAGAAGACACGGATTATGTCCCATATCTTGAGCATTTCACTCTCAATCTGATCTTTCCGGCAAAAAACATGAGCATCATCCTGGGTCAGAGAACGGACACGCGCCAGACCGTTCAATTCCCCGGACTGTTCATCGCGATAGCACATGGTCGTATTGGCATAACGCTGAGGGAGTTCGCGATAGCTCCAGGGTTTACGAGCGTAAATCTGAGTATGGTGTGGGCAGTTCATGGGTTTCATGGCGAATTCATACCCTTCTCGCGTCGTGATACGAAAGAGTTCGTCTTTGAATTTGTCCCAGTGGCCGCTTTTTTCGTACAGGTCTTTTTTCGTGATGTGAGGGATCTCGACGCGCTCAAAACCGTGATTTTTCCGAAGTTGCCATACATAGTCATCAAGGAGATTCCGTATCAGCGTACCGCGCGGTGTCCAGAGGGGGAGGCCAGAGCCGACGAGATCGGAAAAAGTGAACAAATCGAGCTCTTTTCCGAGACGGCGGTGGTCATTTTGGGCAAGCGCTTCAGGTTCTTCGGGATTGTTTACTTCTGGGGCCATAGGAGTAGGGTAAGTGGATTATTTCTTCTCTTCTACCTGTTGGATAGAGAGATTGAGATCTTTTTTGAGTTCTGTGGATTGGTCATAGGTCTTGCCATCTTTCATTTTAACATGGATGGTGACCGGGATAGTGCCGACGCCGGATTGCTTTTGGATGAGGAGACGATAGTTTTCAGCGGTGATAGTCGGAGGGAGTTCGTACTTGAGGGTGGTAGCGACATCGCTCTGGCCAATTTCGACATCGACGAAACCGCCGAAGTAGGTTTTATTGAATTCTTCACGAGTAATGACGGCGTTGATCCACTTGCGCTCGAGGAAGACGGATCCTTTGGGCACGAGGGCCCGGAGGTAGGTGTGATAATCACTGGTCCGCCAGTCACCGTAGGGAGCAGTGTTGCTGTAGGTATAGATGAGGGTCCCGGTTGGCTTTTCCCCAGTGAAATCGACCGTGTAGTCGAGTTTGCGCCGGATGAAGTAGTCGGTTTTGAGGGCTCCCATGTTGGCATCGACGAGCATCAGGTAGTCACCGGTCCAATCCTCGGTGACGGAACCATCCCAGTGTACACTCTCGACGAGGGCCTGGAGTTTTTCATCAGGGAAGTAGAGCATGATATCACGGTTACGCAGTTCGTTTTGAGCAAACTCAGCGAGCTTGGGAATATTGCCCACTGTGGCAACACGCTTCATGATTTCAGCAGCCAGTTTTTTCATGATGGCTTTGCGGTTTTGCTTGAGTTCAGCCGGGACATCTTCACCGAGATAGGCCCGCTCGACACGTTCTTCGAGTTTGTAGGCGCCATTGTCACTGGTGTAGACATTGGAATCACCAGGAATTTGGATGGGTCCAGTAATAGCCAGGATATTGTTAAAGACATGGGAATTGACGGCGATGACCCCATCGAATTTTTCTCGTCCTCCCGAGAGACGGTAGAAGTACTGGGCTTTTTCAGCATTGGTCGGGAAGTCAGGGGAAAAGTTGGAGTCACGGAATTTCCATTTTTTCAACTGCATCTTGCGGAGGAACGGATAGGGGGGAGTAATTTTGGCAACAATACGCTGATCAAGGAGGTTAGCGTCTTCGACAAAAGTCGAAACCACCTCGCCATTTTTGGTTTTGATAATAGCGTACTGGCCCAAGAATCCGCCTCCCGGACGCAGTTCATCAGCATTTTGTAAGAGGATGAGAAAAACACGCGTTCGGTCGTCTTTTTGGGTGAATTCAGCGACGAGTTGGTTGACCACCTCGATTTCTTTCTTGGTGTCAGGAGCCAAGGGAAGAAGCTTGGAGACTTTTTGGAAGAGATTGAACGTTCCGGCGGCGAATTCCGCTTTGTGTTCTTTGGCATAGAAGAAGGTATATCCTCCTCCGATGACGATCGCAAGAAATATGACAAGAGCGGCGATGCGCCCCGAGGTGAAAAAAACAGGCATGAGAGAGAAAAAATAAAATTAGACCACGTCAGTATACCAGAAAACGGGGCTTTGCACACGTTGTTTTCGATTGAGAAATACGCTACAATGGCTCTGTTTGGAAGGAAAGTGGGATTAGTATAGTGGCCCGCCTCGACTCGCGTCGACGCGAGGCGGGTAATACATGACCCCGCCAGAGGCGGACAGGCTTCTCAAGAGATTATCAGCGAGAGTAGTACAATGGTAGTACACTGGCTTCCCAAGCCAGGGACGCGAGTTCGATTCTCGTCTCTCGCTCAAGATTAGAAGACTCTGTTTTTCGTACAACGTCCTTGTAGAGGTTGTTTTCTGGTACAAAGACGCTTTGTTGCGGCGCCAGTGTTTATTCTTGGAGAAATTTACTATAATGAGAGCATCGACCGTAGTAAAGAATACCAATACGACTATGAGCATTTTTCATAACGAAGATAGTAAGGGCGGCGGACCGGTGACATTCGGCGATCATCTCTCCGGGACGGATTTGGTCTACACCATTATTCAGAACGCTATCGAGAAAGGTGCGTCCGACGTTCATATCGAACCGTATGAACAAGGGGGGCGGATACAGTTCCGTGTGGACGGGGTACTACACGAAGTCGACATCATCGAAGAGGATCAGCTGACGGCCATTACCAATTCTCTGCGTGTTCTGGCTAACCTTGATCTCGTTAACGCGGTCACTCCAGAAGACGGTCATTTTTTCCACACCTACAACAATCAAAAACAGGAAGTTATCACGGTTGACATTCGTCTGTCGATTTTTCCGGTCGTTGACGGTAGTTCTATCGTTTTGCGCGTGCTCGATCGCTCAGAAGTGCTTCTTTCCATGAAAGATTTGGGGATGGAAGAGGAAGACTTGCTCAGATTCAAGCGGTTGTCGCTGCGCAGCTACGGTATGCTGCTCGTCACGGGGCCAGTCGGTTCGGGAAAAACGACTACGCTCTACTCCGTCCTCCTCGAGTTCAGCAAGCAGAAGGATCACAAGAACATCATCACCCTTGAGGATCCGGTAGAGTATCATTTCGATGGCATCCGTCAGAGTCAGATCCAGCCGGAACGCGGATTCACGTTTGCTGAGGGCATGAAGTCGATTCTTCGTCAGGATCCGGACGCCATTATGATTGGTGAAATCCGAGATCAGGACACGGCCGGTTATGCCATTGAGGCATCACTCGCGGGGAGAGCCGTTTTCTCATCCATCCATGCTAATTCGACCGTCGGTACCATTGCCCGTCTGGTCGATATGAATATCGAACGCGGTCTTATTGCCTATGCCATCAACGGAGCCATTTCTCAGCGGCTCGTCAAGAAAATATGTTCTTCCTGTAAAATTGATTATGCTCCTCCGCTTGAACACCTGAAGATGCTTGGTATCGAACATGAGAAAATTGACTACAAAATAGGTGCCGGGTGTGAGGAGTGTGAATTTACCGGCTACAAGGGGCGCACGGGCATATTTGAGATTCTTGAATTCAGCGACGAGATACGGGCGCTCATCGTGGAAAAAGCCTCCATCCAGGAAATCACCGAAGCGGCCGAGAAGGGGGGCTTCAAGTCCCTTCGCGGAGAAGCGGTGGAAAAGATTCGTCAGGGGATCATCACTCCTGAAGAGGCTATCAAGACCGCTTACTAGAATAACGAGCTTTTCTTCACATTGCAGAGCTTCATCTCATGTGTCAAACAAAGATTGTTCGTTCTGCCAGTCATTGAGCCGCACGTTGAGGTTCATAAAAAAATTCCTGAAAAAGATAACGAAGGGATGTTCTCCGGTGTCCAGCGGTGTTTTAGAGGGGGTATGGTCGGAAGAAGTTTCTGTTATGGTGGTTTCCGCTCCCAAAACTTGTTTCTCCCCGGTAATTTCCTGGTCTTTTGACGGAGCGACGCTGTTTTCTTCCGGAGTCACTTCTTGCAGAGTGTCTTCTGGCATTTCCTCGGGTGTGATAATCGGCGCGACCGAGGGCGCTATGATATCTTCCGGAGCCGTTTTCGTCAGCGGGGGTTCGGCGATTTCTGTCTCTTCACTTTCCTGCCATTCCCAGCGCCTCCCTTTCTCTTTATTATAGACAGCGCCTTCCTCGGCCGCTTCAGAGAGTTTGTATTTTATTTTCTGGAGCACTTTGCCATCGGGCGCCCGCAGTTCAATTTTTCCTTTCTGATTGGGAAGGGTAAAGAGGGAAAATTCCCGAGTGAGCTTGGCCGTTTCTTTCGGTTTGATAATGAAGTTTTCACGGATAGGATGGTTGGTCAGTTTTTTCCAGCCGGTGGCGATACCGAAGTTTTTCAGGTCAATCGATTTTTTTCCGCGATTCTCAATCATAATCCATTCGCCTTCCGTATCCTTGCCGCTCGGATTGGGAATCATTTTTGTGATACGCACGTTCGGTCTGGGGAGAGTTTCGATTTTCAGGGTGAATGTTTCCGTCACGTCATCGCTCCCATCAGTGGTGGTGAGAGTCACCTGATACGTGCCATTTTTCTCGTAGGTGTGGGAAGTTTTTTCTCGGTAACTCTTGTGGCCATCACCGAAGTCCCAGACATATTTAAGGTTGCCGTCATCGGTATCTCTGCCGCGAGCGTCGAAAGCAAGGGAAACATCACGGTAACCTTTTTTCGGAACCTTTTCTCTGGTTTCCGGGAGGGAATTCAGGCTGTTAGCTGTTCCGGGAGTCGGTGTGCCGCTACGCCAGCCAGTCGGCGTGTAGTTGAGGGAGATATCCTTCTTTGATGTATCGAAATGGAACGAATCGACAGAAATCCCGTTTTTATCAAAGAGCGAGAGCGTTTCGTTGGTATTATTAAGCGTAAGAGAGAACCATGGGTCCGCATCGGTGACAAGAAGATACTCGCCAGGATGTATAAAAGTGGCATTTGGAAAAACAAGGCGGTCACTTTTTGAAAGAGCTTTTCCATCCGATTTTTTCTTTATGGCCGAGGCGTCAAGGATTTCCCATCCAGAGATATCCGTCGGCTCTGTTCCAAAATTAGAGAGTTCGATAAATTCTCCAGCGTCGCCTTTGGCGGATGGATCGGGCAGGATTTCGTTGAAGCGGACCGCTATCGGTATTGATGGCGGTGTCGGAGGAGGGAGGGGGTCGGGAATTGGAGGAATCGGGACGGGATCAGTAGCTGGTGGAGTTGGTTCGGGTTCCGGGAGAGGAGCGTCGCAGGCCGTACCGGAAACCTTTCTGTCGAGCAGTGTTCCCGATTGGTCATAGAGCAGAAGAACCGTATTCCCTGACAAGTAATAAGAAGCGCTGGAATAGTCCAGAGGGGCACCGTACGAATCTTTGTACGTTGGATGAGTGATGAGAAACGTGCCATCGGCTGGCAGGAGCCCTTGGAAATGCGCGGTACTGACGAGGGAGCTTTCTTTGCAGATTCCGCCCGAAAGGGTTTTTTTTGAAAGCCTGAATCCGGAGAGATTGATGTCGGCAGAGGTTTCGTTTTTGAGACGAATAAATTCATCGTCGGCTGTGACACCGCTTATTTGAAATTGAGTGATGACAACAGAGGGAGAAATCGCGAATGCTTTGTGAGAAGAAAGGAAGAAGAGGAACCATCCCAAGATGCCAATGCTGAGAAAGTATTTTAATCGCATTTTTTTAAGAGGCGATACTATAATTTTTTCATACCATGAAAATGAAGGGCTGACAAATTTACGTATCAGAAAAAATATGTTACACTGAGGAAACAAACAAAAGTATGGCTGAAAGAAAAACAGCGACATCACATGGTAAGGAATCCGGAATAGGCGGATGGATTGAGTTCGCGAAAGAAAGTTTTGTGGAGCACACGGAAGGGGTCCTCGCTGGTCTTTTAGGAACCGTAGAACGCGGAGTGGACGGGATAGTGAAGAAAACGATGCACCGTTTCAGTATTTTCTTCTTCGTGTTGCTGGGATCGACATTTCTTTTGATCGGTATCGCGCAGATTCTTGACCAGACATATCAGTTTCTTGGTGTCGGGAAAGTCATCATAGGGATAGCCATTTTTTCCCTGGTACTGCTTCTCTCGATGACCGATAAACGCTCTACCAAGTAAGTAAAACTAAGAATAACCATATGGCAAAGTTGGCAAAGGCAGGGAAGCAAGTCGAAGCGGTAGCGGAGGCAGTGAAGGCGGAGGTCGTGAAACAGGTTGATAAGACGAAAGTTCTGGCTGAAAAAGAAGTGGCTAAGGTAAAGAAGCAACTGGAAAGCACCTACTCGACAGTAGAAAGCTATGCCAAGAAGAATCCGGAGAAAGCCGCTTTGGTAGCTGCCGGTATCGGTGCTGCTCTTGGTGCTGCAGTTGCTCTCCTTATGAGCGGTGGAAAGAAAGGCAAGAAGAAATAGTATCGTTTATTTCAAAAAACCCGCCCTGGAGGCGGGTTTTTTTGTTTACCCTGTGTCACTCGCCGAAGGCGAGTTGGTTCAGCCGAATTACACATGGTGTATACTAGCGGTATGGGACTTATCGGACTCATTGCGACGGTGGTTATCATGGCGCTCGGTGCCGGGTACTATTTTTTTTCCGTGCCCGGAGCGCCGGTAATCTTTACCAACGAGGCGCCAGCCCCAGCCCCAGCGGCAGAGGGGATGGCTCTTTATGAGAGTCTCAAAACACAGGTAAACGATATCAAAGAGACAGAAGAAGAAAGGGTGGAGAAAGAAATTGCCGAGCGCGAAGCGGCGTTGGACAGTGAACAGCCAACAATCAGCAATCAACAGTCAGCACCGGAAGAAGCGAGCGGAGCTAAAGCAGCTAATGAAGCTGGTATCGTTGATCGGCTGATGACCTCGGGATTTTCCGTGCCAGACAAAGCGCGCACCATCGATACCATCGTGCTCCATTCTTCCTACAATCCGAATGGCGGTGATGCTTATTCTGTATCGGCTCTGGTGAAGATCTACGAGGGCTATGGGGTGAGCGCTCACTATCTGATTGACCGCAGCGGTACCATCTATCGTCTGGTTGAGGACAAGAATATCGCCTATCATGCGGGAGTAAGCAAGATGCCGGACGGACGCAAAGACGTGAATGATTTTTCCATCGGCATCGAGATGATGAACAAGGAAGACACGACATATACCGCGGCACAGTATGCGGCGGTCAACAGTCTGGTGTCGTCTCTCAAGAAAAAGTACCACATCAAGAATATTGTCGGTCACAATAACATCGCTCCCGATCGCAAGACTGACCCCTGGAAGTTCGATTGGAAGAAATTAAAATAATTTTCAATGTTTCAAAATTGAGTGGTGAGAGTTTGAAAATTGATGGTAAATCGGTTATTGCGAATTGAAAATTTATTATGTATACATTCAATCTCAAAATAGAACAGACAGGATCTCGCTTAGTTTTGCTTGAAAACGGTATTGAGAAAGCGGCGAAAGAGTGGCCGGAGGCACGGGATATGGGACGGCAACTGTTTCAAGCGATTACCGAACTTTTGAAGG
>CAZATJ010000023.1:0-8464 GCA_964488025.1 uncultured Bdellovibrionales bacterium
TTTTATTGGAATATTTGTATTGGACTCAATTTGCCATAGTTCGTGGTGTCGCATACAGGATGATGATTTTTTTGGTCGAGTATTTTTTTTCTGTTTGCCGCTTCTACCAGTTTTTTTCTTTTCTCTCATTACTTACAGATTACCAGAACAGGTTTTTCAAGCCTGGTGGAGAGTCGCTGTCTGGTTTGTTCCTCTCCTGATAGTGATTACCTATTTTTTAAATAGCAGTCATCAGCAGAGCGGATTCGGTGGGGTAGCTCAGGGCTCGTTTTATTTTGCCATTCAGTTTTTCCTCTACACCGCTTTTATCTTCACTTCACTTATCAAAATTTTCTTTGCTTGGCGAAGAGTGAAAGGATCCAGTCAGTAATTCTTTCCCATGAGAAACGGCAAGAATGAGGCTTAGAGAAGATGTGAAGTCACAAAGTATCAAGGATTGTCAGGTATGATGATACCGTATTTTATGACTGAGTTGGGTAAGATAAATATTGAGTATTAAATTGAAAATAAAAATATGACAAAGAAATTCGTTTTTCAGTTTAGCTTGGTCGGAGGAGGAGTGTTTATAGTATTGTTACTAGCACTTTTGTATAATTTCTGTGGGCCTTACAGGAGTGCATGTAAGGAGGTTTATAGTGTTGTTGTTTATTTCTTTTTTCCTCTTCCTTTCGTTTTTCTTCTTTCCCTTATTACCTACAAGTTACCAGAACAGGTTTTTCAGGCATGGTGGAAAGTCGCTGTCTGGTTCGTGCCGTTTCTCATAGGGCTTACCTTTCTTATCGAATGGATGCCGAAGAATGGCGGTGGTTGGGCGGGTCTCTACAGCGAGCTTCCGTATCAATTTCTTGGTTTTTTCTATGTCGTCTTTATTCTGGTCTCGCTTATCAAAATTTTCTTTGCTTGGCGAAGAGTGAAAGGATCCAGTCAGTAATTCTTTCCCATGAGAAACAGCAAGAATGAGGCTTAGAGAAGATGTGAAGTCACAAAGTATCAAGGATTGCCAAGCATGGTGATACCGTATTCTGTGACGGATTTGAGTAACGATGGAGATGATAGTGACGATGAGTCTGAAGAACAATCGATACAGGAGAGATTGTCCGGAATGATAGTTCCAATGTTTGAAACAAAACAGGGAATTATAGAAATAAAATATTAATCTGAAAAAATCATGTCGAAAATATCCGTGTTAATTATCTCGGTTGTAGGTGTTGCTATATTTTTTATTTTGGATAATAGTATCCAACTGGGTATTTGTGAACAATCTTACTATAGCTGTAGAAAATTGACAGAATTATTACAGCATAGCTTCGGAGTTTCTTTTGTTGTATTTTTCTTTTCCCTCCTTACGTATAGGATGCGGGATGAAGTATTTTTTTCTTGGTGGAAATTTGCTTTTTGGTTTGCCCCTTTTATCGCGATAATGACATATTTCCTCTATCGGAAAGGTACTTCTGGCGGTAACTCATTGACCCAGGGTATTTTTGAGGCTGTAGTTTTGTGGGTTTTGTATGGTATTTTCATTTTCGTTTCGCTTATCAAAATTTTCTTTGCTTGGCGAAGAGTGAAAAAAGGCGGTGAGCAATAACGGCTCTGTAATACAGTAAAAACGAGGCTTCTTGAGGCCTCTTTTTTTGTATCCTCTTTACAAAATGGTACCAACGGGGAATAATGGGATGTTCGTTAAAAATAAGAAAAAATCGGTAATTCTGGCTTGGCAGATCCCAAGCGTGTTGTACAAGGAGAACGGTGATGGATTTAAGAGAGTTGGTCGGCAGAGAGCTGACAGGGTACGTTGTCGAGGAGTTGCACGAAGTCTTCCAGACGGATGACGATGGAAGGAAGTCCAAATCCATTGGCTACTTCCGAAGCGAGAGCATCGCCACGGCATTCGCAGGAATCCAGACTGATGCCCCCTGGCACAAGGTCCAGAAGGCATTCGTTCTTACGAACGGCACAGATGGCTTTTTGATGACCGGCCAGTCCGTGACGCTCCTCAGCGATGAGCAGGCGACGCTCGATGTCCGTAATGCGGCAAAGGCCAAGCTGACCGAAGCCGAACAACGGGTGCTCGGACTCCTCTAGCGACATCAATCGCGCTTGCCGCAACAGCGCACGACCTACGGGTACGGCGCTTTTTTCTTACCCACAATCATGATTTTGATACTCTGGGCAGGGGATGGTAGGATGGGGAGTATGACTCAAGATCAAGCCCTGGCGATTCTCCGGACCGGTGCCCACGTGTTTTTGACGGGCGAAGCCGGATCGGGGAAAACGCACATCATCAATCAGTACACCGAGTATCTCCGCGAACACGAGATTGATTTTTCCGTGACTGCGTCGACGGGTATCGCCGCCACTCATATCCACGGCATGACCATTCATTCGTGGAGCGGCATCGGTGTGCAGTCCGAACTCGATGACGATGCGCTTAAGCATATCGCCGAGAATCGTTATGTGAGCAAGCGCATCAAGAAGGCCAAGGTGCTCATCATCGATGAAATCTCTATGCTCGATGGTCGGGTGCTGTCGCTCGTGGAGCGGGTGTGTCGGCGGGTGCGCAAACTCGGTATGCCTTTTGGGGGATTGCAAGTGGTTTTGGTCGGTGATTTTTTTCAGTTGCCACCGGTCGCCGGAAAGGAGAAGAAACAAGCGGTCGAGTTTGCCTTCGATGCCGAAATTTGGAACGCGCTTCGGCCGACCGTCTGCTACCTTTCTGAACAGCATCGTCAGGAAGACGGCGCCTTTCTCAGAATCCTTTCCGCTATTCGACGCAACGAATTCGACGAAACCCACTTCGAAAGTATCAGTGCCCGTATCATGACCGCCGCGGAGGCTCCGGATGATTTGACTCGTCTCTATTCGCACAATGCGAATGTTGATACCCTGAATGCTACCGAACTGAAGCGTCTTTCCGGCAAGACGCATGCCTATACTATGGCGCTGCGCGGTCCAGAGGCTCTGACCAGTGCCTTGGTACGCGGTTGTCTTTCACCGGAACGCCTTGAGCTCAAGGTCGGCGCTGCGGTCATGTTCACAAAAAATAATTCGAGTGCCGGGTTCGTCAACGGTACCCTTGGCACGGTTATCGGGTTTACTTCGGACAAGAAATACCCGATTGTGAAAACGACTGACGGCATGAAGATCGAAGCCGAACCGATGGAATGGATCATTGCCGAAGGGGACGAGGTTTTCGCCAAGATTACTCAGATTCCGCTCCGTCTCGCTTGGGCTATGACCATCCATAAGAGTCAGGGAGTCAGTCTCGACGCGGCGGTCATGGACTTGTCTCAGACGTTTGAGTATGGCCAGGGCTATGTTGCTCTTTCGCGGGTGCGCACGCTTTCGGGAATTCACCTTCTCGGTGTGAACGCTCGGGCTTTTCAGGTTCATCCGGTGGTATTGGCCGAGGACGAACGTTTTCGTGCTGCATCGCTCCGAGCCGAGGCGGAATATGGGAACTTGCCTGAGGAACGGGTACGGGAATTGGAGAGGAACTTCATTATTCTTTGCGGCGGGAAACAGAAACGTAAGAAAATAAAGTCCACCCAAGGCGGATCCACCCTGGGCGGGAAAAAGAATAAGATTACCGAGGGGAAAGGATTTGATGTGCTGCGTGAAAAACATCCGCAAGCCTATCGTCCTTGGAGCGCGGATGAGGAGGCGCAACTGAAAAAAATGTTCGAGCGTGGCAAGCAGATGAAGGAGATGTCCGAAAAACTCGGCCGCAATCCCGGTGCTCTCCGCTCGCGCCTGAAGAAGCTCGGCCTCGCCTCGGCGTGATATACTGAGAAGGTCATTTTTAAATGGAGCCACTATGTTTCACAAAAGAGACAACATCGTCGCGTACTTCGCTCGCAATATGGCAATCGTCATCGGCCTCGTGTTGGTGTGGCGTGGCATTTGGCACTTACTCGATGCGGCAGATTTTTTCTATTTTGAGGGAAACCCATTGTACACCGCCATCGGTGGCATCATTATTGGTCTGGCAGTCCTCTATTTTCCCGACAAAGACCTGAAAGAGCTGGAAAAACTTTAAACCTCCAGTTGACGGGCAGTGGTATAATAGAAGTGATCATTAATATGTACCTCTATGGCAACCGTCATCACGCCCGAGAAGCGAGAAAGCAAGCGCGGGAAGCAGGATCCCAAAGGGCTCTCGTACCAGCCTGTCGGCTCTATGCACGAGGCGCATCGCCTTGAGGGCAAGGTGAAGAACGTCGGCATCAAGAACGTCGGCCACCAGAAGAAGAAATCCAAGGCTTGAGGAAGGTTTGATCCTACTCCCTGAGTTTTCTTTTTTGGTGTACGGGATTTTGCTCTATGAATTACAAACGCTACGATATTGTCGTCATCCCGCCGAAAGAGATTGCGGAACAGGCCATTCAACTGAGTCAGGCACTCGCACCACTCGGTTCTTTTTTCGTACTCGATGGCGTGACGCTTCATCCTCACATCTCGCTGTATCACGTACCACTTGAAGAACAGATGCTCCCTCGGGTGATCGAGACTCTGGGAAAAATTGCCACTACCACCGCTCCCTTTATCCTTGAACAGGGGACGTACTATCCGGAACAGGGCATCTGGGTCGGGGTGCGCTACGTCGCCGACAAGGCTATCCTTGATTTGCATACCGCCATCATCGAGGCTACCAAAGGCTACCGCGTGATCGAGGATGATGCCCGCTACAAGTCGCGCTGGTCGGAGCTGGAATCGCGGGAGCGAAAAAATATTCAGGATTGTGGTTGGGCACACGCCTTTACTTCATACTCTCCCCATATCAGTTTTACCAAATTGCAAGCACCACGAGCCGACGTGCTCGCTCATCTTCCGCAGCGCGATTTCTCGTTTCTCGCCGATCATATCGGCCTGTATGAACTGGGCGACAATGGCACCTGCGTTCGTCTCGTCGCCGATTTTCGGCTTGAAAAAAGGGAAGAAGGGGAGTAGTCTGTTTAGTGTGAGGTCATGTCATTTTCCAACTTTGGGGAGGCATCATGAGAGTCACGAGAGCCAAGAGAACCATGCAAGCACAGAACCAGAGTACGTATTTTTCTTGGTGTGTTCGCTGTATGGGGCACGGGCATTTCGTCATCCCGCCGGACGGGGCGCAGAACGAGGTCTTCTCGCGAAACGCTGCCTACTATCAGTTGCGCTCGCTTGCCCTGGCAGGCCGGATTTCGATGAATACCTTGGCCGTCCTGACGAGTCAGGTCGTAAATTCCGGGTTGCCGGAAACTTGTCCACCAGACGTCAAGGAAGCTATCCAGTTGTTTTTCGAAACCGAGGCATGGGCCGGTCGTTTTTCGGAGAGCGAGGAGAACGAGTCACGGCACATCTACATCAACACCAAAGATCTGGCTATGGTGGTGCATGAGCATTATCTGACCAGCTTACCGCAATTGCGCTCTCAATGAAGGCTGCTCTGCCCTTGATAGATGCCGACACGGCCGACTGGAAAACACTCCAGCCCGGCCGCTTTTTTTGATATCATTGTGAGAAATATCAGTTTTTTCTTATTACGCATTGAATAGGAAAATTGACAAAAAGCGCGGAGGAATACATACTTTGGGCAATCACATTTCCTCTGAAAGGGAGAGTGGCCATGAGTGATACGAAAGTTTTGTCCCTTGATGAATTCCGCCGGAAAAGGGTCGCTGACCCATCGGTGGATCAGTCGTTTAACGCGCTGTTTGCGCAGGCGCGTGAGTTCCGTAACATCGGACCGGAGATGATTCCTCAGGAAATCGCCGTCATGACTCCGGGCGGAATGAAGGATTGGTTCCAGCGGGAGATCGCGGACGAGGTGTTTCGGCGCCGCCTGTTCCAGCATTGCGTTCTTCTTTCCATCGGTTTCGTTTCCAGCGTGCTTGCTTCCTTCGCCAGCGATTGTCGAGACCGGTCTGGTGTTGTCGAGTATCTGGAGAGATTCGATGGTGATGAGAAGCCGGACACCCTTCTCGCCGCTGCCAATACCGCGTTCATCATGTTTGTTCTTTGGCCGGAAAAGCGCACCCGCCGATCGGTCCAGTACCGTAAGTTCGCGCTTGATTTCGGTCCATCGCTCTACGCCATGTATGCCGGCCACACGCGGCGGGACTTCGGCTACCACATGGCCCGGGCTTTCGAGCCGCTCGGCGACATCGCTCGCGAACGGCTCGGGCACTGACCATTGCCACCACCCAGGGAGTACTTCTCCCTGGTTTTTTATACTAAAACAGTAAATATATCGTATTTATTGACTATATTTACGATTTTATTGACAAATACAAGTAAATGAACTACAATAGAAAAATACATTTATGCGTACATTGAATAAAAAACTCCAAAAAATAGTAGACCTGAAAAAGAGGTTTGACTCCCTGAAAAAAGGCAAAGAGTCTCTTTTGACTTTGCTTGAAGAGGTGGAGCTGGCGGAATCCGTATATAACTCCAATGCTATAGAAAACTCGACACTCACGCTCCCTGATACGGAAAAGATTCTCCTCAACCTGGAAGTTTCCAAAGACTACTCGCTTCGTGAAGTTTTCGAAACGAAGAATCTCGCTCGGGTGTATGAATACATAAAAGCAAAAAAAGACACCATCATTCTCAATCAGGAGACCATTCTTTTTATCCATGGATTGCTCATCGGTGGTATAGATGATGCTATTGCCGGCAGGTTTCGGAAACAATATGAGTACGTCCGAATCGGTAAGCATGTTGCCCCGGCACCCGAGCACATCATGCGCATGATAGAGGTGTTGCTCGATGAGTACAAAACGAATCATGACATGGATATTTTTACTAAGATAGCGTACTTCCATTTACAGTTTGAAACGATACACCCGTTCTGTGACGGCAATGGGCGGATTGGTCGCGTGCTTATCAACTTGCAGCTTCAGGAATACGGGTATCCGAACATCATCATCCGTGATAAGGAAAAGCACCTTTACTACGATACTTTTTCATATTTCCGAGACAAGAAATCAACGAAGCAGATGGAACGCATACTCTATCTCGCTCTTTCGGAAGGCCTGCACAAAAGGATCGCCTATCTGGAGGGGAAGAAAATAGTGTCCTTGGCAGAACATGCCAAGACCCGTTCGGTATCACTCGCCGGACTGATCAATGCCGGAAGACGCCAGACCATCCCGGCGTTTCGGGAGAAAGGCGTGTGGAAAATCGGCATTGATTGATAACTGCCCAGAACGTCAGGGAGAGTGGTAGAATAGAATTACGTAATTAAATACATAATTATTTACTTATGGCACGGCGAAAAACTGAGGATACGAGTATTCGAAAATTGACCAAAGTCGTGGGGAAAGTCTATCGGGCTGACCTTGCCTATCGAGCTCGTCCGGGAATTGGGCTGGCAGGAGAAGCAGAAGGTCGTCGTGAAGCTCGTCCGTGGCGGGGTGATGATTAAAGATTGGAAGAAATAAAAAAGACTAAAATTGTAATTTTTAACCCGCTTTTTAAGCGGGTTTTTGTATGATAAAAAGTTTGATCAGGAGGTTTATTGGTGATAGTATGAAGTATATATTATTGATGCCCTATACATGGATACAAAAGAAAAAGTCAGGAAAATCCAAGATACTTTTGATATAAATGCTATTTATGCAAGGCGTGTTTTTGCCTCAGTTGATGCTCTGAGATTTTTGGAAGAAGCCGCTGAGATGATAGCATCTAAGCCAAAGCCATTTGTAAAATGGGTTGGTGGGAAACGACAACTTCTGAAACAGTTCAGATTGATGGATCTGTATCCACCCGAAGGCTTTGATCCTGAAAAATCACGATACTTTGAGCCGTTTGTTGGAGGCGGAGCAGTGTTTTTCGATTTACTTCCAAAAAAAGCATTTCTAGCTGATTTAAATTTTGAACTTGTTACAACGTACAATGTCATTAAAAATGATGTTGAAAAACTTATTACAGCATTGAAAAAGCAAAGATACAATAAAGAATATTATTTGAAAGTTCGTTCAAAAAATCCAGAAAAATTATCTGATTTACAAGTTGCCACACGCTTTATATTTTTAAATCGGTCGGGTTTTAATGGAATGTATCGTGTGAATAGCAAGGGAGGGTTTAATGTTCCTTTTGGTAAATACGAAAATCCGCTGATCTGTGATGAAATAAATCTTCGAAAAGTTTCAAAGGCACTGCAAAATGTTGAGATAAAACACCAGGATTATAAGCACGTTTTGAAAAAAGCAAAGAAAGGAGACTTTGTATATTTTGATCCGCCATATCATCCAGTAAGTAAAACCGCAGCGTTTACTTCGTATACTTCACAAGGTTTTGGAGAAAAAGAACAAATAGAATTACGCAACACATTTTTAGAGCTTCATAAAAGAGGTTGTTTTGTTATGCTTTCAAATTCTGATGCACCGTTTATCAACAAAATTTATTCTGAAATAAAAAAATACGGAATCAAAATAAATAAAGTTGAGGCTGGCAGGGCGATAAATTCAAAGGCATCTGGAAG
>CAZATJ010000024.1:0-7943 GCA_964488025.1 uncultured Bdellovibrionales bacterium
AGTAATCGTGAATCAGCCACGTCACGGTGAATGCGTTCTCGGATCTTGTACTCACCGCCCGTCACACCAAGAGAGCCGGCAATACCAGAAGGCCCTGGGTCAAATCGGGGACGACGGTAGGGTTGGTAATAAGGGTGAAGTCGTAACAAGGCATCCGTAGCGGAAGCTGTGGATGAATCACCTCCTTTCTAGGGAGATAATGGTGTACAAACAACCATCGTCAATCCGACGATGGACGTTCAAGAGTTGATTATTCTCTATCGGGTGCAAGCCCGATAGAACCAATATCAAATTCTTAACCAATATGGTCGCTCATTACGTTTTATCTGCCGACGTTTCGACGAGAGCAGACTTAGTAGTGAAACATATTTATCTTAGAGAACTTCGTATAGAACTAACCGCAAAAGGTTTTGATTATTGTTTAGCGAAGCGAATGAAGTGAAAGTTTACTTTCATTTCTGAGCGAGCGACAACAACAAGGGGTAACCCTTATTGTTGCTTAAATGCAAAGTACAACGGAGAGCGTTCTTTACTGAACAATCCACTGCGAAGGGATTCTCCCGCGTATTAATCAGACTCTACGCACGCTATCCCAGGATAAAGGAATTTCCTCTGGTAGTGGTGTAAGACACGGAATCCGCCGAAAGGCGGGTTTTTTGTATTTGTAAGCTTATTTTTGATATATGCAATGGTATGAACCTGATATAATACAGCTATGAAAAATTTATCAGAAAAATGTAGAAAACTGCTTGAGGTATATAGGGATGGCTCGCTTGGCCAGACGGTTATGCCCGAAGACTCTCATCCGGGATTTAGCAAAACAGAACAGGAATCAAAATTCTGCTATTTTACGTTTCCTATGAGTCTTAACTATCAGAGAAATAGCTATACACTTTGGGAGTCTGCATTGAAGACGTACCAAGACGAAGGAACCAAGTCAATCTTCAATGTTCACTGGTCAGCTCAGGCAGACCCCGATCAATTGAGGGGGCACCTAATGAAATATAAGATTGCGCTCCAGCCGAATAAACATATTGCTACCTGGCAAAAGATTGCGCAAACAGTGGATGCAAATTGGGGGTCATTGACGAAGCTTTTTGATACCTGTGATAATGACTTTTTGAAACTGAGGGAGATTGTCCAAAAACAACATAAAAAAGGGTTTCCATATTTATCTGGACCCAAGATATTCAATTACTGGTCGTTTATCATGGCTACCTATGGAGGAGTCAAAATGAAACATACAGCGTTTATAGATATTGCCCCTGATACGCATATTATCAAGTGCTCAGTTATTCTTGGGGTTATTACCGAACGGGAGTCTGTGAATCTTACGAGAGAGCAGATATCAGAGCGTTGGCGAGAGGGTTTAAAGGGGTCTGGTATCAATCCAATTGACCTCCATGCACCTCTTTGGTTTTGGAGTAGAAATGGATTTCTTTTCAAGATAGACTGACCACGCACGCTATCCCAGGATAAAGTTTACCCGCCTATGGAGGGGAATTTCCTCTGGTAGTGGTGTAAGCCTGCCCGCCTAGGGTGGGACACGGAATATGCCTAAGGCCACGTTTTTTGTATTTTTGCAAAAGTATGGTATAATCAAATGAGGAGAGGACGGGATAAGTCCTAACCGGGGTACATGAAAAAAATTGTCAAAAATCGCAAGCGCGACTTGATCGAGAAAACTGCTGAAATATATCAGTCGATTGTTCGTGATTCGATGGATGGATTCTGGATGGTTGATATGAAGGGTCAGTTTTTGGATGTCAATGATACGTACTGTCGTCTTATTGGGTATAGTCGATCAGAGCTGCTCCAGATGAATGTAGCGGACGTCATGGTGAAAAAACAGCCCAAGGATGTCATCAAAGAGTTAAAGAAAATTAAAAAGACCGGCAAGGATCGTTTTATTACACAGCAGAGTAAAAAGAACGGCAGTCTTATTAATATCGAACTGAGCGCCAATTATACCAACCATTTAGAGGGGTTGGTGTTTGTTTTTGTGCGTGATATTACTGGCGTCAATAGAACAGCCAATGATCAGTTTAGGAATCGAGCTGAATCCCGGAAGAAAATAGAAACTCAGCTGATCGATTCATACAAACAGTTGGGGATGATTAACAGGAAAATCACTCTCCTTCTGGAGTTGGAGAGTTTTCCGACGTCAAAAAAACACAAAAAAGGAGTCATGGACCATATCTTGAGTATGGCTATGAGTATTTCCGGTGCTCCCACAGGATATCTTTATGGCTCAAAAGGAAGAGGGAAGTTTGGTTTACTCTCTTCTCAAGGATGCGAAGATGCGCAACGAGAAAAAATCAAAGTGATTACCTCTCGTAAAGTTGGATTGCTGAAACATCTACTGAAAGAGAAGAAGCTTATTGGCGGTGATATAAGGCGGTACGAGGCAGAGATTTTGGCGATCGATAACAAGTTGGAATATTTCATTACGCTCCCTCTCTCGAAAGAAACGTCGCTGGGCGGCTTTATTTTCTTAGGATTCGACAAAAAACATAACATGAGTACCCAGGACCTGGAATTTCTGGACGTTTTTTCTACCCATGCTTCGAAAGCCCTTATCAGGGCCGGTGTTTTTGACTAAATCGTTATTAACTCACCTCATATGTTTACACCCATTCAAGTGCTGGTAAACGTCGTTATCGGGGCGATAGAGTTCTTTTTGGGCATCCGGTTTTTGCTGCGACTCTTTGGTGCTAATCCCCAGGCTCCGTTCGTCAACTGGGTGTATGATATGGCGGCACCACTCCTTGCCCCCTTCAACAATATCTTTACCAGTCCAAAAATCGAGGGCTACGTTTTCGATTTCACGACCCTGTTTGCTCTCTTTGTCTATGTTTTCATCGGGTATCTGGTGACGCAACTGGTCGCGTATCTCAACTTTTCTGGACGAAGTCGGACGACCGTGTACACAGAAAAAGATCCATCATAAGGATGGATTGATTACGGAATCCGCTCCGCCAGCTGGCGGATGGGTTTTTTGTGTTTGACGGAAAAAATTCTGGTATACTGTAAAGACGTATGAGTGTAGAACAAGTATCGGACACCCCGCTTGGGGTGTTTTTTGTTTCATCAAACCTTTTGAATAACGTGATATACTGTGTTGAGGGATAATTTATCGGGATAAAAAATAAAGATATGATGGGACAATATTTTGGAGCGACGGGTGGGTATGGTTTTGGTTTCGGCGGCATCTTTATGATTCTCTTCTGGGGGCTGGTCATTTGGGCTATCATTGCCGTCGTACGGAGCGCTTCCGGGCAGAGCTGTTGTAAGATGGGTTCTCATGGTCATGGCCATGCCCATGGATCGGATGCGCAGTCAGGCGGTGCTCTGGATATCTTGAAGGAACGCTATGCCAAGGGTGAGATAAACAAGGAAGATTTCGATCGGATGAAAAAGGATATTGAGTAAATAATGAACTATGAACTACGGTTATCAGAAACAAGTGAATCTTCCCTTTACGGAAGTGGTAGAGAAAATCCGAGCGGCGTTGGCCGAGGAAGGTTTCGGGATTATTACCGAGATCGACGCGCAGGCGACGTTCAAAAAGAAGCTCGACGTCGAATTTTCGCCGTACCTGATTCTTGGGGCGTGCCAACCGAAATCGGCACATACTGTGCTTCAGATTGATAAGGAACTGGGTTTGCTTCTGCCGTGTAACGTTATCGTCTACGAAGATGCCGGTACGGTGACGGTTTCCGCCATCATGCCCGCGGCGCTTATGGAGGCCGTCGGCAAACCGGGGTTGCGCGAGCTGGCCGATGAAATCGAAGCGAAGCTGAAAAAAGCCGTCGATCGGGTGTAGAGAGAAGAATAAGGTAAAAATCCATGTTGAGCTTTTTTAAGAAAGATGTCCCGTCATTATCACCTCAGGACATGGCGACGAAACTTTCGAGGTCCAGTGTCGGGTTTATCGATGTGCGGACGAAAGAAGAATACAGTGACGGGCATGCCCGGGGCACCCGCAATATCCCGCTTGATACGCTGACTGGTCATGAAGGAGAACTCAAGCACTTTGAGGAAGTGTATGTCATTTGCCGATCTGGCGCACGGAGCGCTCAGGCGGTCGAATATCTTCGCGCGCAGGGTATCAACGCGTTCAATGTCTCTGGCGGCACGAATATTTGGCAGGTCGTAGGACTCCCGATGGACTAGCGTGGTATGGTTTTTTCTTGGCATCCTTGTCGGCTGAAATTTTTATGGTATAATAAAAAGCGAGATAATTAAAAAATAAAAATCATATGGTGGTTTTGAAACAGTACGGGCCGGTGTTCGCCTTTCTTGTCTCTCTTATCATTATCGTCAGCGTCGCGTCGACCTTGTTTTTGTAAGACCAGGAGAGCCCCGAAGATTTTTTTGATAAGGACGGAAGGGAAAATATTATAAAAAAAATATGAAAATAAAAAATTCCGCATTGTTTCTTATCGCGCTTGTTCTGGTTGTGAGTATTTTTGTCTACTATCGCTACGCCCAAGGGGTGTTTCAATCGATGAAGCCGGCAGCAGTAACGGTACCGACCGTAGCAACCTCGAAAGAAGTGAGCGCGGAAGTGACATATAGTGTTTCGGAGGAAAAATCCGATACTCTGCGTTTCGTAGTAACAATGAACAAGGAGGGAATCATAGAGAGTATCCAGACGCTTGATGCCGAGACTGGCCAGATACCGGAAAAGAAGAAGGCTTTCAATGAGGAGGTGAATGTGCTTCTCAAAGGAAAGAAACTTTCCGATCTCGGCCCTATCGACAAGGTAGCGCAGTCTTCTCTGACAACCAAAGCTTTTAATGAAGTCCTTCCGAAGCTTCAGGCGGCCGCGCTGTAGGATTTTTTCAAGGAGAGCCGGCAACCCCTTGGTGCGCCGGCTTTTTCGTTCTTGACAACTTTTGAAAACCGTTCCAGAGCGGGTGTATACTGGAGGCAACGAGGGGGTGTGCTCCGAGAGGGCACATGGGTCGATCCCGGGTTTCTTAGGAGTAATCACTCTATAACAAAAAATATATGAGTATGCACAAGCTTGCTTTTATTCTCTTGATAGTGGGTGGTCTGAACTGGCTTTTGGTGGGCGTTTTTGGTTGGGATATCAGCCGCTTCCTTGGTGGCGAGACTTCGATGATATCTCGCATCGTTTATGTCCTTGTCGGATTGGCGGCAATTTACGAAGTAGCGATGCACCGAGGAACCTGCAAAGAATGTGGAACGACACCGTCCATGTAGCGGAAAGGAGGTGTTGGAGCTCTCCTGCCTGGGCGGGGGAGCTTTTGTTTTTTGGTTCCCAATCAGTTATACTGCAGCTATACTAGTGGAGGAATAATTTTTTAAGGTGTCAGCATATGCAGGAAAATACTTTTAAAATAGCCAGGACATCCGCTTTCGTTTTGCTGGCTTTGGCCGCCGTTATGGCTGCTTTTCAGTACAAGCTTTCCGTAAGAAATACCTATCCGACCAGGACTTTTTCGGTTGAGGGTACAGGCAAAGTGGACGCGACGCCTGACCTGGCTACTTTTTCCGTGACAGTCATGACGGAGGGTGGCAAAAATGTTGCCGAGGTGCAGGCGGCCAATACGGAAAAGATGAATCGGGTAAATACCTTTCTGAAGGATCAGGGGGTGGCCAAAACGGATATGAAGACTCTGCAGTACAATCTTTCCCCGCGCTACAGTTATAACCCCTGTACGGTCGGAAGTTGTCCGCCACCGACGATTACGGGGTACAGCCTGACACAGACTCTGGAGGTGAAAGTGCGTGACAGTGCCAAGCTGGGTGACCTTCTCTCGGGAGTAGTGGAAAATGGCGCTAACAATGTTTCCGAGGTACGTTTTGTGGTGGATGATGATGCCGCAATCAAGGATACCGCCCGTGAAGAAGCGATAGCCGAGGCCAAGAGGAAAGCCAAGGCTACGGCCAAGGCGGCCGGCTTTCGTCTCGGGAAATTGGTGACGATGTATGAAAGCTCTAACCCCGGAATACCCTACGGCATGGGCGGCGGCCCGGAGATGATGGCCTACAACAAGGCCGATGCTGCTGCACCGGTCGTAGAGCCGGGAACCCAGTTGAATACGGTACAGGTGACGCTGACGTACGAAATCAAGAATTAACGGACATTATGGAGAAAGATGGCCACCTCAAATGAGGTGGTTTTCTTTTGGGGTTGACCCCGCACTTTTTCAACAGAGAAGCGTCGATTATTTCTCGCGTGAGCCGATAGGCGGCTACGCCTGACACCCTCTCTTTATACAAAAACTTCCTTTGGAAAAGGTGCGGGGTTGACATCTTTTTTTCATGGTGTATATTTTAGAGTGTAACTCATGTAAACAATAAAAATATGAAAATCCTTACCCCCAAGCAGCAAATCGTCCTTCAGGCGATCAAGCAGTTTTTTTCGGAGAATGGTACCATGCCGACCGTGCGCGAGATTCAGGAAGTATCAGGCAAGCTCGGTCTCAAGTTGAAAAGTCTACGGAGTTTCTTCCTCTATCTGAACGAGCTTGAGGAAAAGGGATATATCGAGCGTACTTCTGAGGATCGTGGTATCAAATTGAAAGGAGTGACCAAGGATAGTTTTCTTGATGTTCCGGTTTTTGGGATGGCGAGCGCCGGAGCGGCGACCATGTTTGCCGATCAGTATATCGAAGGGTACCTGAAGGTTTCCAAGCGCATCGTGCGAGACAGTCGCAACGTGTTTGCTATTCAGGTGTCGGGAACTTCCATGAACAAGGCTCGAGTCAACGGTAAGACTATCCAGAACGGGGATTTTATCCTGGTAGATTCTACCTGGAAACACTACAGTAATGGCGACCGAGTACTGGTGGTCATCAACGGCATGGCCACCGTCAAAACCTATCGGACGGTTGACGGGAAAAATATTGTCCTCTTGCCGGAATCGACCGACCAGAAGCATAAGCCGATTTTTCTCACGGAAGAAGATGACTTTGTTATCAATGGGAAGGTGATTGATGTCTTGAAACTGAACAACTAGTGACGAGGATCGGGATAGTACTCCTTTGGTCAGTGGACGGGTCATTTTCTGTATAAGGAGTTACCTTTGATTCAGCTTTCAAGCGGTGGTTCGGTATCGTATGCCGATATCATTCACAACCTGGGCTAAGTAGTGTTTTTTTCGCTTATTTTCTTGTTTCTTTGGGAATTTGTTTTGTATATGCAAGGCGATAAGGAAGTGACGGAAAATGATTTGAAGCGAGCGGGGTATATCTGTAAATAGGAAGGAAGTGCTATTATGAGTACTATGGATACGATTTCTTCTGATTCTCATTTTTTCTATCGGTATCGTTTTTGGTCAGCGCTCTTCTCATGCGTGATATCGTGCGGAAACTTGATTATGAAAAGAAACGATAAATTTTCACCTTATGGCTTATCTTAATACACCATCGGTCGTTTTTCCTCTCGATTCTTATCAGGTGAATGGAGCGCCTTTTGGTAAGCGTGGCGAACATGATGGAACGTTTTGGGGGGTGCATCTTGGTGAAGACTGTATTGCCCCAGCAGGAACCGATGTCCGGGCTATCGGCCGCGGTATGGTCGTGTATGCGGCTCTTCATCCTGGGATGGAAGAAAAGGGCAATTGGGGACACATCGTGATTATTCGCCACAAACGGCCTCGTTCCAAAGAAGTATTTTATTCTCTGTATGCTCATCTCGGGACGAGTTTTAAACGTATCGGGGAGAAGGTGGCCTGTGGTGAGCCACTCGGATTTATCGGCGAAGCGTTCACGCCGGAGAATGGTTTTTGGGAAGCTCATTTGCATTTCGCTATCTATACCGGACCATGGCATGATGAGGTATTGCCCGGCTATTGGAAGGAAGGAGAAACTCGGACACAGCCGGAATGGTGGCGGGTACCGAGCGAATTCATCCGGAATTATAACAAAATACCCCGTTAGATTTTTGACCCCGCACCTTTTCTACGC
>CAZATJ010000025.1:0-7539 GCA_964488025.1 uncultured Bdellovibrionales bacterium
CTCACGGACAATCGGTTAACAGTGAAGAATGTTTGCTCATTCAACGCACTGTTTTGTTCGATTGCTAACCCTAGTGAAATACGATTTAAGAAAATCGTTCGTCGCTTACGCGACATTTCACAGGATGAACCTTACATACATTCTATAGACTATTCCGAGACAACGTCATTGCTTTCCGCTACCAGGCAATGGGTCACCATCTCGAAAAAGACATGAATTGTTAAGGCGCTTTTGCGGAAATTTCCGTCACCCTCCAACCAAAAAAGTGGTCGAGAGAAAAGTCTATTTCTGCAAAAACCACGTACCCCGGAAAAATCATCAGAAAATCCCAAAAAACTGTTTGAGAGAAACAAAAAAAGCACTTTTGGGCACTTCTTTGTTCGTGATATCTATCTTACGCAATATATAAAAAGTTGTCAACCCCGCACCATTTCCAGTTATAAATACCTATTATTTCCAGCGTGAGCCGATAGGCGGCTACGCCTCTCGATATACTTTTAGTAAAGGTTTTTTCCAAGAAATGGTGCGGGGTCAAGTCTTTCGATTTCCTCTTACTCATTTCCACTGGTTTCTTATATTTCTACTAAAATAGTGGCTTATTTATGAAATAAAATACCATTTTCATCCCACGCTCTCAATTCGATGAATCCACTCTCGGGCTTACGCACCGTGATTTATACGGGCAGTAAAAAGATAAAATACTCTATAAGTCAAGAGGTAAGCTACCTATCTATACCCCAACCCTAGACAGTCTGTTCGTTTCTCCGTATACTTTCTTCGTGAATGCTTCGGCTGTTTATAAATAATAAATGTTCGAAAAATCCCTATGAATATTAACAAACCCCTTCGCTAAATACACTTGGATATGCCAAAAATTACTATTCTTGGAATAGGTTCAGCTGATACCATCCAATATTACAACGCATCATTTTTTCTTGAAGACAATGAAAAAACTGGGATGCTGGTAGATACGGGTGGGGGTAATGGTATACTTTCCCAATTACATAAAGCCAACATCCCTCTAGAAAAGATTGATCGGGTTTTTCTCACTCATCATCACATGGATCACAGTCTTGGTGTTCTGTGGATTCTCCGATTTCTGGGATCAAAAATTAATAAAGATCCTTCGCTTTCTTTGACTATTTACTGTACCTCAAGAACAAAACAGATTATCGAGTCGCTTTTTGTACTCTTAAAAAAGAAGGTGACCGACTTGATAGGCAGTAGAATTATTCTACATGGGTTAAAAGATGGCGAAAAAATCAGCTTTGAATTTGGTACAATGACCTGTTTTAATATCTCTAGCCAAAAGGACTCACAATTTGGTTTCCGTTATGACTTCAACAACGGGAAATCACTGGTTATGTTAGGTGATGAATCTTATCGTGATCATCTGAAACAATATTGTGCCAATGCAACCGTTTTGATCCATGACGCATATTGTCTCGAAGAACACCGAGACAGGTTCCATCCAGAAGGTATGTCCCACTCAACTGTAAAAGAGGCTGCCGAGAATGCTCAATTGCTAGGGGCTAAAAAGCTTATCCTTCTGCACTCGGAAGAAAAAGCTACATTAGGCAAAAGAAAAGAGCTCTACAGTCATGAAGGAGGGCAGTATTTTTCTGGTGATATTATCGCTCCAGATGATCTTGATGTTTTAGAGATATAAAAAAGCGCTACAGAACTAATCCTGTAGCGCGTCAGATCCCGAGAATCTCGGGAAGACTCTCCTGCAAGTATACGTTGTTTGTTTTGACCCACTTTCTGCGCGTTTCCAGTTTCTTCGGGACGCCTGGATCAAGATAGAACTCGTCCATTCTCTCGATGAGCTCTTGAGCTGATTCAAATTGATGTACCAACCCAGAATCAGAGTAAAGCCACTGGTAAGGTTCCGGTATCTTGTTATTGATTCCGCATAGCGTATTAGATCCGACTGTAGCCTCTAGAGGGCTGTGGTCATCGTCGGGCATTTCTCCGTCCTTTGAGAAAAACCTTTTTAATCACCGTGCTTTTCCATATCTGGCACAGCTTCTCGATTTCTCACAAATCGCTCCAGCCAAGAAACTCCAAATACCCGAGATTCCTGCCAGTGCTCGGAGAGCATGTGGTTCGCACCTTCGAACATGACCAAGCGGTGAGGAACAGCCAAATCAAGAAGTTTCTCGGAAAAACGAAGCGCAGAACGCGGGTCGATTCTCCAGTCTGATGTCCCGTGCATGAGAAGGATAGGAACGTCTTTCGGCAACTTCTCCGGCCAACACATCACTGATCGTTTCTCTCTTTCTTCTTTCGATCCGCCAAATGTTTTTTCATAATGCTCTGTCATTTCCGGCCGAAAGCTATCATCGAGAAAATTAGTAGCGGGAGAGATTGCTACTACCGCCTTCACCCAGTCGGTTTCAGCCAATAATCGGAACGTGGCTACGGCACCGCGGCTGGCACAGTAGACACCAATTCGATTTTCATCTGAAGCTTCATCGGCATCAATAAATTCCTTCAATGCCAAGGTAGAGTAAAAATCCTCCCCTCCCATCTCATCTTTTACTCCGTCCTCCGCAAAACCCATACACTGAGAGCCGATAACTATATACCCCGCTTTGATGACCGAAGTAGCAAAGCCAGAGAAGATGTGTTTCGCATCGATACAACCAAAAAGACCTGTCCCACCACGATTGAGGATAACAACAGGATTCTTTTCTTCCGGCAGACTTTTGAGTCGTGCATAAAACCCATTGTATTTTTTCCCCCTGACAACATATTCAAAATCAAAGGCGATTATATCCTTGGAATTCTGGCGAGCTCGGTCATGATTTTTCTGTGGAATAGCCGCCAAAGTTGTTGCGTCCAAAAGGATCTCCTTTACAGAAAGAGTTTTATCAAAAAATGATGGCTTCATACTCATATTAAATGGTATCGACTCTATTTTATAATTCTCTGCGGAATAATTAATTTAATATATGGTAGTTGAGGTAAAAAAATGGTCGGCAGTGAAACTACCGACCGTGGTTGAAGCTTCAAATGAAGCCTAGTGCGAATTCGCACTTGCCGAAAAAAACGCCGTGAGGTTGTCGAGGGGTTCATCGAACACCACGGCATACATGTCACGCGTTTCATTGCCGGCCGCTTCGAGATGTGCGAAATCGGCATCGTCACGCATACCGAAGAACGGAAAATGGTGAAGCATGAAACCGAACGTCGCCTGGCAATCCTGGGCATACTTGCGCGTATCCAGGATATGGGTATGCCAGAACCGATCAATCACCTTGTGCGGCACAATGTTCCGGCCCTGATTGGAAATCACCAGAATCAGGAAACGCTTGTACCACTTCTCGGCCTCATCGGCTTGAGCCCGGGTCATGCCTTCTCCGGAGTCTGGGTTCATCAACTTGTACTTCACGCTGTCGACATCCAGGGCACGAACCAGCGGAATGATGGCATCGATCTGCTGCTGATCGAGGATGACGTTGCCATCACCCAAAATCGAATCACAGTTACATGTACCCTGGCAACTGCTCAAGTACGCTGCATTTACCGCCCGCGCCTTGAATTTGGCACTGGCCGAATCGCCGATACCGGGGCGCGTAAACATTGCATGAGGATTCGCGCCGAGGGGGCTTGCTTTGGAAGGAACAATGGTGTTCATTGGATACTCTCCTAGTGAGGGTTGGGCTAACACGCAGGCAATATGCTGCATAGTTTGTATAACAGATATTGGTCATTTTGTAAAGAAAGAAAAAAACCCTGTTTGACAGGGTCTTTTTTGGCTTGATTTCAAGACTATGGAGTGGGTCCGGTCAGCGGCGAGGCGTTCGGTTCGGCCGGCGCGACAGGAACTTCTGGCCCTGTAGGAGGAGCCACCTGCGTGGCGGCCGCCTCTACGGCAGCGGAGCTCTTCAGGTTTCCAACGCCACTTTTGACATTGCTAATCAATTGTTCCACCTGTTCACGGGTCTGCTTCACGTTCCCCTCGGCATCAGCCGGCAGCAGATCCATAATTCTTTGGTATTCATCGACAGCCATCTGTTTCTTTTCCTGTTTCTCATAAAGAAGGCCGAGGCTCAAGCGGACATCGATTAACTTCTCGTTAGTCTTCAAGATATCCTTGAAAATATCCTCTGCTCTTTCCTCGTCACCATCCTTACCGCGGAGCTGATAGAGTACGCCTAAGTTATAACGATAGTTCAGATTTTTCTGATCGGCACTGACCGCCTGAGTGGCGCTGTCAATGGCACGATCGGTTTCCTTGAGACGTGCCAAAACGATAGCCAGGTTGTAGTGAGCAACGGCGAGATTGTTCTTCTCATCGATAGCCTTCTGATACAGATCACGTGCTGCGCCGTAGAGTGCTGTACGCTCGGCACCCTCAGGCTTCCCATCACCGGTCGCCCGCTTCACTTGTCCAAGCTTGAGATAAAAGAGCGGGTTATGAGGTTCCAGTTCGCTGGCCCGAGTATAGATTTCCTCAGCCTTCGGCAAAGCGTCGCTCGCGTACACGGCTCCATTTTCATAGATAAGAGCCAGTGATTCCGCGGCCATCACATCGTTCGGCATGAGACGACGACCTTGTTCGCCGGCCACTACGGCCTGACGGACATAGGTCGCCACCATATTGACATCACGCTCCTCCTCACCCTTTGCTGCTTCAACATTGGCCAGCGCGATATATTCCTGTCCAAGACGAGTGAAATAACGCCCCTCCTCTGGATAACGCTGCACTGCTTGTACCAACATCGCCGCGGCATCACGGTTTGGCGCGGCGGCCGCCATACGGACGGCACTTCCGGCAGACAAGTCAGCTATGAATACCTTGCCCATAAAAACGAAGATGAAGGCCACGCCGGCAGACACTACCATAAAGATGAAGGCCAGAGCCAAGGCAAACTTCGGTGCCGCCTTGAAAGAAAGATTGAGATATTTCTCTTCCGATCCGCTCTCCAAAAGGAGAATTCCGAAACCGAGCGCCGAAAGAAGCACAAAGAGAATCAGGAGCGGTCCATTGACCGAGGAGATAGAGGCGGCCACAAAGAACATGACGATAGCCGACCAAAATCCCAGCGAATAGATTTTGTTGCGCTGCTTCTCATACGTGAGCAAATAGAGGCCGATGGAGAGGAATGAAAAGCCAAGCACCAGAAACAAGATGGTACCGACCACCCCGATGGTCGAAAGCGCCTCAAAGAACAAGCCCGTCCCCTGGTAAAAGCGGAGCGTGTACAGAGTGTTGAGATTATATTCCAGCGGACGAAACAGGGAAAAGGCATAGCCATAATTGGCCGGACCGACCCCGAGAGCGAAATGCTCCGTGAGTGTTTCTTTGGCTATCTGCCAAGACAAAGAGACATTCGGAGCGACCTCGACAGGCAGCGTCGCCCGTACCAGACCATTATTGCCAATCATGAGAAAACCAAGCACGATAGCGAACGTCAGCATCGGCACCCACGTCCACTGCTCCGCTGGACGAACAATCTGCGCCAGAATATAGATCATGAAGAAGGACAGGCCGGAGAGCACCACAATCCATGGAACGAAAGCATAGAGTGCCAAGAGGAGAAACAGTGCCAAAGCGAGGCCAAGGAACAAAAAGCTCGTGGCTACGGTGCGCCATTTTGTTTTCGGAGCATCTTCCTTCCATAAAGCGAAGATAGCCGTGAGAAAGAGAGGCACCAGAAGACCGAGATACGTTGCGAGCGTCGATACTGTTCCGATCAGGCTGATAGGAGCGTATTTTTCAAGAATGCTCGGCAGAAAGTGGATATTCATGAGAGCCAGAAAGCTCCAGACCACCAAAAAGAAGCTGGAGAGAAGGAATGCTCCGAAAATCATGCGGAAACGGCGAAGCGTAAAGTGGCTCAGGATGAGATAATACGAAAGCACGAAAGCGGTCACGGAAATCGCTCCGCGTGACGGATCACCGAAAAATCCCCAAAAACTGTGCCAGCGATCGACAGAAAAAAATACTCCTACCACGTAAAACAACCAAAAAAGAAGAATAGGAATATCAAGAGGCGTACGACGAATCCGCATCTCGCCCGTGGTCACGCCTTTCGACACCCAGGCTACCAACGCCACCAGAAGCCACGCATAAAAATACATCTGCTTCTCGAAAGCGATGCCCTGAAAGGTCAGCCCCGTGAAAAAAAGAGGGAGGCCGAAAAAAAGAGCGACAAGAGCCACCGTAATTACTCCTTCAAAAATACGCGCTCTCTTGGGAGCGTTACCGGGCGAGGCAACGCGCGCGGCTCCTTCACCGCCTACGGGACGTGCTACGGGAACACCCGTGGGAACAATATGCGGAACCCCTCCAAAACGGGTAAACGAAGGTTTTTCAGATTGCATAGGAATCTTTTTAATTAAAACCGCTCTTCAGAAAATGATGCTGACTCAATCATTATAGAGAGAAATCCAGAGATAGGCAATGGCGAAACTGTCAACAGAAGCATTTTCTTCAAATTTTTCTACTCCAAAAGCGCCACTTCCTCCAAAAATCCCCGTCTTTCAGGAAAAACTGCCCCAGTGGCCGAAGGGCGATGGCGGTGAATACCTGTTATTTCAATTGAAAGTTCCCGCGGAAGGAGCCATGACCACGGAGATTTATGGCGGCTGTGGGGGCGATGGCGGCTTCGGTGATAAAGACAGAGACGCGGCCGGTATTAGAGCTATACCCATAGGCGCTGACCACGAGGTCCATGATGCTGTCGCTATTCATATCTGCCGCAGTCAAGGTATAACCAAAATACCCGGTAGTCGCCCCCGTGATGATGATATCCGCCAGGCTGGCCAGACGGGCATAGGTATTGTCATTGTAAAAGATATAGGCGCGGCCGGTACTGGAGGAGTATTGATAGGCACCGACGGCGAGGTCAGTGCGGCCATCGGCATTGAAGTCGCCAGGGGTGAGGGAAGAGCCGAAGGAATTACTGGTGGTTTCACCCGTGATGGTCACATCAGCGGTAGCGGCGGTGGTGGGGATGGAGCCGTCATTGTAAAAGATATAGGCGCGGCCGGTATTGGAGGAGTAGCCCTGGGCACCGACCGCCAGATCCGTCCGGCCATCGGCATTGAAGTCGCCTGAGGTGAGGGAGATGCCGAACCAGTTGGAAGTCGTTTCACCCGTGATGGTCACATCAGCGGTGGCAGCGGTGGTGGGGATGGAACCGTCATTGTAAAAGATGTAGGCGCGGCCGGTGACGGAGGAGTAGTTATAGACTCCGACGGCCAGATCCGTCCGGCCATCAGCATTGAAGTCACCAGCCGCCAGGGAATAGCCGAAATAACTGCCTTCCCCCGTAATCGTTATATCAGCCGTAGCGGCTGTGGTGGGGATGGAGCCGTCATTGTAAAAGATGAAAACTTGGTTGATATTGGAGAAAAATCCACTCGCGCTGACAGCCAGATCAGTCCGGCCATCGGCATTGAAGTCGCCAGTCGCCAGGAAGCTGCCGAAAGCATTTCCGGATGCACCGGTGATGATCACATCGGCGGTAGCGGCGGTGGTGGGGATGGAGCCGTCATTGTAGAAGATATAGGCGCGGCCAGTAT
>CAZATJ010000026.1:0-6489 GCA_964488025.1 uncultured Bdellovibrionales bacterium
TTTTTTTATAGAGAATAGCGTTTCAAAAATGCCAGATGAGATTCCTCAAGACCTACAGTCGATAAAGGAGATTCATGAGCTGCTTAGTATACTAGCTTGATGACGCTTCGCAGAAATTTCCCCCGTCCCTTTCGGCGGAGGGATTTTTGTTTTATAGTGACCATATGAAACCTGTTTATATTATTATTTTCGTGGTGTTGGTGGTTATCGGCGGAATCCTGTTTTGGTATTTTTCTCGCGACACGGCGGTGAAGAATTATCCTTCGGAAAAAACCGGACCAGTCCTCATGTTCGGGGACAGTTTGGTGGAGGGGGTGGGGGCGACGGCTGGTAACACGCTTCCGGAGCAGTTGGGACGGTTGGCTGGTATGAATATCTTGAATTATGGTGTGAGCGGAGAAACGACACGTGATGGCCTGCTCCAGCTTGATGGAGCGCTTTCCAAGGAGCCAAAAGTCGCCATCGTGCTGCTCGGGGGAAATGATTTTTTGAAGAAGGTTCCTCGCGAGGAAACTTTTCGGAATTTGGAGAAAATCGTCGGAGCTTTTCAGTCGCGAGGGGCGATTGTTCTGGTGCTTGGAGTGCGGAGCGGTATCATTGCCGGTGGAGCGGATGAAGAATTTGAATCACTGGCCGATCGGACTGGCTCCGTCTATGTCTCTGATGTCCTTTCAGGTGTCTTCGGGCATCCGGATCTGATGAGTGACGCTATCCACCCTAACGACCAGGGTTATGCTGTTATTGCGAGACGTCTCCTACCGGTACTGCTGAAATATTCCCGTTAGTTATTTTCCCTGGTGGCGAAATTCGGAGTTACTGATTGCTCGTTTGCAAGAATTCTTCTATACTGGGGAGACTTCTAAATCTTTTCAAATAAACCTATGGCAAAGCTATCGATGTACAACGTGACGGTGCCGGAATTCAAGCGCTCACTGTTGGCGCTCAAGGCCATTTTGGTCAAGGCAGAAGCCTTTGTAGCGGAAAAGAAAATTGATGACGCGGCGCTCCTTCAGGCGCGGCTGGCACCGGATCAGTTTCCGCTCGTGAGGCAGGTGCAGATTGCTTGTGACAATGCCAAGGGTACGGCCGGTCGATTAGCGGGAGTGGAACTGCCAAAAATGGAAGACAACGAGGCAACGTTTGCCGAGCTTGAGGCACGCATCGATAAGACGGTGACTTTTCTCGATGAGTTTACTCCGGAGCAATTTGAGGGGAGTGAGGATCGGGAAATCGCCATTTATTTTCTCCCTGGGAAATTTCTTTCGGGTCTGGAATATTTGAATACCATGGGGCTGGCTAACTTCTACTTTCACTTGACGACAGCCTACTCAATTCTACGCCACAATGGGATGAATATCGGCAAGGCAGACTATATGGGAGCGGTGGAGTTTCACGATGAGAAAAAATAAAGTTAAGGCGGTTTCCTTCTCAAATAATCCTCTTGTGCCGCAAGAATCCCAGCGGATTCTCGCTGATCTTCGCCGAAACTTTTCAGATGACTGAAAAAACCAGGCTTTCGGCTCCAGGCTCGCCCAAGAGAATTTTTGAGAGGAAGGAATGTGATATATAAGTGAGTATTAATATGGCGAACGCGCTCCAAATAAAAAATCTGAAAAAGACCTATGCGAGCGGCACAGAGGCGCTCAAGGGCGTAACGTTAGACGTGGCGGAAGGGGATTTTTTCGGTCTCCTTGGACCCAATGGTGCCGGCAAATCAACCCTCATCGGGATTGTTGCCGGACTTAGTAACAAAACATCTGGGTCAGTAGAAGTTTTCGGTCATAACATTGAAACGGAAACAAGTTTGGCTAAAGCCAGTGTGGGACTCGTGCCGCAGGAATTTAATTTTAGTATCTTCGAAAAAGTGATTGACATCGTCTGTGATCAGGCGGGGTACTATGGCATTTCACGTTCGGTCGCTTTGCCACGCGCAGAAAAATACCTCAAACTTCTGGGGTTGTGGGAAAAAAGAAATGAACCATCGATGCGGCTTTCCGGAGGGATGAAGCGGCGCCTCATGATCGCTCGGGCGCTTATCCATGAACCGAAATTACTCATCCTTGATGAGCCGACGGCTGGGGTGGATATCGAACTGCGCCGGGAGATGTGGGGTTTTTTACGTGAGCTCAACGCTGTTGGTAAGACCATTATTCTTACCACTCACTATCTCGAAGAGGCCGAGCAGCTGTGTCAGCGGGTCGCGATCATCAACCATGGGGAGATTGTTTCGGAAGGACTGGTTAAGGACTTGTTGGGACAGATGTCTGCCGAAACGTTCATATTCGATCTGATGACGCCGCTTTCGGAAGCGAATGAAAAGCTCATGGCCAATTTCGGTGTCAGGAAAGTTGATGCTGACACGATTGAGATGGTTGTGGCCAAGGGTGAAAGCCTGACGGATGCCCTGGTCGCTCTCGGGCGACTGGGTATAGAGGTACGGAGTATGCGTAATAAATCCAATCGGCTGGAAGAGTTGTTTCTCGATGTCACCAAAAAATCTGTCTAACGTTATGACGTACGAACAAATGTGGGTGGCCTATATGACGATTGTCCGTAAAGAAACGGGACGCTTTCTCCGTATCTGGCCGCAGACGCTTCTGCCATCGGTCATTACGACGACGCTGTATTATGTGATTTTTGGTACGTTCATCGGGTCGCAGATTGAAGCCATTGGTGGCTATACTTACATTCAGTTCATCGTACCAGGTTTGGTGATGATGGCCGTCATTACCAATTCGTTTACCAATGTGGCCAGCTCATTTTTTGGTTCGAAATTCCAGAAACAGATTGAGGAACTGCTGGTCGCGCCCATCTCGCCCTTTCTTGTCGTCGCCGGGTATGTGACGGGCGGAGTGCTTCGTGGCCTTCTGACGGGAGTGTTGGTACTTGGAGTCGCACTGTTCTTTACGCACTTGACCATGCATAGCATATTGTTGACCGTGATGTTCATCTTTCTCACCGCGCTGCTGTTTTCCTTAGCGGGGATGGTCAATGCCATCTATGCCAAGAAGTTCGATGGCATCTCGATTATCCCGACATTCGTTCTGACGCCGCTCACTTATCTCGGCGGGGTGTTCTATTCCGTAAAAATGCTGCCGGAGTTTTGGCAGCAAGTCTCCGCTCTCAACCCGATCCTCTACATGGTCAACGGATTCCGTTATGGACTGCTGGGAATTTCTGACACGAGCATAGCAGGCAGTTTTCTGATTCTCGTGGTCTTAAGCGGGGTGATGCTTGGTTTTACCATGTATCTGTTCAAGACGGGGAGAGGACTGCGGACATAGGAGTGAGTTAAAAATTCTTAATTTTTTATGAAACTGAAGGAAATATTCAAAGTGACGGGGTTGCCGGTGTTGTTTGCCTCAATGTGTTGCTTGTCGCCGATTATTCTCGTGCTCCTTGGAGTGAGTACGGTGACCTTTGCGACGTCGCTGACCGATGTATTGTACGGAGACTACAAGTGGGCATTTCGAGCGTTTGGGCTACTCTTGCTCGCTGGCAGTATCGTGTTTTACCTCAGGCGACAGGGGGTGTGTACACTCGACCAGGCCAAGCGTGAGCGTAATCGCATCATCAATCTTGTTGTCACCACATTGATCGCCGGCATCCTCGGCTATCTCTTTTTTCTCTACGTCGTCGTGCACTACCTCGGTGTCTGGCTCAGTATTTGGGAATAATTTTACTAAGAGGCGAGACCTCTAAGATAGGTATGGTGATTCAAAAAGGTATCAAGTATCTCTAAAATGGATTTTGGAATTAAGGTAAGTGTTATGCCTTGTCAAAAGGCTTCTTTCATGCTACATTTGGGGTGTTGTAAGTTTTCTCTCTGGAAGACGCTTAGACGAGACATTCGGTTGCCAAACTTGAATTCCGTGAAGTAGAGCCAGAAATTTGAGAAAGGTCCACTTACACGGTAATCAAGTGATAGATTCGATATGGCAACCAAATTGTATGTTGGTGGCGTTTCCTACGGTACGACCGAGGACGGACTGCGCGATGCTTTCGCCCAGGCCGGGAATGTCACTTCTGCCAAGATCATCATCGACAAGATGACGGGCCGCTCACGCGGTTTCGCTTTCGTCGAGATGGCCACAGACGACGAGGCCCAAAAGGCCATCGAGCTGTGGAATGGTAAGGAGTTAGACGGACGGACGCTGACTGTCAACGAAGCTCGTCCTTTGGAAGAGCGCGCTCCTCGCACCGGTAACGGTGGGGGATTCCGCGACAATAACCAGAGCGGCAGCCGTTGGTAGTTTTGTCCGGAGGTTGCTCTGCAATCTTCGGCACAACGCAAAAAACAGTCTTGAGCAATCGAGACTGTTTTTTTGTGTTTCTTTAGGGCTTGCTCTACACTAGGGGCAAGTCCTTTTCCATCAACCTTCCAATTTGGGAGACCCTTATGTTTGACACTATCTTGTCGTTCTTGGTATCCGGGCTGCTTGATGCGACCTGGTGGCAGATTTTGCTTTACACATTGGTGACGACCCATATCACCATCTTGGCGGTGACAATTTTTTTGCACCGGGCCCAAGCACATCGGGCGCTTGATCTGCATCCATCCATCGCACACTTCTTCCGTTTTTGGCTCTGGCTCACCACGGGTATGGTGACCAAAGAGTTCGTGGCGGTACACCGTAAGCACCACGCCAAAGTAGAGACGGCAGAAGATCCTCATAGTCCGCAGACGTACGGCCTTCAGGCCTTGCTTTTGATGGGGGTGGAGCTGTATCGTGCCGAAGCCATCATTCCTGAAACGGTGGCCAAGTACGGTTTTGGTACGCCAGATGACTGGATCGAGCGTCACCTTTACACGCGTTACAGCTGGCAGGGCGTAGGGCTCATGCTCATTCTCGACCTTTTCCTCTTCGGCGGTATCGGGGTGACCGTGTGGGCAGTGCAGATGGTGTGGATCCCTTGGTGGGCGACCGGCGTCATCAATGGTCTTGGTCACTATTGGGGCTACCGCAATTTCGAGATACCTGACGCGTCGACCAACGTGTCGCCCTGGGGTATCCTGATCGGCGGGGAGGAACTGCACAACAACCACCACACCTATCCGACTTCGGCCAAGTTCTCGGTCAAGCCCTACGAGTTCGATATCGGCTGGGTCTATATCCGTGCCATGGAGATGGTCGGTCTGGCCACGGTCAGGCACGTGGCACCGTCTCGGATAGAATTCGGTCCCGTCGGCCTCGCCGATGAGCACACGCTCAACGCGGTGATTGCTCACCGCTATGAGCTGATGGCCGAGTTTGCCGCTGAGCTGAGGCGCACGGCGCTCGTTGAAGCGAGGAAACTGAGATCACAGGGTGTTACCGGCGTTCGTTTACGAAACATGAAAGTGGCGAGGCAGTGGCTCTATCGTGACCAAAGGTTCATCCCGCAGAGCGTGGCAGTACAGCTGAGGATGGCAGTGCATACGAGCCCTGAGTTGGCCAGGCTCATGGTGATGCGCGAAAAACTGCGCGGGCTGTGGACGCGAACCAATGCGTCCGCAAATCAGCTGGTCACTGATCTGCAGATCTGGTGCAAGCTGGCTGAAATGAGCGGCAATGAAGCGCTCCAGAATCTTTCGTTTTTGATGCGAGCGATGCGCCGCTAAAAGCATCTCGGCATACGGGCCGGCAAGGGGGAGAATCATCCTCATGCCGGTTTTTTTTATGATTTGTTTTTTTTGATTTCCTGATAGCGGAAACAATCGGTCGTGTGGTCATTGACCAGGCCGACGGCCTGCATATAGGCGTAGCCGATGATGGGGCCGAAGAATTTAAAACCGCGTGCCTTCAGATCGTTTGCTAATGCTTCCGATTGTTCAGTGAGGACAGGGACGTCATCGGATGAGTGTCTTTTTTTATCTATCCTTGAGCTATGAACGAATTGAGCGAGATATTTGGCAAACGATCCGAATTCTTTCTGAACCTCGAGGAAGTGTCTGGCGTTTGAGATGGCAGCTTCGATTTTGAGGCGGTGGCGCACGATACCGGAATTTTTCATAAGGCGGTCGATGTCACGTTTGCCGAATCGTGCGATTTTTTCCGGATCAAAATGGGCGAAAGCTTTTCTGTAGGCGTGACGTTTCTTGAGGATGGTTTCCCAGGAGAGTCCGGCCTGGGCGCTTTCGAGGAGAAGAAATTCAAAAAGTCTCCGGTCATCGTAGACCCGAACGCCCCATTCGGTATCATGATATTCCGTGTAAAGAGGGTCAGGATGAACCCAGGCACAGCGGATTTTTTCTTTTTCTCTAGCCATAGAGTTGATTGCAGTATAGGAGATTTTTTCTGTCCGGCCAAATAGGGTGAAATCTTGATTTTCCAGGAAAAAATTGGTAGGCTGGGAAAAGTAGTATAAAAACGCTGGAGAGGTGGCCCCAGCCCAAGGCTGGTCCGCCTTGGGCGGAGAAAAGAGTGTTTTTGAGAAAATTGAATAACATTGGAGAGGTGGCCGAGTGGCTGAAGGCACCACACTGCTAACGTGGCGGGGCGTTAAAAC
>CAZATJ010000027.1:0-5845 GCA_964488025.1 uncultured Bdellovibrionales bacterium
TCCCCAGACCCCTCCTGCGGGGCGGAAACCAATTCCAAAAAACCGATGAGTTCCCTAACAGTGGGTAGGGAGGGATTCGAACCCCCGAAGCCCGAAGGCGGCGGATTTACAGTCCGCAGTAATTGACCACTCTACCACCTACCCTTATATTCACAAAACGCTCCTAAAACAGCCTAGCAGACTCCTCTTTTTTCTTCAAACTGAGCCACCCGTCGGGCTCGAACCGACGACCCACGGTTTACAAAACCGTTGCTCTACCAACTGAGCTAGGGTGGCATGAGAACTCCTCTAGCTTCTCATTATTCTCCGCCTCTGGTCAAGAGCTTTTCCAGGCGGCGGATCTTGATTTTCACCAAACGATGCACCGGTGAGAGTTTGAGTACCTGACGATAACACTCCTTGGCATCTTTGATATTCCCGATATCAAGATAGTGATCTCCGAGTTCCTCATATGCCGTAAAATCCTTCGGATCCCTCGCGATGCGGGCGATAAGATTCTCTTCCCGATGATTTGTCCGTCCCACAGGATTTTTTTTGATTTCTGGATGAACAGCGATCTCGCTCACCGTCGGCCGTGAAACAAAAACGTTCTTTTCCTGGTCCAGAGAAATGTCTTTTTTAACGCTCCCCTTCTCCTTGCGAAAAATCGGGGTCCGCAAAATATCCCGCCGATACTCTTCGGGCTGTTTTGCAGAAACCTCATCACTTTCAAGTTGTTTCTTTCTCATACCACCAAAAGAGAAGCTCTTCTGGCCAAACCAAGGAGCGGTGGAAATGGGAGCAGCCTCAACCAAAGGAGATTCGTTTTTTTCCGGAGAAACTTTTGGCTCAATCTTCGCTCGCATCTTCTTCACTGACTGAGTGAATTCGTTCAAAGTATTGTGGGCACGAAGCAAGTCTACCTTGAAACGCTGTGCTGATTTCTCAATCACCTTCAGAAAAAATCCCCTCATTCCGGGAAAAAGAAGCTGTTCTTCTTTTCCGCCTTCAAGCACCTTTTGAGCGATAACAGGATCAGTTCCCTTGCGCGATAAATACCACAGCAAAAAAAACAGACTGAGAATGACGATAATCGGTGGAACAACAAGATACCACATGGCTCTCTCCTTAAAGAATATGTTCTCGTTTCAATCAACGCTCACCACTGGCCTCACATTTCATAACGGACAAAGCCTCCTATCTGAATATTTTCCCCTATCTTGTGAATCTTTTCAGTCAGAAGCTCTCCGACCGTTTTAGAAGGATCCTTCACGAAGGGTTGCGTTAGAAGAGCGTTTTCGTTCCGAAACTTTTCTTCCTTCCCGAGCATGATTTTCTCTATCAGGTCAGCTGGTTTTCCTTCCTGCACTAGCTCCGCGCGCCAAATTTCCTGTTCTTTGGCAACCGTTTCCGCCAGAACTTCTTCTGGTTTCACATAGCGCGGAGCGGAAGCGGCGATATGCATGGCAATATCGCGGCCGAGCTCCTGAAACTCCGCATTCAGAGCGACGAAATCGGTCTCACAATAGAGTTTGACCAAGACGCCGATACGACTATTAGAATGAACGTAGGAAACAACCAATCCTTCGTGTGTCTCGCGGTCGCCCTTCTTCATCGCTTTATCCTGGCCACGCTTCCGAAGAATCTCAATAGCCTTCGCATCATCGAATCCCGATTCATCGAGAGCCTTTTTTACGTCAACGATACCGGCTCCGGTCTTCTCGCGCAGAGCCCTGATTTGTTCCATTTGAGACATACTCTTGCAGGGTTTAGTTTTTAGTCCACCAGCCGGCGGATGAGGGTTTAGCAGGCAAAGATGCCGCTCTCGTTTACAGCGCCACTAAGCCACTTTTTCCGGCACGGCTTCCTTGGCTTCTTTGGCGGCGCTCTTGGCAGCCAATACTACCTTACCCAAATAGCCAAACAAAAGGCGAAGCGATGAAAGCGCGTCATCATTTCCAGGAATAGGATAGTCCACCGCCGAAGGGTCAGTATTGGTATCAACAATACCGATTACGGGAACACCCACTTTGCCGGCCTCATGAAGAACTAGGGCGGCCTCCTTGGTATCAGCAATCACAATAGCGCCCGGGAAATCCTCCATCCCCTTAATCCCGCCTACTTTCTTTTCGAGACGTTCGACTTCCTCCATTTTTTTTGCCTGTTCGAACTTGGTATACTTCTTGAATTCTCCCGAAGCAAACTTCCCTTCGAGATCCTGCAAATGGCGCGCGCGGCTACGAATACACGAGAAATTGGTCAGCGTGCCGCCAAGCCAACGATCTACCATATAGTACTGACCAACGTGCTGTGCCAGAAATCTCACCGTATCGTGCGTCTGTTTTTTCATTCCCACGAAAAGCACGGGCTTGCCACTCTTCACGACTTGTGTGAGAAATTTCGATGCCTCCTCCAACTTCTCGGCAGTTTTCTGAAGATTCAGGATGTTGATGTTCTTGCGTGTCGTATAGATATATTCATCCATCTTCGGATGACGACGAGACTTCAGATGCCCAAAATGAACACCAGCTTTGAGCAAGCCTTCAAGGCTCACGTCAAACGTATTGAAATCAATCGCGGAGAAATAATTCTCCTCTTCTTTTTTCGACACTTTTTTGAGCACCTCTTGCTCCTCTTTCGTCTCGATAACTTCCGTCATACTGTTTTTTCCTTAAAAAATTAAGCTCACCTCGGAGCCACCTACTCACGCCGTTGATAAGCCTCATAAGCACCGCGTAAACGGGCCAGGAAGAGACCGGAACGTAAAGTATGTTTGATTTTCCGCCCAAAGCCAAAGACTCGGAAAGCAGGGAAATACAGCCCGTAGTGTAGCAGGAGACAGTTATCTTGGCAACCCCGCACCTTTTCTGAGGAAAATCTTGTCCATAACAAGGTGTGAGGCGTAGCCGCCTATCGGCTTGAACATGAAACTTCCTCTGTCGCGTTTGGGAAAAGGTGCGGGGTTGCCAAATCCGGATATCCATGCTAGACTCCCGACTACGTTATTCGCTCCCCGAATTTTTTGGAAGAGCCATTTTATCTCCTATTTCTATGAAACAAGATATCCACCCAACTTACCATGCCGAGGCGACCATTTCGTGTGCCTGTGGCGCTGTTCTCAAAACCGGTTCCACCGTCGAAACGATGCACACCGAAATCTGTGCCCTCTGTCATCCCCTCTATACTGGCAAGAAGAAGGTCATCGACACCACTGGACGTGTTGATCGTTTCAAAAAAATGACCGAGAAGTCTCAGGCAAAGCAAATTTCCAGAAAAAAAGCTCCGAAGGTGAAATCCGAAATGAAAGAAACCGCCTCCAAGAAGAATGCGAAAGCTGCCGCTTAGCCCTGTTCTGAACGCTTTCTTTTTTGCCATTCTTCTTCCCGTCCGCCCACAATCGAAAGCGTCTCAAAATCCCACCGCCATTTGCGGACCGGGATTTTTCTTTTGAAAAGGCGTATACTGAATGAAAGAAGCTCCTCAGACCGTGCCCCATCCTATTTTTTTGTCATATCACTCCTATGCAGGATCTCCTCACGGATATTGAACGCGAATACGATCAGGTTCACGAGGAACTGAGCCACCCTGACCTTATCCGCAATCCGAAAAAAATGGCCGACCTTGGCCGACGAAAAACAGAGCTTGATATCGTCATGGAACGAGCCAGGCGTTTTCGCGCTATCGAAAAATCAATGCGCGACAATGCCGAACTGACCCATGACGAGACGGTTGATCCGGAAATCAAAACTCTCGCTATGGAAGAGAATATCACTTTGGCTCAGGAAAAATCCCTCCTCGAAGATGAGCTGACCCACCTGCTTCTCCCTAAGGATCCCAGTGACGGCAAGGATGTTATCGTCGAAATTCGTGGCGGTGCTGGTGGAGATGAATCTTCCCTTTTTGCCGCCGAACTTTTCCGCATGTATGCTCATTATGCCGAAAAACAAAATTGGCGCATCGAAATGCTTCACTCCAACCAGACGGAAGTCGGTGGATTCAAGGAAGCGGTCTTCGAAATAAACCATGGCAGCAGCCCGATTCCGGTGTATCAGAAAATGAAGTATGAATCAGGAGTCCATCGGGTTCAGCGCGTTCCGGAGACTGAAAAAGCTGGTCGTATCCATACTTCGACGGCCACCGTCGCTGTTTTACCTCAGGTTGAAGATGTGGAAGTGACTATTAACCCGAGCGACCTCCGTATCGATACTTTTTGTTCCTCCGGTCCCGGCGGTCAGTCGGTCAATACGACCTACAGCGCTGTCCGCATCACCCACCTGCCAAGCGGTCTCGTTGTCAGCTGCCAGGACGAAAAATCACAAATCAAAAACAAAGATAAGGCCATGAAAGTGCTCCGATCGCGACTCTACCAGCTCGAAGAAGAACGGCAAGCGAAAGAACAGGGTGATGCCCGAAAAAGCCAAATCGGCACCGGAGACCGAAGCGAAAAAATCCGCACCTATAATTACCCTCAAGATCGCGTCACTGACCACCGTATCAAAGAATCCTGGAGCAACCTCGCTACCATTCTGTCCGGTGGCCTCGACCCGATCTTAAACGCTCTGGAAGCCGAAGATATCCGTCGAAAACTGGAAAAATCCGAAAACTGACCTATGGCAACGGTGCAAGAACTACAACATATCCACCTTCCGGCCATCGCCCCGGAAGATTTTTTTATTCTCCTGGCGCATATCACAAAAAAGGAGAAAGCTTTCCTTTTCGCCCATCCGGAATACGAGCTTTCTCCCCAAAAAACACGGGAATTGGAAACCTTCTTGAAACGCCGTCTCAAACATGAGCCGATTGCCTATATTACCGGACACAAAGAATTCTACGGACGCGATTTCAAAATCACTCCTGACACGCTTGTTCCCCGACCAGAAACCGAGCTCCTCGTCGAATCGGTACTGGCCCAGATCAGAAAAAATGGACGGCGCATGACAGATGTTATCGACATGGGAACGGGAAGCGGCAATATCATCGTCTCAATCGCGAAAGAAATAGAAAAACTTCCGGCCATCGAAAATTTCTTTTTGTCTGCCATCGATATCTCCGAGGGGGCGCTCGCTACCGCGAGAGAAAATGCGAGACGCCACGGAGTAGAACAACGAATAGCTTTTCTGAAAAGCGATCTCTTCGAACATTACTCTCTCCCTCACAAAAAAAATCGTAATGTAATCATTGCTGCCAACCTCCCCTATCTTTCAAAGAGTATCTATCGAACCAGCAGCTCTGACGTGTACGATTATGAACCAGAGAGTGCATTGGTAAGCGGAGAACAGGGCCTTGATCATTACCGTCGGTTACTCCTTGTCCTAAAAAAGTTTTCGCAAAGCTACCTTGAAACTACATTCTTTTTAGAAATAAGTCCGGAACAATCCAATTTACTCAAAGAAGAAATCGGAGTGATTTTTCTGAGTTCTTCCTGCCAAATACTTCAAGACTTAAACGGTAGGGATAGATTGATCCAGACTACGCTCTAAAGAAGAAGGGTACAAAAAACCCCGTATTTACGGAGTTTTTTGTATTGGTTTTATCCAAAAAGCTGCAGGCAAAACTACTTGCGCTTGCTGGTCTTCTTGGCAGTCTTCTTCTTCGTCACCTTCTTTGCAACTTTCTTGGTAGCCTTCTTTGCTACCTTCTTCTTGGTAACCTTCTTTGCTGTCTTTTTCTTGGCGGCCATAATGTTCACCTCCCTTCAAACCTCTGCTCTCTTTTTCCCGTGTACGTTCACGCGAGAGATGAAAAACATGAGGATTTTTATTTTTTTATTTTCACACCACAATATTTTTTGTGTGTGATACAGAAATTTTCCTGTATGCTTTTACTCCACGGCTCCAGATTACCGCCATTCAGGATTAGTAGGTTG
>CAZATJ010000028.1:0-2086 GCA_964488025.1 uncultured Bdellovibrionales bacterium
TGTGAATCACGTTTGCGCCGCTGCCGGCTCTCCAGTTATCTCATCCTTTACGGCTACTCCTAATAGTCTCCCCGCCGGTGGTGGCAGTTCCACCCTTGCTTGGACCGTTGCTAATGTCACCTCTTGCTGGGCGAGTGGCAGCTGGACCGGCTGGAAGTCGAATACCGGCAGTAGCGAGACAGTGACGGTCACCACCACCACTACCTATACTCTTGAATGTTGGAATGCCGTGGGTGTTTCTTCTGGTCAGAGTAATGTGTTGGTGACGGTCGCTTTGGCTCCAGCCGCCTTAAACATCTGTCCCGCTCCCTCCACGACTATTGATACGGTAAGTCCCGGATATATGGTGGTCTATTACACACCGATTGGCACCAGTTTCACCGGCTGCGGATCACCGAATGGTTCCAATGTCACCGGCTCTGCCGTTTGGACGAGTTCCAATAACGCCGTCGTGACGGTTTCTGGAGGCACCCTTTCAGGAGTTTCCTTGGGGAGCGCTACCATTACAGCTAACTACTCGGGACTTTCCGATAGCAGATCAGTAACAGTGACTTGTACCCCGACGAATTTCTGTAGTACCGATTCTCGGACGGAAACCACCTGTATCGGTGATACTTTCACCATTGCCGATGATGGTTGTGGAAATGTCGTCAGTGGTTGTCCTGGAAATCGCGCCTGTGACTTCAATTGGAAAGAAGTAGCTCCTTAGGATATGAGGCTCTGACTCCTTGTCAGCAAAAAATGCCAGCAATGGCGTTTTTTGTTTGCCTCCGTACGGCCTCTTGCCAAAAAGCGTTTTTCCTGGTAGGCTGTGAAAACAACAAGAAAGTCCGACGCTCCTCCCGCCTTTACTCTGAACTTGTCGAAGAGTCGACAGAATTGAGAGATAAGGGATTAGGAAGAGCAGAATTCCCCGAGGATGTGACTTTTCTTCTGTTGGGAATTTATTTTTTTAATTAACGAGGCTAAAAGCCCCGCCCGCAACGATTCGCAAGCGAAGCGTAGCGATTCGGGCAGGTAAGAAGCTAACAATATGGTGGAATACGAACTGTTTTATCTGGTGGGGGAATCGAAGGATGCTGAATTGCCGCGTATTCGACAAGACGTGGAGAAGGTCGTGACGGACAACGGTGGGACATTTCTGTCTCCGCAGACAGAAGAGAAGCGTAAGCTTGCCTATCTGGTGAAGAAGGAAGTGCGGGGGACGTATATTGCTCGCCGCTTCACGCTGCCGGACAAGGATGAACGAGACGAGGCAGGAGTGGTAGTGGATGTGCACCCTATTGCTCTTATCAACCGGACACTGCAGTTGTCGAAGGACGTGCTCCGTTTTCTCATTCTGAGCGCCGATGATCTACCGGAACTGCTCGCTATTCCGAGAGAAGAGCGTCCGCGCACGGAGAACCGTGGCAATCGTTATGAAAAGCGCGGAGCGGTTCGTCCGATGCCTCAGGCTCCAGTCGCCCCGAAGGAAGAGGAAAAGAAGGCAGTGAGTACGGAACAGATCGATGAGCAGCTGAAGGCCAAACTCGATATCTAAGAGACAGTCAACAAAGAACAGTTAGCAATCAACAGAGAACGAAGAGTATCAATAATAAAATATATAACCATTAAACAATGGGAGTATGAACGTCAATAAAGTGATTTTGGTCGGACGCCTAACCCGGGATCCGGATATGCGGACGACGACCTCCGGTCAGTCAGTGGCGACCATCAGTATGGCCACCAATAATTTCTGGACTGACAAAAGCGGGACTCGTCAGGAACGAACCGAGTTTCATACAGTGGTGCTCTGGGGGCGTCTGGCGGAGATTGCCGGGCAGTATTTGACCAAGGGACAAGAATGTTATATCGAAGGACGACTGCAGAGCCGGGAGTACACTGCCAAAGACGGGACGGAGCGCAAGGTAACCGAAATTGTCGGAGAAACCATGCAGCTTGGCAACCGAGCTCAAGGATCGAGCCAGGGCGCAGGGAGAAGTGCCGCTGCTCCGGCTGCAGCTGCTGCCACTCCGGCTGCCAAAAGTGCCGCCGCTCCCGTAGAAGAAGAAATTCCGACTATCAATCTTGATGATGAGCGTGATGA
>CAZATJ010000028.1:2186-5783 GCA_964488025.1 uncultured Bdellovibrionales bacterium
GTATGGAAGCAGCAATGAGTAAAAAGTTGGCTAAGCTCGATTATAAGGATGCGTATTTTTTGCGCAAGTTTTTGAATTCGCAGGGCAAGATGTATCCGCCGAAGCGTTACGGGCTTTCGGCCAAGGAACAGCGCCACCTCGCGCTTGCCGTCAAACGTGCCCGTTTTATGGCACTTGTCCCATACCTCGTCCGCTAATCAATCAATAATAGAGAGCAATGAGCAAACAGCACGATGATTGCTGACTGTTTTTTGCTTATTGACGTATGCTCGGTCTCACGGATATCAAAACAGGGCGGACCATTATCCATAATGGTGAACCGTACCTCGTACTCGACTACCTCCATTCGATGATTGGTCGTGGTGGAGCAGTCATGCGTACGAAACTGAAGAATCTCCTCTCGGGAGTGATTATTGACTATACCTTCACGGGTGCCGAGAAAGTAGAAGAGGCTGAGATGTCCAAATCACATGCTTCCTATCTGTATCACGAGGGGGAACAGTATCAGTTCATGGATACGGAAACCTATGATCAGTTCTTCTTGACTGAAGAAGTGCTCGGTGGCATGACCAAGTACCTCATTGAGGGGACAGAAGTGAGTATCCTCAATTGGAATAGCCGGCCGATCAACATCGAAATTCCCGTCAAAGTAACCCTTACCGTGACCGATGCCCCGCCGGGATTGAAAGGCGATACGGCTTCGGGTGGCGATAAGGTGGTGACACTGGAAACAGGGATCCAGGTGACGACGCCGCTTTTTGTGAAAACAGGAGATCGCATTATTGTTAATACGGAAACCGGGAAGTACGTGTCCCGAGCCTAAAAACGGTAAAAACCGGGGATGTACCCGGTTTTTTTGCTGTCTGGATATCTTGAGGCTTAACAGAGGGTTTTTTTCCGAGGAGGAGGGGTTGCTCTTTTTGAGAAAAAAGGCTAGAATAAGGAAAGAAATCCCTCTTTCTCGAAAAGGGATTTTGAAAGAGTTTCTATTATTCTCCCTATGTCACTTTACGCTTATTTGTGGGGAATTCGTCTCTTTCTCCTGCTTTCCTTCAGTGCCTGGATCGCGATTATCATCGCGGTTGAGCCCTATCAGGCTGGCGCCGTTGGAGTAGGACTTTTTTTCGTCAGTTTTTTCGGAACGGTGCTTGGTTCCATGACACTTTTCGTGACGTGGATATACGAGCGATCCCTTGGCACGGCCAGCGCCGCGCATCATTTGGGAGGCGCTTTTCGTCAGGCATTTCTCCTGTCTCTCTTTTTTGTTTCGCTTATGTTTCTGCAGATGAAACAGTGGTTGACGTGGTGGGATGGTTTGCTTGTTTTGGTAGTGGTGTTGCTTATCGAGTTTTCTTTCCGTGGACTTATGAATCGCACATCAGAATAAAGATATAATACGAATCGATTATGGCAAAAAAGACAGATCCATCGGCATACGATGCTAGTTCCATCCAGGTACTCGAAGGACTGGACCCGGTACGGAAGCGCCCGGGCATGTATATTGGAGGAACTTCGACCGAAGGGTTGCATCATCTGGTTTGGGAAGTGATCAATAATTCGATTGATGAGGCCATGGCTGGTCACTGCAATGAAATCAGCGTGCGCCTGCTTCCTGATAATTGGGTTGAGGTGATTGATAACGGCCGCGGTATTCCGGTAGATATTCACCCTCAGACCAAGAAATCGTCCCTGGAAACGGTTATGACGGTACTGCATGCTGGGGGAAAATTCGGGGGCGGCGGATACAAGATTTCCGGTGGATTGCACGGTGTCGGCGTGTCGGTCGTGAATGCTCTTTCCATTCATACTAAAGTTACTGTCGAGCGCCAGGGAAAGATATGGTTTCATTCCTACAAGCGAGGCAAGCCGGAGGGGACGGTCAAACCGATTGGGAAATCGACTCGCACCGGAACCACGGTCGCCTTTCAAGCTGATCCGGAAATTTTTCCGGAGATCAGTTATTCGTGGACAAAAATCTTGGAGTATTTGCGCTATCAGGCTTTCCTTACCAAGGGCGTGCGTATCAAGGTCGAGGATTGGCGTGAGGTAGTAAGCGGAGACGAAGCGTATAAGGCGAAGCATCACGGGTTTTTCTTCGATTCCGGCATCATCTCGTTCGTCAAATTTCTGAATCGCAAGAAAGAAGTGAAGAACGTGATTCCGTTTTATGTTGAGAAGACGGTCGAAAATATCAATGTCGAAGTATCGCTTCAGTTTACCGACGGTTTCAAGGAACACTTGTTTGCTTTTGCTAATAATATTCTCAATCCTGGTGGCGGTACCCACGTTACGGGTCTGAAAATGGCTCTCACTCGCGTACTCAATGATTACGCCAAGAAAAACAATCTGATCAAAGAAAAAGAGGGGTCGATGACCTCTGAGGATCTGGCGGAAGGTCTAACCGCCGTCGTTTCGGTGAAGCTGGCCAATCCCCAGTTTGAAGGTCAGACCAAGGATAAACTGAACAACATTGAGGTGCGCGGAGCGGTATCGTCGGTGACTTCCGAGGGTCTCAATGAGTTTCTCGAAACGCACCCAGCCGATGCTCGGGCGATGATTGAGAAATGTCTTCTTACCGTGCGGGCGCGTATCGCGGCGCGCGCCGCCAAGGACGCCGTGCTTCGGAAGGGCGCTCTTGAAGGGATGACACTTCCGGGCAAGCTGGCTGACTGTACCAGCCGTGATGCCAGTCGTTCCGAAGTCTATATCGTCGAAGGGGATTCCGCCGGTGGCAGTGCCAAACAGGGGCGGAACCGCATGTTTCAGGCCATTCTGCCACTGCGTGGAAAATTAGTAAACGTTGAGAAAACGAGCCTGGATAAAGTGGTCAAGTCCGATACCCTGAAACCAATTATCATCGCGCTTGGGGTCGGTATTGGCGAAACCTTTGATATCGCTCGGCTCCGCTATCACAAGGTCATTATTATGGCCGATGCCGATGTGGACGGTTCGCATATCCGGACGCTCCTTCTTACATTTTTCTACCGCTATTATGAGTCACTGGTGCGTGGGGGACATATCTATATCGCTCAACCACCGCTCTACCGTCTCGCGAAAGGGAAGGATATCCGTTATGCTTACACCGAAGAAGAAAAATTGCGTTTGATCGAAGTAATGAAAGAACAGGCTCTGGCCAAGTCGGCTGCCAAGAAGGGAAAGAAAACAAAGGAGTCGTCGGATCAAGAAGTGGACGAGGCCGACGAGGTTGTTGAGAGTGTCAGCGGTGTTTCGCTCCAGCGTTACAAAGGTCTCGGAGAAATGAATCCGGAACAGCTGTGGGAAACGACCATGAATCCCGATAACCGGGTGATGCTTCAGGTAACGATTGAGGATGCCGAAGCGGCTGATGAACTGTTTGATATTCTCATGGGGAGCGAAGTGGAACCGCGGCGCCGTTTCATCCAGACTCACGCCAAAAACGTGAAGAACTTGGATATCTAATCAAAGTTTGGTTTTTGGTACATTTCTTTGTTGTAAGCTTTAGTGCTCGACACCGTATCAGAATACGGCTTACTGCGCTCCTCGCTTACGCCTCGAACTGTACTCAGAAACCAAACTTTGATAGTTCGCAAACTTCCGATTGACAGGGAGGTATTC
>CAZATJ010000029.1:0-5654 GCA_964488025.1 uncultured Bdellovibrionales bacterium
ATGGAGCAAAATGGATGGTGAAGTGCGATCATTGTGAATCAGAGGTGAAAGAAACCCAAAGGGAGGCAATACTGCTGGCGAAAAGCCATGTAGCGAGTCTGCCTCAAGGTACGCTTTCTCAAATTCTTCTTCAGGGCGATGGTGGTAAGTTTCGAACAGAGTGGACTTATGGCAACGACCCATTTCCTCCTAGAGGTTAAGATTTCTATTCTCACCACCAACTTGCCAACGTCAGAACCTTCAAAAAAGGATTATTGCAACAGATGTTTACATGATCTATGAGTAAAGATGTTGGTCAAAAAAAACCATGCCCGTTCCCAAATACGCATAGACGCGTAAATCAGGCGCTGTCTATTTTTAAAGATATAAAGCTACATTATCAAGATCCTGAGGTGTTTACATCTGATCTGAATAATCTTATCCAAGCCTTACGGAGCATCACTTTTATGTTGCAATCTGAAAAAGGCGTGATTAAGGATTTTGATGCATGGTATACACCAATCCAGGAAGTAATGAGAAAAGATGATAAGATGCGCTGGCTTGTTGATTCGCGCAACCATATTGTAAAAAAGGGTGATTTAGAGAAGGAGAGCTATATTTCTATTCGAATCGTAGATCACTTCAATAAAGAGATTTTTACTAAAAAGTTTGATCCATTTTTTTCGACTGATCACGTTGTTCAATTATTTAGAAAAGCCATAGATTTGAAATATCCGAAGATACTGGAGAGTGATATCGTTATGGAAGCAGAGAGAAGGTGGATTGTTTATTCACATCCGGAAACAGAGCTTGTTGATTTACTTATTTACTGTTTTTCTATTTTAGTGGACGTCGTTGACTCTGCTCATAAAGTGCTGGGTTGCAGTATTTTAAGTTGTGAAGAGAACAGTTTTTTTAGCGCAGATGAAGATTTTAAGGTAATTTTAAGAAACGATTTAAAAAAAAGCAGAATATCTAGGGTGCGGTATAGTGATGGGAGTCCTATCACGAGTCACTTGATTAGGTTAACTCGCGAGAGTATGTTTGGAGATGAGACCGATCTGGGTGTTAAAAGAGAACTCTCCAAAAGGTATGGTGGCTTATCAGAATTACAGAAGATTGCAAAGCCAACAGACGAAGAACTACCTTTCTGTTTCATGGATTTTCACTTGGAAATGTCAAAAAGATTCATGGTAACTGATGGTTGTCTAGTTCCAATTTGCTTTTTGTACTTTTCTAAAAATAAAAAAGATAGTCCGCCCAGAATCATTACTTTTAGCCCAAGTGATTCTACTAGTCGATACGGTATGGCCGAGACAATAGCGGAGACAGTAGAGGCTACACACTGTAAAGCGATTATATTTATAGGTGAGGTGTGGATAGGGGACTATCCTAAAAATGAGAAAGATTATGTACCTGCTCGTCTGCAAAAAGACAAAAAAGAGGCAATAGAGATACTCGCTGCAACTCCAGATAAAACGATGAGCTACCACATCCCATTTCATAAGGAGGAAAATGGGGAGGTTGTTTTGGAGGAATTGACTATTCTTGAGTATGGCGAATGGCCATTTTTATTTAAGGTTCAAAAAGTTTGGGAGAACCAAGCGAGCAGAAAGTGAAACCACTCATAGTCTATCAATTTAAAAGGGATCAATAAAAAAAACTAGCTCATTTTACGGGAACTGAGGAATGGTAAAAATATTTTGATATAACATAGTGATGGATTACTTAATTAACACTAACGGGAAACCTTTTGATTCAGTGAGACTGAAGAGTATTAGTAACTCTTTAGATGCTTTTCCAGATAATGAAAGGACGAGGTTTAGGAATGAGAATGCTCTAGCTATAGCTCAAATCCCATCAGAACGCGTGCTTATTGTTTCCGGGCCTGGCACAGGAAAAAGCACTATCTTCAAACAAAGAATTGATCACTGGCTTCAGGATAGTCCGCTAGCAAGAGTGTTAGCCCTCAGCTTCGTAAAAAAACTTGTTGTTGATTTGAACAATGACATTCAGGGTGACGAAAAATTGAAAGATGAGCAAAAAGAAAAGGTTGATGTTCTAACGCTTCATGGATACGCTCGAAGTATTGTAGAGCGTAATCATGGCACTATTCGATTGCCATTTAAGATCCATTTGAAAATTATTGATGGATATTGGCAGGAGATGGTTTGGCAAGATGCATTGCTTATTTCCGGTCTAGCTGATGACGAAGAATATTTCTGGGAAAAATTCAAGAAACAATTAAATGATTCTGGATTTTTGCCTTCAGAACAATGGGGGTCACTTCGTGGAAATTATTATGCCATTTGCAAATATTACAATGCCGCTGGATTCGCGGATTTAATTATTCACGCGAGGGTTGCGTTATCGGAAAACGCAACGCTTAAGGAACACGAGTACTTCATTATTGATGAGTTTCAGGATTTTAATAAAGCGGAGGAAAAACTAATCAATGAGCTCACGTCGGAAGCATCTGGAGTCCTGATTGTTGGCGATGATGATCAGGTGCTTTACGAAAAGCTCAAATCAGGAAAAGCATCTATCATAAGGGATGCCTATAGAGACGAATCACTAACAAATGCGATGCTTCCTTTTTGTAGTAGGAGTAGTTTTTATATAGCAAAAACTGCTAGTCACTTCATTCAACAGAATCGAGAAGCAAATCAAATAGAAAAGATTTATCTCCCACTTTCAACCGATAAGAGCTGTTCTAAAGTTCAGGTCATAGGGTGTTCTGACCCGCTAGCGGCTGTTGATTATATCACCAAATTTATAGACGCGAATAAGCCTGAAATAGAGGCGCGAAAAGACGCTTTGTTGTGTGGAACAGCAAAAGATCCCTTTTTGTTGATTCTTGCTCCGTCCGGAAAACTTAAATTCTATGCTTTTAAGGGTGCTCGAGAATCTTTAAAGAGTGTAGTTGCTGAATTTGTGCAAGAAGAAAAGAAGTTTTCTGATGATTATTACAAAACCATCACCTATTATTCCCTAGCGCAGCATCCTGATAATAACTATACGTTTAGGAAAGTATTGAGCTATGAGACAAATTTAGAAGTGACTCTTCCATTGATAAAAACTGGGCTGGAAACCGGAGTAGATTTTTTTCAGATGACTGATGACATTATTATATCAACATTAGAAAAGTGTAACAGGATAAAAGCCGTTATTGAGTCAAGTGTTTCGGTTGTTGAGAAAGTTAAAAAAATTAAAGAAGACATATTTCTCAGTGATTCTGAGGCACTGAGAGATGATTTAGAAAAACAGTCTTTCAATGAAGGAGTGCTGCGATCCACTGAGTACGAAGAAGAGGAAAGGGCTGAGCTCGAAGAGCTGAAGACTTCCCAGATGTCAGCCGTTGAGATTATGTCTATAACTGGTTCGAAGGGACTTTCCGCTGACCATGTCATAATTATTGGTTTTGATGAGGTTAACATGTTTTGGATTACACGGAATGCTTTTTATGTTGGTCTGACAAGAGCTAGAAAATCTCTTCACATTATTACTGCAGCAAGTGCTGGGGGATCTCAAATGCCGCATGATTTTCTTGATGATTTACCGGTTGAAAATTTGGAATTTTATAAATACGTTAGGTCGACTCACAAAAAGACTCGACTAGCTAATCGAGATGATTTTAAACGGTATTTCCAAAGTCTTAACTACGCCAAAAGTCAGAACAAAAAGAATCCGAAATGAAAGCAGAAAAGAAAAGGGGTCAAGTACCTTTTCGAAAGTTACGTAATTCCACATTTTTTAATTTTTGAAAAATATGATAAGACCAATTAACATCACACCACTAAATACGACGAATACTCTCCAGTACAAATGTGAGAAGTGTGGTGGGTATGGAATAATCACTCTAGATGGCAGCATTATCAATACTGATTCCGATGGAAACCCAGAGACGCCATTAGATGAGTACAATTGTCAGAAATGCGGAGAAAAGCTATGACAAAAAGAAAAGAAGTTAGGTACTTTTTTGATATTTACATAACCAAATCAGCAGAGTTTCCAGAACCGGAATCCCGGGTGTATGATAGGGGTATGGTATTTGTCCTATGAAAAAAAATATGAAATGTACATTTAAGTTTAAAAACGATAAGCTCTGCCAGCGAGAAACTGCCAAATGGAAACGGCGGTGTTTCAAGCATGACCCAAAGATAGTGCCTCTCTACATTACGGCAGACTATGCTGGCTATAAAAGACGTCAAGCAAAATATATTTCTTCTCCTCTTGCTGACTGGTTTATTACGAGGGGAATAGCTCTCAGACACGATCGTACGCTTCAAGCGATGTTTACCCGTCTGAACACGGGTAAACTATGTCTGATTCGCGCCAAGTCTGAAGAAGAACTGAAAGACCTCCTGATGGCTGTGAGGGTCATGATTTCGGCAGGACAGGAACTGAATCTCTTTCGCTTTTTCAATACCAATTACGAGCCTCATTATAAAGTCATGCGAGACTTCGTAACCCATGAGTGGTTTACCGATGAGGAAAGAGCCTATATGAAAAGCTTCATACAGAAGCATTTCATAGACAAAATGTCATACCGGCATCAGATTAAGCGACTTACTCGTATAAAGAAACGAGAAATACGCCTTGCTAGGATGAATACAAAACAATCCAGTTGAGTAACGCGGTTAGGTTAAATTGGTTTAATAAGCCGTTGGTGATAGGCTCTGGCTATGGAAAAGCTATTGAGAACAAGACGCTAGCCACCAGCACTGCAAGTCTATTGCAGTGGTTATTGGCGGCTTTTCTGTTGTTTTGCTCTCGTAGCTCAATTGGATAGAGATTGTATATGTAAGCATGGTAAACAAATATACTATGACTCAAAATATTTTTGAAGAGATAAGAAAAATAAATCAGTATGATATGGAGTATTGGTCTGCCCGTGAGCTTATGCCTGCTCTCGGGTATGATACTTGGAGCAAATTTACCGATGCCATATCCAGGGCCGAAGAGTCTGCCAAAAACGTAGGGGTAGAGCCAAAAGAACACTTTTTGCCGGCGCCGGCAAAAAGTACCGGAGGAAGGCCGGCGGAGGATGTTTTCTTATCACGATACGCCTGTTATCTTGTCGCTCAGAACGGCGATCCAAGAAAGCCGGAAATTGCCGCTGCACAGAGCTATTTTGTGATACAGACTCGGCGGCAGGAGAAAACCGATATGCTGGCCGAAGACCAGAAGCGGGTTATGCTGAGAGATGAAGTAAAAAAGCACAACACTTCGCTTGCGGAAGCGGCTGATCATGCTGGTGTAAGAAATTACGCCATTTTTCAAAACTACGGGTACATCGGTCTTTATGGTGGACTCGGCGCGAAAGAAATTCATCGGAAAAAGAATCTGAAAAAATCGCAGAAAATCCTTGACCATATGGGGAGCGAAGAATTGGCAGCGAATCTTTTTCGCGCCACTCAGACGGATGCGAAACTGCGGAGAGAAAATATCTCCGGAGAAGATCGGGCAAACAACGCCCATTTCGAAGTTGGAAAGAAAGTCAGGGAAACAATCAAGGATTTAGGTGGGACTATGCCGGAGAATCTTCCATCGGCTGACGCGATTGCAAAATCAAAAACAAGGTTAAAAAAATTGAGAACCAATAGAATAAAGAAAATTATATGACGGATTTTATAAAGCGTATTTTTGGCTTCAAGCCGGCTCAAAAGCGAAAA
>CAZATJ010000030.1:0-5219 GCA_964488025.1 uncultured Bdellovibrionales bacterium
AATATTTATCTTACCCAACTCTGTCATAAAATACGGTATCACCATGCCCGGCAACTTTTTGATGGCCGAGTGTTCCAGCTCATCATCCCTGTCATCATCCGTGAACTCTCGCGGTCGATCCATAATCCAGGTTTCATTATCTTTCTGAACATATCGTGTCTCCAAACGACTGGAAACAGATTCCAAATATGAGATGAGTTTCCGATATTCCTTCTTTTCATCAAGCTGCCACCGGTACTCAGCTTTTGTTTTATCTATTCTGGTTTCACTCTCATCATACCCGAGAGCTCGCACTCTGACAAAGAGGTCACCTTTCTGATCTTTGGTTTTTTCAAAGGTGATGCTCGTTGTATGTCCCGCTTCATCGGTCAAGATAGCGAGCATGTCAGGCAGATCCTTCTTTTTTTTCTTAAACCACTGATTGAACCAGGGTTTGATTGTTTTGAGCTGAGGATTGGTAGAGGTAATATCACGCTGTCCTTCAATTATCACCACCGCTACCGAACCACCTAGATTGTCTACTCCCATAACAGAGAGTTTCTGTGTAACGGGGTCAAGGGCTATCTGAGCCTCCGGTGCGACTGTATCTATCCTGATACTTTGTGATTTCGTATCTTCTTTGTTTCCCTGTTTGTCGGCAGAATAATACCTGAGTGTTGTGACGCCCTCTCGCCCAACAGAAAAAGGCGTGGTGTAGAGCTGCCAAGTCACGCCATCGTCAAGCGAATACCGGGTTTCGGCAATACCACTCCCCCCGATATCATCCGAAGCGGACAAGGTAACAAGAACGGGGCCGGTATACCAGCCGTTCATTCCTTCACTCCCGGAAAAACTGGCCGTGGTCGTCGGAGGCGCCATATCAAGAGTCACCGTTTCTCCCGGTGCCGATGGGAGAGCATAATCTGTCGTTCCGTCACCATCGTAATCCACCATAAGCGGATCGGCACCGACAATCGTGCCATCAGGAAATTCCATGGTCACTTCCGTTTCGGCAGAGGTGGGAATGGCGGAAAAAATCATTTTCTCCTCAACCGTCTCACCAATCACTTCCTCTATCTCGAGCGTAAACGATCCCGTCGCCAATCCATCCATGACAATGGTCGGGGCACTCTCGGCCGGTACCGAAATATACTGTACCTCACCGAAACGACGATAGGTCGCGTCAGGATAGGTATCTTCGGTCGCGCTGATACTATGCCCATCGCTATCACGTGCTGAAAGGGCGAGTGGGGAATGAAGGAAGTAACGAAGACGTCTAGTGTTAGGTAAGGAAGCTGGCCGTGATTCTGAAATATATTTTGGTAATGAAGTAAATGTTCCAGTTAAAATATTGTCTACTATAAAATCCCTTAACTCAGAAATCTCAAGAACATTCGCATGTTTACTATCAAATCTAGTGAGACTTACAGGGATTTCGTTATTGTATTTATCCAAATCCACCCACCACCGATAAACACCGGAAATTCCAGAACTCATCGCCAAGGCGCTCGGCGCCACGACGGTTCCATCGCCATCCACCATAAGTTCCGGCGTGTACTCCAGTTTCGGCACCCGTGAAGAACATATCGCCCCACCCTCATGGAGACACTCTTCCCCGCTCCAGTACCTGATCGTTCCGACCGTTTCCTCGCCGAAGCCACCTATCTGGTACAGACTGATTCCTGCCGGTACCGTCCAGTTATCCAATTCTTGGCGCACGACTTCGCTCTCGGAAAGAAGCCCTGAATTGATCGTGCTCGGCGTCGCCAGAGCATTCGAATCAGGAGCGGCTTTGCCTTCGTTTTCTCCAAGAAATCCATCGAGTTCCGAAAGCGTATCGATTTTTTTCCCAAACGCGTCGATATAATAATCCGTAGCCGGACCGGGATCAAAGGTTATGACCGGCGTACTGACGCTGCTCCCATCGCCAGAAAAATAATCACCTGATGGCAAAAGATGGTAGGCACTTGGCATGTTGTTTGCCATAGTGCGCGCCGTTCTCGGATTCATGGCAAACGGAAACCAATCGACCGGCAAACCCTGATCATAGCCGTGAAGCAGTGCACCGATAGCCTGCGGCGTCCCAGACTGCGGCACTGCTACAAACACGAGTTTGTCGATAAGCTGCGATGCCTCGGCTCCGAGCCTGTCCGTCAGCGCCTTGGCCAGAAGCCCGCCATTGGAATGAGCAATGACAGTCACCTTGCCGGATTTCGATGTCCTGGCAAGACGGCGCAATTCGGAAAGTATATAGGGCGTGTCGGTCGGCGCAAGATAGGAAATATCGTCGCCGGTTTTCTCCCCGCCATCCAATATATCCTTAAACGTCAGACGCCAGTCATACGGCGCTGCGACATAATCCTCAATCAGATGCTCATCATTCTTCCAAGCGGCCAAATCCGCCAAAAATGATTTGTAGACATTGCCCTTGATGGGCACATAGGCGTTATCAAGAACATCACGCGTATAAATACCATTCCGGATGCTTTTTCCGAAATCATCCATGAAGAGACTTCCCACATCACTATCGGATCCGGGTTCCCACAACTGATCTTCGCCGCTCCCAGTCGTATGATACAGCCGACTTGCCTCCAGTCCGGGAAGAAAAAGGATGTTGGAAAAACAATTTTCAGTACAAAGCGGGATTGATTCCAACGGATTGGTACGAAGCCAGGGATCGACCGTAATATAATCAGATACCGCGTTATTTCCCAAACCTCCCGGATTGAGTACTGGATGAAACGGCCCAGCATCGCTCCCCCACCAATTTCCAGAAGCATCAATGACCGTACCTGATGAAGTATTGATCACGCCGTACTCCGCATTATCGTGGATATCATTGCCATGTAACGTGACGGTACCATTCCAAAAGTGGAGGCCATAGCGCGCTCCCGTTATTTCAGAATGAGTAATGACGGCGGTACCTGCTTCTTGTCGGAAATCAGTGTGACTCGCATCCGAAAACCGCACATCGGTAATGGTTACCTCGCCGCCCATATTATAAATCTGGCCATAATTGGGACAGCCGCCATACCGGATATTTGTATTCGTAACGGAGAGTGTGGAACCGGGCAGGACTCCTATCGCGCACCAATCCCCCGGGTGAGGAGCGATCGTGCTCCCATTTCTGTCGGTATCGCCACCGAGGGAATCGTCATGCAGCGATGTCAGCATGGTTCTTTCACTATCCGCAGCTCCGATGATAATCGTTCCCGAAGAATACAATGCGTAATCACCATTCAGTTTCACGATGGTGCCCGGCTCAATAACGAGCGTTGCTCCGGAAGGAACAAACACTCTTGTGGCAAGATATGGCCCATCCGCCTTGGTCCAGGTAGTCGTTCCAGGAGGAAGCGTCGTAAATGAAATGGTAGTCGCCGCCTCTACGGGAGAAGCAGCGATGAAAAAAACGACCACAAAAAAGGGGAGCAGGAGGGACTGTTTCAATCGTATCCTCGAAACCATATACTACCGGAAGAAAAAAATTCTTTCTCACAGTATAACAGGTATTTATCCCGGAGCAAGCTCCCCACTCAAAATGGCTGATTCTTTTCAAGAAGGCTGGCTCTGGCCACTCTTGCGAGAAAAGTACCAGAGAATATTGGCAATGATGAGAAGAATGAGAATGAAACCGCCCAAAGGAAAGGTAATCAACCCAAACCAGCCGATGACAAAAAGGATTTCAATCCCCCGCTGGTTGGAACAGTCAGGAATAAGGGCATCACTCATATTATCGCAACCGAACATCTTCCCCAGAAGCGAACCGAGCATAACTGAAAGGATCGGGATGGTCGCAAAAAATATCACCAGGACGTAAGTAATTATCCAGTGTTTCCAGGTATACGTCGCGAGAAGACTCAGGTATTTCATAAGGCATTTTTTAAAGCGAGAGATGGCTGGTCGGCCGGAGGACGGCTGTCGGATCCGTCTTCCACTCGTCCGAAACATCAGCGTAGAGCTCGAGCTCGTTGCCATCCGGATCGAGAACATACAGACTGTGCGTGACATGATGATCGGCCGAACCGACGATGACCACTCCTTTCTCTTTCAACTCCTTATAAGCTGCCCGCAGCTCCTCCGGTCCATCGCCAATCTTGAAACCGATGTGATACAAGCCCGGCTCGGGAGCATGACGCTCACGTGGCACACCGCCAATTTCTATAAGTAAAAGCTCGTGATGAGTGCGACCCGAAGAAAAAATAGCCATCCCAGGAGCACGCTTGATTTCATGAAACCCAAGCGTCTCGCCATAAAAATCTGCCATTTTAACAATGTCAGTAACGTAGAGCACGATGTGGCCAAGTTCTTTGATGTGCATAGTATAGAATAATTAAGAACGGGTCCGAAGCAACGTGTGCGACGAACCCGGTCCAGGGACAATCTCGCCCCTTCTGGTTTCACTTGGCGACGATACGCCGCCGCGAGTTGAAATACAGGTGTCCACCAAGGCCTCCGTTGGAACTGCGGACGAAGCGAAAAACGTGTTTCCACGCGAATTCCTGATAGCGGTACACGATGGTCATAAGGTAGTAGCCCCAGCGTGTCCGACGCGCCTTAACGAGAGAAAAGTCCACCAGGGTGACGTGATGATGCACGTCCTCGGGCCACTTGACTGCAACATCGTGACAGTCCGAGAGGATGAGCTGCAACGCCTTCTCTGCTTGCCGCTTGCGCAACTCACCAAGCCGGAAATGTCCCTTCTTGTCAAAAAGCTCGGCTATCTCGTAGCCCGTAAAAATGATTGGAACCCCCGCCGCATCAAACGGCAATCCGGCTGTCGTTTTCATGGTGACCTCCTTTCAAGGGTCGATTGTTGATGAACCACTTCCAGTATACACTACTCTGACATAAACAGAACACAGAGACTCAGCTCAACGCTTTTTCAAGCCCCGATCCCTTCTCCAGTGCTGGCACTTTCCGGCCTTCAGAAAAAACATTGTAGGCATAGAGGAAAAACCGCTCAGCCAGAACAAAAACCCCATAAACAACAGGTATTCACCCTGATTTTAAATAAAAAAAGACCCACAGGGGTGGCCAGAGGGAATCGAACCCTCATTCATGGTACCACAAACCATTGTCCTGCCATTGAACGATGGCCACCCCTCTGAATCCTTTTCTCATCCAAGTGCCCCAAAAGGGAATGCCTGCCGACAGGCAGGAAACCTCTCATCCCCTTTGTCCCTATGTGCCCTCGGTTGGAATCGAACCAACATCAACGGCTTAGAAGTCCGCGGCTCTAT
>CAZATJ010000031.1:0-4494 GCA_964488025.1 uncultured Bdellovibrionales bacterium
TATCCGCAAAGAGCTAGAAGTTTCTGCACTTCTCTCAATGAAACAACTGGATCAGGGAAAACCTTCTCCCACTCAAAAGTTCGAAAGCTGTCCCGCCAAGCGAGCAACGAAATTTGAGGCTGTAACAAGCCTTGTTTTTTGTTACCCAAAGTGAGAGTTAGAACCAAGAGATGGACAAAAGAAAAAAGATGTAGCATAATGTTTTGTTGCAAGTTAATGACTTTTGCAGCAGCTATACTCCTAGCGAAAAGGAGGATTTCACAGAGGAGTTGCCATGGCCACAAGGGGCTGCGGTATCGTTTTCTACAACCCACAGAAAGATGCAGTCCTGGTCTTTCGTCGGGACAACAAGGACTGGATTCCCTTCCCAAACATGCTCGACCTCCTCGGTGGGCATGTGGAAGAAGGAGAAACCCCGGAAGAGGCCGCTGTTCGTGAAATGGCCGAAGAGCTCATCGACCTGCGAACGAATCAGCCCTATGTTCTGGAGCACCACGAGCTGTTCCTTCGCTACACCGATGCACGAGATTGCGAGCAGAGCATCTTCGTGTGCGATGTAGACCTCGACCTCACGGATCTGCGCCTTCTCGAAGGCAAGGAGCTGGTCTGGGTGTCACGACAGGAAATTGAAGCTGGCCTCAAGATGGCCTTCGAGTTCGAGAACGTGCTGAAGCAGTTCTTTGCGAATCGGTCCGCTGGAGCCGTCTGACCAGCGACTGTCTGTTGGCCTGCACAACCGCCCATCGTAAGCCTTCACGGGTATCGGTGTGGCGGCTTTTTTATTTATATTCTGAAATCTGGCATATACACCAACACACCTTGTTTCTGAACCACGGTTCTAACGTCCTTCACGATGCGGAGAAAATAAAAAAAAGGCTGTAACAAACCTTGTTTTTTGTTACCTACGGTAGGATTCGAACTCTTGACTTTGTATGTCAACTAAGGATATCCTTATCGGGCAGCAGTTCCTCAACCCCACCCACCGAAAGGTAGATCATGAACGCAGAAGTGACGATCGCGTTGGCCCAACGCAATTTTTTGGCCTTGAGCCTGAACCCCTATCCTGGTCGTGGCATTGTTGCCGGCCTCAACGAGACCGGCGAGTACATGGTCCAGGTTTATTGGATCATGGGACGAAGCGCGAACAGTCGAAACCGGGTGTTCAAGAAAGATGAAGAAGCCGGTCGGCTCTACACCAAGGCCGCTGATCCGTCGGCAATGAAGCCGGAAGATGCTGCCCTCATCATCTACACTGCCATGCTCGACGCGGTCCCGTTCTATGTCGTGAGCAACGGTGATCAGACAGACACGGTCATGGAAGGTCTCGAGCGGGGGCCATTCTTCCTGGAGCCCGTTCTATACAGAAGGCAATACGAGCCAGACGCCCCGAACTTTACGCAGCGAATCACGGCTGTGAGCAAGCTCAGCAAGGGCGGTCAGCGCACGATGATGTCGATCTTGCGCAAGTCGAGATTCGGCGATAGATGCGACCAGCACACCTACGAGTTGCATCCGGGTCCCGGTTTCGGCTACTGTATCACGACGTATTCGGGGGATGGCGATCCGCTCCCGCCTTTCAGTGGCGATCCGCTCGTCATGCCACTCATCGGCGGAATGGAAGACATCGCGCAAACCTACTGGGATGCCCTCAACGAAGACAACAGGGTCTCGCTCGCGGTGAAGTGGATCGATATCAGTAACGGTCGCTCTGACATCCACATCATCAACAAGTACACGCAGAGTTGACGGCCGGTTTCAATCCAAGACGTTTTCAGCCGTATGGTATCACCAGAGCGGCTTTTTTCTTTTTTCAAACAAGTACAAGAAGTCCACGTATTTCCCGAAGTGAAACAACTGGATCAGGGAAAACCTTCTCCCACTCAAAAGTTCGAAAGCTGTCCCGCCAAGCGAGCAACGAAATTCGAGGCTTTTTTAAGCCTCTTTTTTAATATTTGATATACTTAGTTCATGAAACCATTCAAAATATCATCTGCAAAAGATATAACTGTTCGCTTTAGTAATAAGGAAGTAGTGCTTCTAGAAGGTATACAATCAAAAGTTAATACTTACTGGGACGAACTTATCGCTAGTGGTAAACCCTATAAAAGAGGAGAAGTTTTTACGGTAACCCAAAAAGAAGTCTCTGGAGAGGCAATCAATATACTCGTAGAAAAAACGGACTATGCTCATTACCTCTACTGTCAGAATGTAGAATCGCTTAATGAAAATGGAGTCCATATTATCCATACAGCAGTACTCGTAGAAACCTCAGATGATTATTACATCTTTGGAGAGATGGGTCATCAGACTTCTCGACATGGCATTATCCAGCTTTGTGGGGGAGGTATAGATAATGATGACCTGAAAGGTGAATACTTTGATTTCAAACATAACATCACAAAAGAGCTCCAAGAAGAGTTGGATATCGATGTATCTGACACTTCACGTATTATGTATTTTGATGAAGCCTATCTCAAAGAGGGTGGACCAACGGACAAAATGACTGTGGTATTTAGGGTAGTGCTTAATGAAACTAAAGAGGAGTTTCTTAAAAAATACGAATCTTTCGTTGATATACTGAACAAAAACGGTGAAGATCCAGAGTTTGGAAAGATTATTGCCCTCAAGAAAGATAACCAAGAAATTATAGATTTTTTCTCTAAAGAGAGCCTTATGTTGGATGAGTATATGAAGCCATTGTTTGATCAAATTGTAGCAGAATCTTCCTAATACTTCCCCAATCCAAAGTTCTGAGTCTGTTCACTAGCGGGAGCAGTAATGAAAAATGCACCCTCTCTGGTGCATTTTTTCATTGAGCGTATCGCGTTGTATCCTCGTGTTTTGGCTGGCGTTCTCTTTTCAGAACCCCAGCCTTTCGTTGACGAGAATCACCTTCACTTTTCGATTCATGAATGCAGGCTCTTGCTCTAGAATCAAGATTTTTGCCAGCACGCTGCCTCCCATACCAGCAGCTTTCATACGCTCGTTTTCCAGCGGGAACACATGATCGCGTACCCGTGCCAGCGCAGATTCGAGCGTCGGCACGATTTTCTGCGTTCCCACGACCAGGATGATGTTCGGAGAAGTGAAGCCAAGCGACGGCAACTGGCTGCCGGAAGCTGATGCGATGACGAGCTCGCCTGTTTCGGTCAGAGCGTGCGCGCTGCCGAGGTAGTATTCGGCGAATACGGACTGATGGCGAAGCTCAGCTTGTTTGACGGGATCGCTTTCGGCCAAGATCGCTTCGTGGAGGTTGTTCCATGTATGATCGCCGGCTTTGAGGTAGTCTACGAAACCTATCTCGGAGAGCGTCGTGGAGGAACCGTTGTTGACTGAGGCACCTGCCGGAATATTCTGCCTGATGTGCTCCAGCGCCTCTTCTTTAGTAGCGACGACGACCGCTTCGAAGTTACGTTCTTTGAGCGCCAGAGCGGTCTTGGCGACACGCTCTTGCCCCGCGAGTTCCGTGTACTGCATAGGGTTGTATGTTATGATTATCATACGGATTATAACTGCTTTATATAATAAACCACTTTACTATATAAAGCAAATAGTATCATTAAAAGCTTATCGCTATGTCACCGCTTACCCCGCATTCCAAGGGAAGCAGTCAGAATACCTGCCGCCTGATTTTCGAAATTTTCGGCGACCGCTGGACGTTGCGGATTATCGACGCTCTCCGGAATGGAGAGCTGCGTTTCAATGAATTGCAAGAGCGGCTGGATATCAATTCGGCTACTCTGACGGCCAGGCTCAAAAGGCTTACGGCACTGAAATTGATTACGCGCACGAAAGAGGGGGCCGGCCGGCTCCCGGTCACGTATAGGCTCACCACGCTGGGTACTGAGCTGCTTCCTATCTATGACGGAATCTTGAAGTTCGGGAAAAAATTCCTTCCGTAGCCAGAACCTGATTTTTCTTCGCGCTTGCCGACTCTTGAACGGTAAAACAGGGAGCCGCTGATCCCGGGTCAAAGGTTCGGAAGCTGTCCCGCCAAGCGAGCAATTCTAAATAGAGGCTTACATGAGCCTCTATTTTTGTATAGACAAAAGAAAAAACACATGTTAAAATATTTATTCAAAACTTGTTCCTGTTATCTGTTTCCTCAACGAAGGAGAAGTGAGATGTTCAATGTCGGACAAGAAGTGTGCCTGAATGCTGCTCTGGCCGAGGCAGAGGGGCGCGATCCAGCCGCGCGATACACCGTCGTCGGAAGAGCAGACAATGTCTCGGTGGAGCTGGATGGACTGGGCTGGAGAACCTGTACGCACCTTTACCTAGCGCCAGACCCCATGCCCACTCCTACCCCAAGCCGGGATGGCCTGGCGTACTGAGAAACGCATTAGGCCGGGTAACGTCGGCCAACGGTCACAAAACAACAGGAGCCTGACCAGCTCTTTTTTCATACCAAAATAAGAAGTTTCTGTATTTCTCGGAGCGAAACAACTGGATCAGAGAAAGCCATCTCCCACTCAAAGGTTCGGAAGCTGTCCC
>CAZATJ010000032.1:0-4420 GCA_964488025.1 uncultured Bdellovibrionales bacterium
TCGTGGGGATAGAGCCATCATTGTAAAAGATATAGGCGCGGCCGGTATTGGTGGAGTATCCAGAGGCACCAACAGCCAGGTCGGTCCGGCCATCGGCATTGAAGTCGCCGGCGGTGAGGGAAGAGCCGAAATAGTTGTTCGTAGTTTCACCCGTGATGATGACATCGGCGGTAGCGGCTGTCGTTGGGATAGAGCCGTCATTGTAAAAGAGATAGGCGCGGCCGGTACTGGAGGAGTAGTTAATAGCGCCGACCGCTAAATCCGTCCGACCATCAGCATTGAAGTCACCACTGGTGAGAGAGGTGCCAAAAGCACTGCTCGCTTCACCCGTGATGATCACATCGGCCGAACCGGCAGTCGTGGGGATGGAGCCATCATTGTAAAAAATGTAGGCGCTGCTAGGATCAGCTAGAAATATTCCCCTTGCTCCGACCGCTAAATCCGTCCGACCATCAGCATTGAAGTCGCCCGCCGTGAGGGAAGAGCCGAAACGACTGACTCCGCCGCCGGAAATGATCACATCGGCGGTAGCGGCGGTCGTCGGGATAGAGCCGTCATTGTAAAAGATGTAGGTATCGCTGAAGGAGCCGACCGCCAAATCTGTCCGGCCATCGGCATTGAAGTCGCCCGCCGTGAGGGAACGGCCAAGCTGGCTACTGGCTCCACCCGTGAGGCTCGTGTTGGTATTTATCTGACCGTTTTGAGAATAAAAGATATAGGCGCGGCCGGTACTGGAGTAGTTAGAGGTTCCGACGGCCAGGTCGATGCGACCATCAGCATTGAAGTCGCCGGAGGTGAGAGAGGTGCCGAAATTGTTGGTCGTCGTTTCAGCAGTAATCCTTACATCCGCCGTGGCCGCGGTGGTCGGAATGGAGCCGTCATTGTAAAAGATATAGGCGCGGCCAGGAATCGAAGAAAAAGAAAATCCAATAGCTCCGACGGCCAGATCGGTACGGCCATCGGCATTGAAGTCGCCTGAGGTGAGGGAAGTGCCAAACTGACTGGTCGCTTCACCGGTGATCGTTACATCGGCCGTCGCGGCGGTCGTGGGGATAGAGCCGTCATTGTAAAAGAGATAGGTGCGGCCGGTAAGGGTGGAGTAACTATACGCTCCGACGGCTAGGTCGATGCGGCCATCGGCATTGAAGTCGCCAGAGATGAGAGAGGTGCCGAAACGGTCGAGGCTAGCTTGACCCGTGATAATAACATCCGCCGTCGCCGCGGTGGTGGGGATAGAGCCATCATTGTAAAAAATGTAGGCACGACCGGTAGCGGAGGAATATTCGAAGGCTCCCACAGCCAAATCTGTCCGGCCATCGGCATTGAAGTCGCCTGAAGTGAGGGAGGTGCCGAAAAAGCTGCTGGCTTCACCGGTGATGATCACATCAGCCGTAGCGGCGGTCGTGGGGATGGAGCCGTCATTGTAAAAGAGATAGGTACGGCCGGCATTGGAGGAATTTTGGTAGGCTCCGACGGCGAAGTCAATGCGACCATCGGCATTGAAGTCGCCTGAGGTGAGGGAATAGCCAAAATAACCTCCACCACCGGTGATCGTTACATTGGCCGTCGCGGCTGTTGTGGGGATAGAGCCGTCATTGTAAAAGATGTAGGCGCGGCCGGTATTGGAGGAGTAGCCATAGGCACCCACGGCCAGGTCAGTCTTGCCATCGGCATTGAAGTCGCCAGCGGTGAGAGAAATGCCGAAATAGCTGCTGGCTTCACCGGTGATGGTCACATCAGCGGTAGCGGCTGTCGTCGGGGTAGAACCATCACCATAGAAGATATAGGCGCGGCCAGTGGAGCTGGAGTAGCCAGAGGCTCCGACGGCCAAATCCGTCCGGCCATCGGCATTGAAGTCGCCGGAGGTGAGGGAGGTGCCGAAAGAGCTACTCGCTTCACCCGTGATCACACTCCCCGATGTACTCGTGCCAGGTGCGGTGAAAGAGAGCGTCGGATCAAGCGCGATGGGATACATGCTCTGCTCAGGAGTGAAGCTGACTGATAGGGAACCGGTCTCTTCGTGCCACTGCCACTCGGCCTCGTGTTTGTTCCCCTGGTTATCAATATAGTAGGGAGCAGGAATAGTAAAGTCAGGGGTGTGGTTGCCGTTTAATAAATCTTCTCCCATTTCTTTGGCGAGCGTCCTCTGAGCTCGGGCCATCAGGTTACTATCGACTTCCGATGCCGCCTGTTGATTCTTCAGGTCTTGGTCTCCGAAATAGTAGACCTCCGCGATACCTTCTTGATTCACTTTAATTTTAGCATTCTTAAACTGGTATTCCTCTTGTTCTATCCCATCTCCGCTCCGATACAGGGTCCAGTGTTTCATTTTCTTTTCTCCCGTGGACTGATCCTTCTGGAAGGCGTAGAGCAGGGACTTCCTTCCATCCTTGGAAGTGTAGCGTAAGTAGCTTTGGGGCAGCGTCGCGGACTGAGCAGCCTTGCTTCTCAGTGATAAAATACTTTCAAATAAGCCCTGTTTTTCTTTTTCTCCTAACTGAGGAGTCAAACCTTCAGGTGATTGATCTCTATATTCCTGGGAAAGAGTGTCTATAGTATAGTCTTTTTTGCCGGAAAGATCGGTGATGGTGATGGTTCTCGTATCATCAAGCTTCACTTCCAGGGGTTGGGAATAGTCCTTAGGGAAAGAGAGGGTCAAGACCGGTTTCTTCTGTTCTCCCTCAGTAAGCGTCGGTTCTCCCTGGTTGATGAACTTAATGTCGATGCCATCGGAAGCGGTATCGGTAATACGGTAGGACTCCTTATCTTCAGTCAACGGAAGCGCCGACATCGATTCGAAATCCTGCTTCACCCGGTTTCCGGCTTCTTGATACTGCTTCGGGAGCATGGTGAGCGTGGGCGAGGCCTCGGAAAGATTCCAAATGAGATAGCCAAAAAACGGGATAGAAAGTATCCCGAAAGTTAAGAGAGCGGATTTAAGTGAAAAATGTGACATGAGAAACAAAACGTAATAACTATTTCTGCTCGATCAAAAGCCAGTCAACCTTAATCTTGTCAGTCACCGGTTGCGAGAGACGAATCTTGAAGCCGACATACTGTCCGTCCTCATCCGCCGTCTTCTCAATCCAGCTAAAGCCGTTCGGGTTCCCCTTCCACGTCGTGAAGATACGCGAGCCGTTCACCATCGGGATCATAGCTTTGGTCAGCACCTGGACGAAGGTCCCGTCACGCGCCACCACATCGGCATCCGTCATCGGCAGACCGGTGTAGTCATCGTTGCCATCAGCATCGGTATCAACAGCCACCGGCAAAACGGTTGCCGTGCCAATGGTCGGAGCCTCAACGTCCACCACTTCGATGGCGAGCGCTCCCGTTTCCAGAATCTTCGCCTTCAACTTGCCTTCAAGAAGGTCAACATTGCCCTCACTATCACGAGCAATGAGACTCCCCATATCAAACGTCGTGTAGAACTCAGAAAGAGTACTCACCTGTTCGGTAAGTGTCGCAACCTGCGATTCGAGGAGAGTGGTCTTGGTCACCTGTGCCGTGAGGCCGAGGTTCAGATTGGCCGTCAGAGTATCGAGTCCATCCAAACGAGCCTGATTGGCGATAAAGTAAGTGTCGTGCTCGGTGTCTTTCGCGGCGAGCGCGATCAGTGCCGTCCCCGCTACCGTCAGCTGCGTATCCACAGAGGTCTGGAGTTCTGCCAGGGTCGTGATGTTCTGATCGGTTTTGAGCGAAATATCGGCGATCTGCGCTTTTTCTTCGGCGAACAGTGTGTCTTTCACATCGGAGAAACGCGCATACAATCCGTGCGCCGCGCCGTCACTCATAAAGTTTTCGACGAATGGGATGAGAAAGTCATCGGCCTGGAGCGGTCGCTCTGTATCGAAGGAGCGGCTCGCGAAGTCGTAGCTGTAGGTTTCATACTCGGGAATCTGGAAACCGGCAGTCTGCGCGCTGTAATGCCAGGCGGCGCCGTAGCGGTAGTAGATGCGACCGTTCGTCGAATCGATGCAAATATTGCCGTCGGTATCGAGAGTGAAGGTGGTATCGTCGCACGCCCCGGCGTTCACCTTGGTCACGATGCCATCCGCGCCATTCACCTGTCCCGTGGCCGTAATGTCCGTCGCACCCGTGATAGCCCCTGCCGTAGAGATATCGAGAGTGGTGGAATTGAGGGCAAAGGTGTTGGAACCACCGCCGATTGAGATGGCTCCGGTGGACGTGCCGGTGCCGATATTGATCGCGAAGTTCGAAGATGCATTGAGACTGATAATGCCTCCGGTCGAGGTGATAGCGCCGGTGTTGGTGATGCCGGCTGCGGCAGCTATGGCACCGGAGGAGTTGACTTGGAAGAGGTCGCCTGAACCCACCGTGAAGAGTGCGGCAGGAGTGGTGTCACCGATGCCGAAATTGCCGTTTGCCAAGAGGATAGCCTTGGTGGTGAGGGACTGGA
>CAZATJ010000033.1:0-2903 GCA_964488025.1 uncultured Bdellovibrionales bacterium
ACCGCGAAGCGGAAAAAGAAATGGAAAGGAAATTTTTGGTTTTGCTTCGCCGTCAATATCATCCTTATACATAATAACCTATGATGGTATATTCCACAATCGGTTATATCATGTTAATATTCATATGGTTACAAAATACAGAGTAAAGTATCAACAATTCGTCCAAAAGCTTCGCCAAGCTCGCCTTGACGCAAATTTGACGCAAGTAGAGGCAGGAAAACGACTAAAGAAGCCGCAGGCGTATATTTCCAAGATAGAGCGAGGCGAGCGAAGAGTTGATGCGGTAGAATTGGCGGAGTTTGCGAAGATATATAAAAAGAATTTCGAATACTTTGGTTGAGTTATTTTATATATGAACAACGAGACAAAAAATACAAATAGACCAATCGATACCGTGTCATACGGAGAAACAGTAATCCCACAGAATAGACTGGATTATTTAACATGGAAATGCAGAGAAACGCTTGAAAGAAACCCTGGTAATGTTTTGGAAGTGGGTGTCTATAAGGGAGGCACTCTATTATCTCTTGCTAAGGTAGTGGAAGAAATTTGTCCGCAGTTTAAGGTTTATGGAGCTGATACATTTGTGGGGCACCCTTATACTGACGGTCACCCAGTTCATCCAAAAGGTAAATATGGTGACATCAATAAGGAAAAACTGGAAAAATTTATAGAATCAAAACACTTAGATAAATGGGTAACTTTATTTGACGGGAAAATAGAAGAAATATTTAAGCAAATAGAATTAAAAAATATTTCTTTTGCTCACATTGACTGTGACCTATATATTCCAGTAAAATATTGCGCCGAAAACGTTCCGAGCGTAATGAATAATCATGGTGTTATTTATTTTGATGATTATGGTCATGAACATTGCCCTGGTGCCACAAAAGCAGTTGAGGAAGTTTTTGAGAAATATCAAATTCACCGAGTGTATATTCCAGATGACGATACATGCTGGTCTGGCTATATCCAATTATGAAAGATGGTGTCACCAAAATATTAGGGCTCACAACTGGCATTCATGACACGAGTGCCTCTTTGGTTATTGATGGAAAAATCACTGCCGCTTCAGAAGAAGAAAGGTTTGATAGAGTAAAACATAGCGGAGCGTTTCCTATTAATTCTATCAAGTTTTGTCTCAAACAGTCCGCAATAGAAGATGTTAATGACCTTGATGAGGTGGCTATTGGTATGAAGTGGGGCTTGAGAGGACTAGAAAGACTAAAAATGAGATTTAATATAAAGTCCTTAAAACTATTAAAGCAGGCCATTGATAATTTCCTAGACGACGTAAAAAGAACAAGGCAGATATACAGTGTGTTAAGAGGTGACCTCGGCTATAAAGGTAGAATCAAATTCTACGATCATTACGACTGTCATGCCGCTACTTGCTATTACCCCTCTCCTTTCGAGAGTGCAGCTATTTTAATCCTTGATGGTGCAGGAGAAAAGGCATCGGCTAGAATTTATCATGCGCAAGGAACAAAATTTAGAATACTTCTTCAGATTAATTACCCTCATTCGATAGGAAGGTTCTATGGATGGATGACTGATTATTTAGGATTTCAAATCGAATGTGATGAAGGAAAGGTAATGGGATTGGCTCCTTTTGGAAATGACGAATACTTGAAGGATATGAGGAAGGTTTTAAGGGTGAAAGAAGACGGAGAATACGATTTGGATTTAAGCTATTTCGAATTTCATAAAGATAACAAGAATGGAGTTTCTGAAAAGTTTATAAAAATCTTTGGCCCCAAAAGAAACAAGGGGGAAGAAATTACAGAAAGGCATAAAAATATAGCTAGGGCTGTTCAAATTGTAACCAATGAGGCCGTTTTGAGAATGGCCCAACTTGCCAAAGACCTTACAAAAGAAGACAGCTTATGTCTTAGTGGAGGGGTCATATTGAATAGTGTTGCTAACGGAAAAGTTGTTGAAGCTGGAGTATTTAAAAATATTTATATCTATCCTGCTTCTGGTGATGACGGGACTGGGTTAGGAGCCTCTCTATACTCATATTATTCTAAGCTTAGTAAAAAAGTCTTTCATAAAGAAAATCAAGACCCGTATTTAGGTTACAAGGCAAGTGAAGATGAAATATTGGAAGCAATCAAAAAACATAAGCTCGACCATTCAAAACCAGATAATATTTCGCAAGAAATTGCAAAATTGCTAACAGAAAACAAAATAATAGGAATTTATTCTGGCAGAATGGAGTTTGGACCAAGAGCTCTCGGTAATAGGAGTATTTTGGCAGATCCCAGAAGAGCTGAGAATAAAGATTTAGTAAACAAAAAAATAAAATATAGGGAATCCTTTAGGCCATTTGCCCCGACAGTTTTGGAAGAATTCGCAAACGACTATTTTGAAATGCACGGAAATAAATCACCATACATGGCACTGACCCTTAATACCAAAGAGGATAAGAAGCAAATAATTCCGGCCGTTGTTCACATTGATGGAACTGCTCGGGTACAAACTATAAATAAAGAGCAAAATGAAAAATATTGGAATGTAGTCAATGAGTTTTACAAACTCACAGGTGTTCCGGTTGTTCTCGACACTTCTTTTAACAGAGCAGGAGAACCAATTGTTAATACACCAGAAGAAGCAGTAGTGGCGTTTCTTGGTTCTGCTTTAAATGTACTCGTGCTAGAAAACTACATAGTTCTCAAGAACGATTAGAAATGGGTTAGTGCGGGAAGAAATACAAAATAGATACAGAGTCACAGAGCGAACGCACACAACGCCGAAGCAGCCAGCGCGAGCGAAGCGAGCGGGCTGTGCGAAGGCGCTTGTGTGTGGTTCGCGGAGGTTAGAGCTACCACCAAACTCGGATAGCAGGGCGCCTCGGTCGCCGTGAGGGTGGAGAAAAGAGCAAACAAAAATGTTAAAATAAG
>CAZATJ010000034.1:0-2661 GCA_964488025.1 uncultured Bdellovibrionales bacterium
TAGGTCTTGAGGAATCTCATCTGGCATTTTTGAAACGCTATTCTCTATAAAAAAAGCATCTATCCCGATATTTTTTGCTGCGAGGTAGTCATAAAAATAGCTGTCCCCAACCATAAGCGCATCTTCTTTACTGAGACCTAAAGAGGACAGGACTTCTAACATTATGGACGCCTTCCCATTGGGATCATCCCCGCTTGAAGATCTGTACGCATAGAACAGATTGTCTAGCGCAAAGTATTCGAGCCTTTCTTTAATCTCTTTGATAGCAATTTCTTCAGCATAGGGATTGGCCGAAAGTACCACGAGATATATTCCCTTCTCCTTCAGGGCCTCCAGAGTCTCTTTTGTCCGCGGCGTTAACTCCAAGTGTTCGAGATAGTTATCTTTCGTTTCTGGATCATGGTAAATCCAATGGGGTTTTTGCGTTCGTTTTGTAGCTTTTGGATACCAAAGCGTTCCGTCACCATCGAGGAACACTATCTTTTTCTTCATTTTCATATACTTATCCTTACTGAGGCGACTTAAGAGATTTCTAATTCTTCAACTATCTTGCCTTCTGATTTCAGTCTTTCCAAATCAGCTTCGAGATTATTCTTTATTGCCTTTATTCTTTCAAGTTGCACCAGTCGGTGTGTATTAATATTTCGTGACTCGATTCTTTTTTTGAGTTCCTCTTCAGAAATTTTTAAATAAATGATCACATCAGAATCTACAAGTATACTCCCAAAAGCGGGTCGCCCAGCCTCGATGTTTACTTTATCCTGTGTATACTCCGCTAATAATTCAGTTGTTTCCCTAAGATGAGCTTGGTGTGCGTCATTGATTGGATCGAATTCCTTCTCAGTATATTTTAAGGTTTTCTTATCGCCATCGATAAACATGAAGGGGTTTTCGTGATGCAATACGCGTCTCTTAAATTCTTCTGGCATATCATCGAATACCACATCCAAATCAATACCATCTTTAATATGTTGTAAGATAGTACTCTTTCCAACGCTAGGCGGCGCAAGAACCAATACTCTTTTGTCCTTGTATTTTTCCAATAACGACTCCAGAGTCCCTGCATGTTCCTTACCTTCTTTAGGATTCAAATGCATGTCTCTGGAATCTTTTTTATAACCTTCAAATGACATCTTGATTAGATTTTAACAACTGAAAATTTAATGAATTATACATTAAAAATTGTCTTCTGTCCACTGATAGTAGGCTTTTCCTCCTTCCTCGTCTTGTCTCTTTTCTTTTGTTCGGATTCTAGGAGCTCTTTAAGCTTTTCCTCGCCTTCTATGCCTCTTAAGCGTCCTTGGAGGAATCCAAGACGATAAGTGACTCCATCACTCATCAGACGCCAATTTGTAGAGCTTAGAGCCTTTTTCAGAAGTTTCTGGAGTTCATGACGACTATCATAGTCTCCTCGGCCTGATTTGGCATCTTGAAGGCTAAATCCGAGGATAACATCCTTCTCCAGAACCGGCTTCTCAAATTCGAGCTTGGTATAGCCGGCTTTCTCTATGAGCGGATCAAGGAGGGTTTGGAGCTCAACGATAGTCAGTTTCTGTATCTTGGCTATATCTTGGTATAGCTCTTTCTTTTCATCTCTTTCCTTCCAGCTATCAAGCAACGCTTTCCTCTCTTGCGATTCACGGATAATTTCCTTTCCCTCTAGCTCTGAGATACAGTACTTCTTCCGGTTCGGCTGTACGAGTTTGCGCCGAGTTTTCGGTACGAGGCAAGCGGCAGCCTTTCGGGCTTGCGGCGCCTTCGTGGGTTCTGGATGCCGGACATCCACAGCTTCTGCCTGGATCTCAAGCAGGGCCTCGACGAATACAAGACCCTCTTCTACCGTTACACCGACCTGGCAAACGGCATGGGGGTGAACTACGCCGTCGCCTTCCGAGTTGTCGAGGAGTTCTACGAGGCCCACAAGGCGGAACTGGTAGAGATGATCAAGTACAACGGTGCACCGGCGCTGATTGAGATCCTCTCCGATATGAAGCACTACTGGGTTCTCAAGCACGAAGTGAACACCGTGGACTGCAACGCCGGCATCTGCCAGACCTCCACTGTCCAACTCGACATCAAGGACGCTGCACTCTATGGCATCACCTACGTCGCGGCAGACGGCGAGCAGAAGGGCTGCACCATCGTTCACAGCTCAATCGGGTCAATCGAACGGTGGGTGTTCTCAATCCTCGAAGACGCCCTTAAGAAGGACCCTCCGGTGTTGCCGCTCTGGCTGGCGCCGACCCAAGTCCGCATCATTCCGATTTCCGAGGAGAAGCACCTGGGCTACTGCCTTGGAGTTGCCGAGGAACTGAAGAAGCATCGCATCCGGGTCGATGTCGATGATCGGAATGAATCCATGAGCTGGCGTATCCGCGGGGCAGAACGCGAGTGGGTGCCTTACGTCGTTGTCTGCGGAGACAAGGAACAGGCTGGGGCTCCTCTTTCCGTTCGTATCCGGGGAGCCAAACAGGAACAGATGAGCGTTGCCGAACTGGCCTCGCTCATCAGTCGGCAGACTGCCCAGATGCCGTTCTCGTACCTGTCGGGCATGCTCGTTTCCAAGCGGCCGGTGTTCCGCGGACGGGACTAGCACAAGTCAAGAAGAAGGACGAAAGCAAAGGGGGTGAAGCAACAGCTTCCCCCCGTTTTTTTATCTCT
>CAZATJ010000035.1:0-2510 GCA_964488025.1 uncultured Bdellovibrionales bacterium
AGCAGGATTCGAACCTGCGACCGTTGGCTTAAGAGGCCACTGCTCTACCAACTGAGCTATACACCCCTCTATCAAAACAAAAAACGTTGCAAGTGAACGCGTAGCGATTGTAACAAAAAGAGAGGGTCGCGTCAACAAAAGTGTCTAAAAAAGCTCTCCCTGCCAGTCGAGACTCACCTGAGCAGAACCGTCCTCCCGAAAAACAACAAACTGCGCTCCAAATTCTTCGGCCAGCGCCGCATAACCGGCTGAATCGGAGAGAAACAGTCCCGACGTCATACAGTCCGCCGCAAAGGCACTCGACGCGAGCGCGGTGGCCCCGATAACACTTTCAATCGGCCTTTTCTTCTGAGGATCAATAATGTGATGCCACCCTCCCCAGCGACGTTTGGCACTGTCTGAAACGGCCACTCCCTGACACTTCAACTCTACGACCCCAAAGGCCATATCAGGCTTCCCGGGCCACTCCAGGGCAATCCGATAGGGGTTCCCGTCATTTTTTGTCGTTCCATACATATCACCACCACCCTCAACCAAAAAATACTTATACCCCTGCTTTTGGAGCAGACTCGCCACCATATCGATACAATACCCCTTACCGATACCACCAAAATCAAAAGCTATTCCTCCCTCAAGAATCAGTTGTTCTCCGGAAAGGGACCAGGCAGGTAAATGATACTCCGCTACCGCTTGCGGATCCGGTATCAGACGGTAGGTTTTATCATAACCCGTACGTTCCAGTAATCCCCCGACGGCAGGATCATACACCCCCTTGGTCAAAGTACGCAAAAGATCCGCCCTGGTCAAAAGCAACGCCAATTCCCTTGAGATAGCATAGATTCCCGCTGTGGCCTCACGGAATTGGTTCACCTCACTTCCCGGAAGAAAACGAGAAAAACGATTTTCGAAGACTGCCACCGCTTCAAGAATCTCCTTCTGATGTTGTTTTGAAAACGCCGGTTCATCAACCAGAATACTCCACCGTGTCCCCAAGGCAGAAAAAGTCAGTGTTTCCATGAAACGATGCTCTTTTAGAGTTGCGCCTTCAGTTGCGGAAGAGCCTTATTGAAAGCCTCGGTCGTAAGCGAAGAGCCACCCACCCGATCGATAGCGGTCAGTTCGCTTAGTTTCTTCCCGACGATAGCGGCAGACAATCCGGAAGCAAAAGTTTCCTGGCGCTTTTTAGCAATGTCGTGAACAGCCAGCACCTCCGTTGCCGTACCAACAATCACGCCGTTTGTATTGATAGTCAAAGTAAAACCGACCTCGTCTTTACCACCGGGATTCTCGTATGAAGTTTTCGTATTCAATTTCTTCTCGCCCGCTTTCAGATCAGTACCACTCGTACCCTTATCAGAAGCAGTCGCGCTTCCACCGGTTTCTGATTTTCCCACAAACTTCCACACCACTATAGTACCTACCACGATGATAATCCCAAGAAATGCCATCATCTTGTTCATACGTTTTATTTTATGAAAATTATACCGTTTTCACAGTATATCATAGAGGCTCTGGGAAGCCACAAGTAATCACTCTCCCTTTGACTCCGGGTCCGATTTAGGCTATAAATGGGGAGTGCCATGCTCTCCACCTCCGCTCGTTGGCGGATGACGGATCAGTGGAACCCGCAGTATTTCATACGCCCCGATAGCTCAATGGATAGAGCATTGGTCTTCGGAACCAGTGATGGGAGTTCAATTCTCTCTCGGGGCACCATACAACGCGCAAAGAAAAAAGGTCTCGGCGGATGTTTTCCACCAGAGACCTTTTGCATAGTCTTGTCACTCCCGGGAAAGGATGCTCACACCCTGCGAGAAGAGCACCAGGGCGATCGCAAGCGATACCGAAAGATCCAGGTACCCCCAGGCCGGATTGGTTGTCAACGAGAAAATGACGGCATTCACGATGACCAGAAGCGATGACACAGTATCGCTTACGGTATGCCAGAAATTTCCCTGAAGAATCTTGTCCGCACCGGATCCATGTTGATGGTGATGCCCCATAGCTCCGCCGTGATCGTGATGAATGCCGAAAGCCCAGAACAGCACCAGAAGGAAAAGGTTCGCCGCCAACCCTAAGACGGCAATACCGAGAAGCAGCTCATCTTGGCGAATGTCAGGAAGTAATCCGAACCACAGGCGATAGCCCGATTCTCCGAATATTCTGACGGCCACCACCACGAGCAGTATTCCGATAGCGATTTCACACCATTCCCTGAGACGCGTCAGGTCTTGGGACTTCCAAACCCGATACAGAGCCAAAAGAGCATACACCATTCCAATCAGGTAGCCCAGGGCGTCCGAAGCGACATGCCAGGCATCACTCCAAAGAGATTGGCTCCCGGTCTCCCGACTGCCAAAAAACTCGAGAGCGGCAACCGCGACTGCCAAAACAAGGGCAAAGGCATAAAACTGCCCCTGACAACGATAGCAGTTGCGCGCCACGATGATCCGTTCGTTCGGACACCATGTGAAATGCTTTCCCCTGATCGGTAGGACACTGAAAAGAAC
>CAZATJ010000036.1:0-2176 GCA_964488025.1 uncultured Bdellovibrionales bacterium
GAAACAACTGGATCAGAGAAAGCCATCTCCCACTCAAAGGTTCGGAAGCTGTCCCGCCAAGCGAGCTAGTAAAAACAGGGCTTATTAGAGCCTCTTTTTTTTACCCTTTATGAAGGTTAGAACTCTTGATATAATTATAGTCGTTATTATTAAATAAATTATTATGAAAACACTCAAATGCGATTTGTGTGACGTCACAGCGGAAGGAGAAACGTTCGAAACCTGGATGAAGGCACTTATGCCTCACTACATGCAAGCACACGCTGATGTGATGAAGAGTAAGGCTGGTCTTTCCGACGAGAAGAAGAAAGTAGAACAGCAGAAGTGGATGGTTGAAAATAAGGTAAGGTTTGAAGCTGCCTAGGACGAACACAAAGAAGTTCTAAAAAATATCTACTATAGGTATTTTTATACACTCATCAAGCAGGTTCTAATAGCGTCCAGTCCGCGGAGTAACGAAATTTGAGGCTTACTAAAGCCTCATTTTTTATACCCTGAGAGGACGATAGAACTTCTGGTATACTGTATCCATAAGGAGTTTTTAATTTATAGTCAATCTCCAGGATGAAAATTATGGATAAATTTCTTGGTTTTACTTTCCTTGCTACGTATATAATAGCGGTCGGATTAGGTTCCTTTCTGCAGAAATTCGTTATGAACAAAGTAACGCCGTATCAGCTTGAAGTGATTATTGCTGTTGGCATGTTTATTATTTCTGTACCTGCCTTACTTATTGTCCAGAAAAATCTCCATATCCCTGTCTTTACCGCCCCGCTCGCTCTCCTTGTCGGACTTTTGTTTTCTCTAGGGTCATTTGTCTATGTTTTGGCAGTAGCGCGACTACCGGTCAGTATCGCTGCCCCAGTATCTGTGGGATATATCGTTGTGGCAGTAGCTCTCTCAACCATCTTTCTTCACGAATCACTCACTCTTTTAAAGGGAATTGGCATAGCTCTCACCGTTATTGGGGTGGCTATTCTTTCTCTGTAGTTACCAAGCAGGTTCTAGCGGCCCTCATGATGCGGAGCTAAGAAAATAGAGGCTTATTATAGCCTCTATTTTTGTTATTCCGTGCGGATGAAATTTGGTGATAGAACGCCCTGTTGTGGGGAGAGACAAAAATGGTGAAATTATACATCCAAAGCCCAACTGGTTTAGGGGCGGTCGGTCTTTCCCTGGTATAAGAGGTTGAGACCAGTGATTTCATCAGGAGTTCGGTTGAGGGAGTATGGTAGGGCGGTAAAATGAATTTCACAGGCGCCGGAGACGCGGAGCTTGAAGGAGCATCCCTTCTCCTTTTACCCACTCATTATCTCGACCCCATAAGCTCCATAAATTTCATGGGATCAATCGTGAGACCACCTATGCGGATTGAGAGATGAAGATGAGGTCCGAGGGAATAGCCCGTATTGCCACTCCACGCTATGAGGTCGCCCCTCTTTACGTTATCACCCTTCTCTCCTTTGATTTTGGAGAGGTGCATGTAAAAAGTCATTAAGCCTAAGCCATGGTCAATAATAACGGTATGCCCATAATTCCTCATGGTTCCGGCAAAGGCTACGTTGCCAGAGTTCATGGAAAAGACGGGCGTTCCCTCGGATGCTCGAAAATCCGTACCCTGATGACTGAGATTGACGGAGCCTGTTTGTCTTTTGTAACCATACACATCGGTAATGGTAGGAGATCCACTGAGAGGGAGTTGAAACTTCCCGTCCCAAAGTTTTTTTGAGTTTGTGGTGGCGATGACAGCATTTATAACGGCAGTATCTTCTGCCAAGCTCGTGGTAAGTTTATGCTCCGCTTGGGGTGTATTGCCTCCCAGCTGTTCGGGGATGTCAAATTTTTCTGTAGCCACGAGTCTTTGCTCTACCTCAATTTTTTCTTCGAATTTCCGAGTGTCATCAAGAGTGAGAATGAGCGGATACGACCCCGGTTTTTTATGGAAATCGATGCCTACAAGCGCTGCCACCTTGTCTCCATCGGCAAACACGGAAAGTGGTTTGTTATCGAGGGTAAGGGATGTAATGGTTGTGGTGGAGGTGAGACCGTTTATGGTAATCAGTGCCGGCTCTCCCTGGATGACCCTCGCCGGGGAAAGAGAAAGCGATACGGGTGCTCGGGCAGGGGGAGCGACTGGGTCTGTCTGCGTGACTGATGATTCAGATTCTGTTTCTGG
>CAZATJ010000037.1:0-2084 GCA_964488025.1 uncultured Bdellovibrionales bacterium
AAGCGACCATTTTGGTCCCAGTACGGATTCTCTTGTTAAGCGAAGTTTTCAATTCGGGGCATAGTATAGTGGTAGTACGAGTGGTTTGGGACCATTTAGTCTCGGTTCGATTCCGAGTGCCCCGACAACGGTAAAAGGCAAAAAAGAGCGCATGAAAAAAGTAGTGACCATCGGCGGCGGAACGGGGAGTTTTGCTCTTCTTTCCGGACTGAAGAAATACCCGATAGAGCTATCAGCTATCGTTTCGATGGCTGATGATGGCGGATCGACGGGGATCTTGCGCGACGAGCTTGGAGTATTGCCTCCAGGTGATGTGCGACAGTGTCTGGTGGCGCTTTCCGATACGCCGGACATGCTGCGCGAGCTCATGAACTATCGTTTTGTTGAGGGCGGACTTGAGGGACACAGTTTCGGTAATATTTTTCTTTCGGCCCTGGAAAAAATCACCGGTGATTTCGGAAAAGGCGTCGAAGAAGCGGCCAAGATTCTGAATGTCCGTGGTGAGGTGATACCGGTGACGCTTTCCCATACCAGGTTGTACATGGAACTTGCGAATGGCGGGCTTCTTTCTGGAGAACACGAAATCAATGTGAGTAAGAAATTCGAGCGGGTCGGAGTGAAAAGGGTTTTTCTCAAGCCACAACCGAAGGCTAATCCACTCGCCGTGAAACGGATTCTCGAGGCAGATCTGGTTGTCATCGGTCCAGGCAACCACTATTGCTCTATTATTCCGAATCTTCTGGTGCCTGGTATCGCTGAAGCTCTTCAGAAGACCAAGGGGAAGATTGTCTATAACTGCAATTTGATAAGCAAACGGGGACAGACGGATTTGTTTTCCTTGGAAGACTATGTCCGGGAAATTAATGGCTATATCGGGGGTGAGCGCATCGACTATGTGACTTACAATGTCAGAAAGCCAGCCCAGGCACTTCTGAAGAAGTACGAGTCTGATGGCTTGTTGGTAACATTTCTGAATGATACGGAGAGAAAATACCGTGTGGTGCGAACCGATATATTAAGCGGTGAAAAAATCATCCGGCGCAAAGAGGACGCAATCGCCAGACACCGGTCTTTTATCCGCCATGATTCTGACAAACTGGCTCGGGTGCTGGTCATGCTCCTCGAGCTTGAAGGATATGAGAGTATTTTGAAGGATATCGTCTAGATTTTGACAAAGTAGTTATTTTTGACAGAAGGGTCTGAAAAAGCTAAACTGCCTCCGCAGAGTTATCTCTGTTTTTTTGTGCTTATTGCCGATTGCTGACTGTTAATCCTGTTTTATGGCCAACTATACCCTGACGTTCAAGGAACAGAAGAACATTGCGGATGGCACGGATACGTTTGTCTTTGAGAAGCCGGTCGACTTCGTCTTCGAAGCGGGTCAGTACGTGGTTTTACGTCTGACGAATCTCATTGCCCCAGATACGCGCGCCGGAGTACGATCCTTCTCCATTTCTTCGGCACCTTGCGAGGAATCGGTGACTTTTACCATGCGTCGTGGCGAGAGCGGCTTCAAGCAGACGATGTACGCCCTAAAGGCCGGCGAGACAGTCACGGCCACTGGTCCAGTGGGTCATTTCACGCTTTCGCATGCTGCAGATGAACTGCCGATCGTGTTTCTGGTCGGAGGTATCGGCGTGACACCGGTACGGAGCATCCTGAAGCAGGCGGAGCACGAGGGGAATACACGATCATTTACGGTGCTCTACTCCAATCGTTTTGAGAAGGATGCTGCTTTTCATGAAGAACTGAAAAATTTGAAGCTTTCGGATTTGCGTTATGTGACGACTCTGTCTCAGGAAATAATGCCGTGTAGCGGTGGTAACGAGGAGCGAGGATATATCTGCGAGGCGATGATTCGAAAGTATGTGCCGGATGTTATGGGAGTGTGGTTTTATCTCGTGGGGGCGCCAGCCTTCATCGAAGCTATGGAACAGATGCTTTCGGATATGGGGGTGGTTAAAGAGCGCCAGATCTGTGATCCGTTCGCGGGGATGGCAACAGCCTCACAAATGAAGAAATAGGTGATGCGAGAGTAGTACAATGGTAGTACGCTAGCCTTCCAAGCTAGATACGCGGGTTCG
>CAZATJ010000038.1:0-2065 GCA_964488025.1 uncultured Bdellovibrionales bacterium
AGCCGAAGCGACTGCTCGCTTCACCCGTGATCGTTACATCCGCCGTGGCGGCCGTCGTGGGGATGGAGCCGTCATTGTAAAAGAGATAGGCGCGGCCGGTGCTGGTGGAATAGGCATAGGCACCAACGGCCAAATCCGTCCGGCCATCGGCATTGAAGTCGCCTGAGGTAAGGGAATAGCCGAAGGAACTGGTGGTAGTCTCGCCGGTAATGGTCCAGTCATTGAAAGTGTACAGATACACGCGGCCGGTAGAGGTGGAGTAGGTAGAGGCACCGACGGCCAGGTCAATGCGACCATCGGCATTGAAGTCTCCCGCCGTGAGGGAGGCGCCGAAGGCGTTGCTCGTCGCTTCACCGGTAATGGTCACATCGGCCGTCGCGGCCGTGGTCGGAATGGAGCCGTCATTGTAAAAGATATAGGCGCGGCCGGTATTGGTGGAGTAACCAGAGGCACCAACAGCCAGGTCAGTCCGGCCATCAGCATTGAAGTCGCCTGAGGTCAGAGAATAGCCGAAGGAATTGCTGGCGGCTTCACCGGTAATGATGACATCGGCCGTAGCAGCGGTCGTAGGGATAGTGCCGTCATTGTAAAAGATATAGGCACGGCCGGTACTGGAGGAGTAGTTATAGGCTCCGACAGCCATGTCAGTCCGGCCATCCGCATTGAAGTCACCGGCGGTGAGGAAATAGCCGAAGTAACTACCGGCTTCACCCGTGATGATCACATCGGCCGTGGCCGCTGTGGTGGGGATGGAGCCGTCATTGTAGAAAATGTAAGCGCGGCCGGCAGTAGAAGAGTATTGATAGGCGCTGACCGCCAAATCCGTCCGGCCATCGGCATTGAAGTCACCGGCGGTGAGGAAATAGCCGAAGTAGCCACCTTCACCGGTAATGGTCACATCAGCGGTAGCGGCGGTCGTCGGGATGGAGCCATCATTGTAGAAAATAAATACGCTATTACTATTGGAGAAAACTCCCGCCGCTCCGACAGCCAAATCAATCCGGCCATCCGCATTGAAGTCACCGGGGGTGAGGGAGACGCCGAAGAAGTTACTGGCTCCACCCGTAATAATCACATCGGCGGTAGCAGCGGTCGTGGGGATAGAGCCGTCATTGTAGAAGATATAGGCGCGGCCGGTATTGGTAGAGTAGCCCTGGGCTCCGACAGCCAGGTCAGTCCGGCCATCGGCATTGAAGTCACCGGCGGTGAGGGAGACGCCGAAGAAGTTACCGGTGGTTTGGCCGGTGATGATCACATCAGCCGATCCGGCCACCGGAGCGAGCAAGCCGCTCGCATAAAAGATATAGACGCGGCCGGTAGCGGAGGAGTAGTTACGAGCTCCCACAGCCAAATCAGTCCGGCCATCGGCATTGAAGTCACCACTGGTGAGAGAGGTGCCAAAAGCACTGCTGGCTTCACCGGTGATCTTCATTTCTTCACCGGTGCCGGAGGGGTCGATACGGAGGGCCGTGTTGGCCGTCAGGCGCTGGAGCTTCCAGGCGAAGTTCTCCCGCGTTTCATAGATATAGACGCGGCCGGCGCTGGAGGAATAGCCATAGGCGCCGACCGCGAGGTCAGTGCGGCCATCAGCGTTGAAGTCGCCGGCGGTGAGGGAGACGCCGAAAAGATTGCTCGTGGTTTCACCGGTGATGATGACATCGGCCGTGACAGCGGTCGTTGGGATGGAGCCATCATTGTAAAAGAGATAGGCGCGGCCGGTATCGGTGGAATAGCCATAGGCTCCGACAGCCAGATCAATGCGGCCATCGGCATTGAAGTCGCCTGAGATGAGGGAAATGCCAAACAAGTTACTCGTGGTTTCACCCGTAATGATGACATCGGCGGTAGCGGCGGTCGTGGGGATAGAGCCATCATTGTAAAAAATGTAGGCACGACCGGTGGAGGAGGAGTAGCTATACGCTCCGACGGCCAGGTCGGTACGACCATCGGCATTGAAGTCGCCGGAGGTGAGGGAGGCGCCGAAAGAGCTGCTGGCTTCACCGGTAATAGTCACATCGGCCGTAGCAGCCGTCGTGGGGATGGAGCCGTCATTGTAGAAAATGTA
>CAZATJ010000039.1:0-2018 GCA_964488025.1 uncultured Bdellovibrionales bacterium
TTGGTTTCCGCCCCGCAGGAGGGGTCTGGGGAGGAATGCGGGCGGGATTCTTTTTTGGATTTTTGGCGGGCGGGCAACTGGAAAAATATACCATAAAATGGGTAATCCATTAATTTATCTTTTTCAAAAAATGTGGGGATATTCTAAGGGCAACCGAAAGAATGTCGTTTTTTATATTGCCTTATCAATTTTCGCAACGCTACTTTTAGCTCTTGAGCCTTTGATTGTTGGACTTTTCTTAAATACAATCCAAACGGAAGGGGTAACAAGAGAGGCTTTGCCCCACTTGCTTTTAATTTTAAGCCTATTATTTTTTCTTGAGCTAGGTTTTTGGGCTATGCATGGACCATCAAGAGTTATAGAAAATCGCAACGCATTTTTTGTCAGAAGAAATTATAAAAATTACCTTTTAGGTGGAACGATGGCTTTGCCAATAGAGTGGCATACTGATCATCATTCTGGAGATACGATTGATAAAATTGAGAAAGGAACAACGGCCCTATTTAGTTTTTCAGAAAGAACATTTGAAATAATTCAAGGAATTATTAGTTTGACCACTGCCTTTGTGGCAATGTTTATTTTTGATTTACTTTCAGGCGGTGCCGCTTTAGTGATTAGTCTTTTTACTTTTTATGTTTTAACACTATTTGATAAAAGACTTATTCCTGGATACAAGATTGTAAATCAAATAGAAAATAGCATTTCTGCTAAAATTTTTGATGCACTAAGTAATGTAACGACAGTCATTATTCTTCGTGTAGAGACTCTCGTTCTAAAATCGATAGATATTTTTATTAAAAAACCACTCGATAGATTTCACTTGAATAATAAAATTAACGAGTGTAAGTGGTTTTCTGCTTCAATTTTTGGACGCATTGCAGTTATTGCGGTCGTTAGCATTTATCTTTTTTCCAATGTTTCTTCTGGAATAATTCTTGTGGGAACAGTTTATATACTTTACGGATATGCGAACCAAATTCGTGATACATTCTTTAAGTTTGCATATCTATACAACGATATTGTTCGTTACAGAGCATCAGTTAGTAATACAGAAGAACTTTCAAAAGATTTTCGACAAATAGTTTTAGCGGGCAAGAAACATCTTCCAAAAGAATGGTCATCACTTGAGATTGAAAAATTATCCTTTTCTTATCATCCCGAAGAAGGAGCAGATCTTCATTTGGATAATATCGCTTTGAGTATCAAGAGCGGAGAAAGAATTGCACTTATCGGAGAAAGTGGAGGTGGAAAAAGCACATTCTTGAGAATTTTACGCGATCTCTATCATCCTAAATCACTTAATCTTTTTGTGAACGGAAAACCGACATCAAAAGGCTTTGGAGCAATCAGCGAATCTATTTCTTTAATTCCTCAAGACCCAGAAATATTTGCAACAACCATAAGAGAAAATATTACATTAGGAGTGGAATATACAGATGAGCATATTCGAGTTTTTACAGACATGGCTCGTATGACCCAAGTTATTGATCGTCTGCCCAAAAAACTGGAAGCTTCAATCGTAGAAAAAGGGGTTAATTTAAGTGGTGGTGAGAAGCAACGACTTGCTCTTACAAGAGGTCTTTTGGCCTCAGTTGATAAAGATATTATCCTTATGGATGAGCCGACAAGTAGTGTGGATTTTCAAAATGAGTTAGAAATTTTTAAGAACATTTTTGAAGCTTTTCCTAAACAGACAATTATTGCATCTGTTCACAGACTTCACCTGTTGTCTCTTTTTGACGCAGTTTATTTTTTTGATAATGGAAAAATAATTGCCTCTGGAACATTTGAAGAACTAAAAGAATCTTCACTTGAATTCCAAAAGCTTTGGGAAAAATATATTGAAACTAGAGATGCATAAGGGAGCAAGCTACACCATTTTATAATATTTCCTAAAAATGGTATGGCTTTGTGCGCGAACGGGTGGATGGGCCAAGCACAATACAAAACTTGTATCTCGGCTTTGCCGAGATTTCAATATTTGGTATTTCTTTTCTTAATGCCCGCCCGCCAAAAAT
>CAZATJ010000040.1:0-1996 GCA_964488025.1 uncultured Bdellovibrionales bacterium
GATGTTCGTTGAGACAGTTTTCAAGTCATTACACCTTTCATGCGGGTCAGAACTTCATTTCATATCTCACGCTTTCGCGCTTCATTAGACTATATCTTCATCTTATCCAGAACACGTAGGAGTTCTGCTTCTTGATATTTCCGCTTTCCCGATCCGTTCATTTGATAGGCCAGATGGATTATCTGTTTCAAATACTCTGGATTGAGATGTTTTGCAGTAGAAATCTTGTGGCATATATCGCAAAAGAGTTTAAAGTCTTTTGCTTTATCTGACCGAAGGGGGAACTTCTCAAAGTGCGGAATAACTTTCCGCATGAGCTCGCCTATATCTCGTGTCTCATACTTGTAGCAATGATCACTCGATGAAAAACGAATACTCCCGCAGCCGAAAAATTGCTGAATTTCTTCTAACAACTTCAGACTGCGCTTATTCTGTCCGATCGAAAAACTCGGTCGAACTTCTATTCCCGTCTTCAGCTTTGCGCGAAGATTGAAGGATACACTAAAGCATCCTTCGCCATCTACAAAACCGGAAACGTACGAAGCAAAATCCATATGTTTCTTTTGGTAGAGATAAGAGCCGGCGTGTTGCCCCTGTCAGATAGACAGGAGCCTCTGCTTTCGCATCAGTCGTTACGGGGTCATTCTGATTTTACTCAAAAGACTTCCCACGGTATTACCATAGCTTGCACCTCGCAAACGTTAGGCTTCACCGTTATAAGCCGGATTACTAATATCATGTTACCACAATATTCAGGCAATTCTGATTGTTTACCTGACAAGGAATTTCGCTGATCGCTCCTTTCTGCGATGTACCATATCTTCATCCATCACTCAGATGGAGCACGGCGTATGGTATCTGAGGGTTCCCTTCAATAAACTCAGGGTCTTCCCTGCTGATCACTCTAAGGTGTAGAGCTTCCCAGCATATAGCCATGTATTTTTGAGGACCTGTTCTCTATTGCTAGAAAACGAAGCAGCTTCTTCTTCTGTCTATCCACTCACCACAATCGTCCCAGTCCTTTCGAAACCCTCTTGCGAGCGTTTCGAAACCTTAGGACGATTATAGTTATCGCCGACGTTCACTGGCGCTTCGGGGATTGGCGTGAACCGCTCCCGTTAACGTTCCAGCACTGGTCAGGTGTCACCCCCTATACTTCCCCTTGCGGGTTTGCAGAGAGCTGTGTTTTTGATAAACAGTTGCTTGAAAAACTTTCGCTGCGTCCGACCTTACGGTCGGAAAGACATATTGCGAACTTACGTCTAGCTTTTTTGCCTAGTTCCTTAACGAATACTCTCCCGTTCATCTTAGGCTACTCGCCCTGTCCACCTGTGTCGGTTTGCGGTACGGATACTTGTATACGAACCTTAGAAGATTTTCCTGGCACCCCGCTCCCTCTTCTTAATCCGTCTTGCGACGAACGTCGTCAATCTCCATCGGACTATGTGCCATACGGATTTGCCTGTATGACGTCCTCAGAGACCAAACCCCAATCCAATAAGGGGCGAGAAGTACAGAGATGCGTCTCTCCTTCGAATATACAAATAGTTCAGGAATATTAACCTGATGTCCATCGACTACGCTTTTCAGCCTGGCCTTAGGACCGACTAACCCTGGGATGATCACCATGGCCCAGGAAACCTCGGACTTTCGATGTGAGGGGCTCTCACCCTCATTGCGGTTACTCATTCCAACATTCTCACTTCCATACGCTCCACGGTCGGTCACCCTCCCGCTTCGGCGCATATGGAACGCTCTCTTACCACTTTGTCTTGCGACAAAATCCGTAGCTTCGGTACTGTATTTTAGCCCCGTTACATTGTCGGCGCAAAGACTCTAGATGAGTGAGCTATTACGCACTCTTTAAAGGATGGCTGCTTCTAAGCCAACCTCCTCAGTGTCTGAGAGTTTTCACTTCCTTTCCCACTTAATACAGATTTTGGGACCTTAGCTGACGATCTGGGCTTTTTCCCTTTTGTGCTCCGAGCTTAGCCCC
>CAZATJ010000041.1:0-1938 GCA_964488025.1 uncultured Bdellovibrionales bacterium
GAAGGACGAAAGCAAAGGGGGTGAAGCAACAGCTTCCCCCCGTTTTTTTATCTCTTACACGTTTTTCAAGACAAGCTATATAACTATCACTTCCCCATCTTTCAGTGTCTTGAAAGGAATCTCATTTTTTTTCATATATTCAACAACCGTTTCCATTTTCTCCGATTCCGGATGATTTGATTGATAGTGAGGAACGATGGAGTAATCAATGATGTTTAATCCTTCAAAAATAGTTTCCGTGTCATCTCCATATGGCTTTACAGTGGGATCATCCACGAGCTCGATACCCCTTAGCGTGGGCGCCAAGACACAAACACCAGCACTATATCCACCATAGAGGATTCCTTCTTTTTTTATGAGCTGTCTCAATATCACATCAAACCCACTTCTCTTCATTGCTGCTCGCAAGACGAAAGCATTGCCACCGCGTACCCAGATGACACCAAATTCGCTTAGCTTTTTTTCTAGATCATCTTGATGATCAAAATAATCTCTCAGGTCAACCAATTCCACATCAAGCCCTACACTAATGAGGTCGTCAATGTCTGATTGTTCACTCTTCTTACGTCGTTCGAGATCACTCGAAAAATCAAGTGCGTTCGAAATAAACGCTGTCTTTTTATTGCTGGGAATAAGCGTTTTCAATGTATCAAGTTCATTCCCTAATTTATATGATGAAAGATAGAATTTCATAATAAGATATTATGCGATTTATTCTCAGCGAGCCACCGTTTTTTTGAAAACTCAATGTTTGACACCCCGATGCCCTTGTTATACCATACAGGGTCAAATAATTAAAGTATTGTTTGATTGGTTCGTTAACAAAACGTAAGCAGGAAACTGCGTCCCTTGGTCCTATAGAGAATTGGAGATAGCGATGACAAAAGGTAACGTTACCACTGGATTACCCGCGTCCCAATTTTTCATATTGGACTCTGCGGGCAACGAAACGATTCTGTCAGAAAAGGATTCGCTGGAGATTAATACTCAGCGCGACCCTACTTTGGCCAGACTGGTCATGCATGTAATGGGAACCAAGAAATCAACCCATGTAGTCAACCATATGCATGTGATGCAACAACTCGAATGGATAGATTACGAACCGGCTAGCGACAAGGGCCACTTCCGGTTCTACCCCAAGGGCGCCCTCATACGCCAGCTGCTGTCAACTTGGTGTGAACAGGTCTCTGTCGACACGTTCGGCGCACTGCCCATCAAGACACCATTCCTGTACCACAGCAACACCGTGGCTGTACGTGAGCATATAGGCATATTCAGCGAAAGCGTCTATGCTGTGTCCCAGAACCAGAATCAGGACAGGTTTGTTCTGCGTTTCAACGACGACCTGGGGCTTTACACGGTGATGAAGGATGCACAAATCACCTGTAGCCATATGCCACTCAGAATCTACGAGCAAACGCACAGCTTCCGGTATCTTGAAAGTGGCGGTGTATCTGGTATCCAGAAGGCACGGTATTTCTTGCTCAATGATGTTCATAGTTTCTGCCCCGATTTGAGGGAGGGACTCGCTGAATACCAAGAAATCCACCGACTGATGATGGCTATCGCGACCGAACTCGGGCTCCATCCGGTGACTCACTTTCAGGTGCCACAGAGCTTCTATCCAGAGGTCAAGGCAACTATGACCGCAATGCTCAATGGCGACGAGAAGATGCTCGTTGAAATCATCCCGCGCCAAAAACAATACTGGGTCATGAAGCACATCGTGCATACCCACCATATGCAAAGGCTCTTTCACGTTCAATTCGACCTCGAAAGCTCCGAGCGTTTTGGTATCCACTATAAAGCGGCGGATGGCAGCAAAGGAGACTACACTGTCATCCACAGCTCTCTTGGAACTATTGAACGTTGGATGCTCATTGTCCTCGAAGACGCCCTTAAGAAGGACCCTCCGGTGTTGCCGCTCTGGCTGGCGCC
>CAZATJ010000042.1:0-1862 GCA_964488025.1 uncultured Bdellovibrionales bacterium
AGAGGCACTTTTTGTTTGACAGGGTGGTTTTTTTGGTGTATAATGGACAGTTAGCAATTGGAATCAGTTGCTAAAGATTGGTTCTTTTCCATTTTCAACAGGCAACCTCGGAGGTGCATCGTGCTTGAATTCGTGTTTTCTTTGCCGATGACTCCGGAGCGGGTTATTGGTATCGTGGCAGGGGGAGTGTCTTTCTTGGCTCACCCACTGTATATCTGGTCTATCTTGAAGAAAGAAACAGTGCCACATAAAGTCACTTGGACGCTTTCGGCGTTACTTGGTTTTATGTCGCTGATTTTTTATCGGGGGTCTGGTGGTCACGAAACTATTTACGTGCCATTAGGTGATTTTATTGGCCTATCAACCATTGCTGTACTGGCTTTTTGGTACGGACGCAATAGTAGTATCAGTCGTACTGATTGGCTGTGTGTTATAGGCGTAATAGGCGCTATTGGGGTATTTCTCATTTCTCGAGATCCTCTTCTGGCGTTTGCAGTTGCCCTCGGAGCAGAAGTATTAGCTCTGGTGCCCACAATGCTGAAAACTTATAAATACCCCAGAGAAGAGGGCTTCACGGCGTGGTCATTCACGCATATGGGGAACATCCTCAATTTCTTTGCAATAGAGCAAGGAAATAACATTGAAGTCGCGTATGTCTGGACGATCTTTATCGCTGACAGTATTGTCTGGGCACTCATTCTTCGGCAGTTTCTTGGGAGGAAAGAAAAAAACTAGGGGCGTTCTCTTGAATAAAATCAGAGGCGCCCCCATTTGCTTTTGTATCTTAAAGTTGTACTATTAGACTGTGTAAATGGTATTTTTTGTCTAAAATTCTAATTTTAGGGGGGATTTTTTATGTTGAAAGTAATTATTAGTCATTCCAAGATAGAGGGATTAGGTGTTTTCGCAGTCAGAGATATTCAAAAAGGACACATAGCTTTCATTTTAAAAGGGAAGCTAGTTGGGTTTTACCCAAAAACAAGAAGAGATGCTATAATGAAACCAAATATAATTGGGGTGGCAAAGAATCTATGGATAGACCCGTACGCACCAGCCAAATACATAAACCACTCCTGTGATCCGAATCTTGGGATGCGGGGGAAAGTCTTGTTTGTAGCACTCAGAGATATTGCTAGAGGAGAAGAGGTTACGTTTGACTACTCTATTTCAGAGGATAGTTTATGGGAAATGAAGTGTCATTGTGGTGCTAAAAATTGCAGGGGGATTATTCGTGGTATACGTCACCTACCAAAGGCTGTCTATAATAAATATTTACCATACATCCCAAAGTATTTTCAGAGGGTGTATATGCAAAATCAAAATCAACAGTAATAAATTAATGTAAGATATTATGAATTTGAATCCTTTGTTGTGTGATTGGGACACTACGAAGTTCCTAATATTTTCTCAAAATGTTTTTGATCCGTTGATATACTACTCACATTTGGGACCATTTTTTTTGGCTGCGACATTAGGAGTCTTTATTTTTTTGAATAACCGCAAAGCGCTTATCAACAAAATTTTATTGTTTTTGATTGGCTTCTTTTGTCTTTGGACTTTTTTTGATCTAATTTTGTGGGCTACTGAGAAAAGTGAATACATAATGTTTGTGTGGTCATCAATGATTTTCTTCGATCTTCTAATATATGCCACAGCTTTGTATTTTGTACATGTCTTTATTTGGAAGAAAGATTTACCGTTTGTAGGAAAAATCTTCTTGGGTATTCCGTTTATTCCACTTATTTTCTTGGCTGCCACGGGATACAATCTTGTATTTTTTGATTTTACTGACTGTGAAAGAGAGGCTTTAGAAGGTATTTTATGGCAATATACTTATTTGATTGAAGCAGTGTATATACTGG
>CAZATJ010000043.1:0-1717 GCA_964488025.1 uncultured Bdellovibrionales bacterium
ATACAGCAGGCAGAGCTGGCATTTGAATGTAGCGAAACACTTGACCCAACAGTACCGTATTTGATAATCGACGACATAGTGACAACCGGCTCTACAATCAAAGCAGCGACCCGGGTTCTCAATGGGGCTGGTGCCAAAGAGGTGTGGGTCGCTGCTATTGCTCGGCAGCCTCTCAAGTAGAAAGGCAACTACCAATGTTTATTTTTTTATGTCGTAGGCAAGTGCTATTAGCATTGGTCCTGTGATCAATGCGTATAGGCCAAGTACCCATACGAATGCTACACCAGCTGCTGCAGGCTGCATAAGTACGACAGCTCCAACTATTACAGAAAGTACACCTGTAATTGCAAGGATAGTTCGTATTGTTGCCGCCTCTTCTTCGAAAATAGCTGAAAACACATCAACAATTCCGCGTGCAATAAGGACGAGTCCTACAACTAACACAAAAGTTGCAAATAGGACGCCGGGGTTTCTCAACAAGAATACACCTGCACCAATTTCAGCAACACTTACTAGTATTGTTAACACGCGAGATAGGAAAGAAATCTTTCCGTTACCGATGTTAATCAATCCCACCACGAGTCCAACTACACCACTAGCTAGCAAGAATGCACTGATTAGGTACACCAATGTTACTAGAGTTAGAGCTGGCCAAAACACAGCCGTCAGTCCAAATAGGATTGCTACAATCCCGCGCAGAGCTAATACGCTCCACATATCTTTTGATATTTGACTCATTTGTTCTTCTCCCCTTTGATTTAATATCCAACCTTTTGTATACTCTCATTTTGTGAAAGTGTCAAATAACCTCAGGAAAAATATTTTAGTCGCAAAACCGAATTGTTGGATAGACCAAGCAAAAAGCCGGTTTAAAAACCGACTCTCTGCTTGGTACGCCCGGCAAGATTCGAACTTGCGACACCTGGTTCCGAAGACCAGTGCTCTAATCCGCTGAGCTACGGGCGCGCGTGCCGTGGCAAAATGCCACGACTAAAAATAAAGGTGCTTTCCCGTAAAGAGAACAGAGATGATTTTAACAGATAGCTACTAAAGCCGCAAACGGCGCAACAGATTGTCGAGGACGTCCAAGTGTAAGTCTTCCATTGGCAAATAAGCGCCCAGGATATCAACGATTTTTTCACCTTCATCTTCTGTAAAATATATTGTCATTGCCTGCCCAAATCGCTTTGTCGGCATCAACATAACAGAGAAAAGTGCACCTTCTTCTAAAATACCAAATGAACGAAACTCATCAAAACCATAAAACTGCTCACCTATATGCAGCCCGTCAAAACTTAAACTGTAGCGCAGTACTCTTGTTGGACGACGAATATATACCACTAATACAATCGTCATAATTACTATCAGGGCTGTAAATGTCCACTGTTGCTGCCATACAGATAGTCCTAGCAATATTGCGACGACGCTAATAAAACCTATAACCCAAAAGCCATCACGCTCGTGGTGGATGCTCTCTGAAGCTTCCCAGCTAATAGTGTTTTCAAGAGATTCAGCTGGTTGTTGAGGTTGCACAGGGGCTGGTGCTGGGGGCTGGGGTACGGCTTGAGCCGGAGGTGTGTTAATTTCATCACCCTCCTGAGGTTGCCAATAATTTTGCCCATCGTTTGGCTGCATAGTCTCATTATATCATTTTAGTGTTTAGAGTAATTCGTCCTTTTGGACTCATCAGCATAAATACACATTTATGGTTACTCCC
>CAZATJ010000044.1:0-1636 GCA_964488025.1 uncultured Bdellovibrionales bacterium
ACGAGCTAGCTGTGCGACAAGCGAAACTAGAGGAGATGCGCCTTGCCCAGCAACTGCAGCGAGAGAAAGAACTACAACAAAAAGAACTAGAGCTGCAAGAGAGGGTAGATAGCCGTCCTATTGATAGTTCGTCAAATGATGAGGTGTCGGTAGTGATTAATCACTAGTCTACGTCGTCGATTCCAACTGGTACATCGTAATCATCGTCGCCAACAGATAGATTGATAGCATCATTGATAGCGGTTGGGTCATATTGTACCGAAGTATCTACTTCAGTTGCTGCTACACCTGCACTATTTTCTCCACTAATCATGACGGGGCTACCTTCAGCTACATTACTGCCCTCATTGGTATGTTCTATATTTGCATTTTCTCGGTTCGCTTCCTGGGTTCGTGCTGCATCACTTGGCGCAGCGTCGCGGGCGGCTTCCTGCGTGCGCGCTTCGGCTTGCCTAGATTCAGTAGCCTCGCGAGTCGCTTCGCTCTGACGAGCCTCAGTTTGACGCGCTTCGGCTTGCCTACTGGACTCAAAGCCAGACCTACTGGTTGTATAATCAGCTGACAGACTGTTACCGCGGCTGTCTTTTTGGGGTTGAGCTATTGGTTGATCCAAAACTATTACCTTTACCTATTGCTCTATAACTCTGGTGAGTAGGTTGGCCAAAGCACCACGATCTCTATCAACATCGGCTCCTAGTCCGATCAGTTGCCGGACTAATGATGCTTTAGGATCGTGGATTTGTGTGCTGTCTAACAACTTAGTACTAGGCACATCACGGGCAGTTGTCTGCATTTCTGCGCTGACAGATTCTGCGCTGACATGACCTGGTATTTTATCTGATTCTGCATAGTAACTGATATCCTTAGAGATATCTGTTCCAGCGGAGTAATTATGTGATAGTGATCTTTTAGCTCCATCTATGCTCAATATACCATTGAGCATAGCATGGCGCACAGCATTTCTGGCAGAAAGTTTATCGAGCGACGCATAGACATATTCCGCTTTTACAACCGGGTATACACCCCTGTAGACTTCGGCATGGAATACTGCTCTACAGCCTGCGTTAACCAATTGACCGCGACTAGAAGAGCTGCTATTTAGCGCAGTAGTGCTTGCGTTGATGATTGTTTTGGCATTGTTGTATTTAGCATTCATATCCGCGATAGAAGCTTGGGTGGTGAACCGTGCTGGGGTGATGTTGGCTATAGTATAGTTATACTGGGGGTCAATTGTAGCGCCTTTAGCTGCCAGTTGTGTTTTGACTCCTTCTACAGTATTGATGATTTTTTGCAATTTTGAATCTGGAGCCAATAGTTTTTCGTATTCGCCAGTTCTTTGTATAGCCTTGCTCTTGAGCACCCCGTATTTATCGAGTGATGCACTACGAACGTTAGCACGATCAAGCCCCCAACTCTTTATCTCGGCATTTGTGAAAAAATGGCTACCGTCAGAATGCTTCTGATTTAATCTATCTTGGCAGTTATTGTAGTCTGTCATATCCCCGGGGCTCGGCGGGCTACCAGCGAAAGCCGTCATACCTGTTGCCGTAGATAGCACAAAAGCGAACAAAGTTACCATAGATAAAAATTTTGGTGAAAACAGATTATATTTTAATAATTTATACATACTATGGTC
>CAZATJ010000045.1:0-1635 GCA_964488025.1 uncultured Bdellovibrionales bacterium
TCGGCCTCGTTCTTTCTCTCTCTTTCATCATCGCGGTATGGTTTTTCTTCGAGACATTTTTCTCAGTCTGGTGTTTCTTGGCAGCGATTCTGAGCGTGTTGGTGTACTGGTATTTCAAGAGGGAAGAGAGAAACAAGAAGAAAAGGGGGTAGGCACCTTTTTTCAGAATTACGTAACCAGTTACGCAAATGACCAAGCTGTATCTTGATGTTGACGGAGTGCTCGTGAATGGAGGAAAAGCTACAGCGGGAATTGTGGAGTTTCTTCGTTTTGTGACGGAGAACTTTGATTGCTACTGGCTGACGACGCATTGCCACGGCGATGCCAGGCCGGTTTTCTTGTATCTCGTGAGTCGTGTGCCTGCCGAAGCGTTACCGTATATCGAGCAATTCAAGCCGACAATGTGGGGTGGATGGAAGACGGAGGCGATAGATTTCACAGCGCCATTTTTCTGGCTCGATGACAACCTCTTCGAACCCGAGCGCCAGACCCTTATCGCCCATGATGCTTTGGCGAGTTTTATCCCGATCGACCTGGGAGCAAATCCCAATCAGCTTTTTGACATCTTTCAAACGCTTATTGTATAATTGTATATGTAATGTATACAAACATTAAGATAATATGAAACAAGAATCAAAAATCAAAGCGATAGCTATTTTTGAGGGGAAGCGGATTCGTCGTCATTGGGACGAGAAAACTGAAGAGTGGTTTTTTTCGGTGGTTGATATTGTTCAAATACTTACCGAAAGCGTTAATCCAACAGACTATTTAAAAAAGTTAAGAAAGAGGGATTCCGAGCTTGCCGATTACATAGGGACAAATTGTCCCCAGGTAGAAATGGCGACAGAGAAAGGAAAGAATAGGAAAACATTGGCAGGAAATCCAGAGCATCTCTTCCGAATTATTCAATCTATTCCCAGTAAGAAGGCTGAGCCGATCAAGCTTTGGCTTGCAAGGGTTGGCTATGAACGAGTACAGGAGATGAGTGACCCCGAAAAGGCTCTCAATCGCAGCCGTGATTATTGGCAGAAAATGGGACGTAGTCAGAAATGGATCCAGCAAAGAATGATGGGGCAGGAAATTCGTAATAAATTGACGGATTATTGGAAAGAGAATGAGGTGAAGAAACAGGATGAGTACGCAATTTTGACGAATATCATTCATCAAGAATGGAGCGATCTCACGGTCAAAGAACATAAGAATTTGAAACAATTGGAAAGAGAAAATTTGCGTGATCACATGACTGACGCAGAACTTGTTTTTACGGCACTTGCGGAACTTTCCACGAGAGAGATAGCCGAAACGATGGAAGCCAAAGGATTGGAGGAAAATAAAGTTCCTGCAAGAAAAGGTGGGCGAGTGGCAAAAAATGCACGATTGGAGTTGGAATCAAAGACAGGAAAGTCCGTCGTGAGTGGAAACAATTTCAAGAAATTGTCGGAACGAAAAAAGTTAAAAGGTGTATAATTGGTATAAAAGGGCCTTATGGAAAAAGTAGACACTTCGCTTGGTAATAAAATCGGTTTGGGTGCCGTACTCATGTATACTGAGGTAAGTGTAAGTATGAGAAAAATATGATTTACTCGGAAAAAATCCAAAGGGCGATCAAGTTCTCGGTCAAGACGCACCAGGTGT
>CAZATJ010000046.1:0-1613 GCA_964488025.1 uncultured Bdellovibrionales bacterium
GTATATATTATGAAATATATCATATATTTTGTCAATATTTAAATACACTCCATATTTTGATAAGAATAGGAATTACAGATTCTCATTCCTATCAATTGTTCCACGTGGAACATTGGAATATAATCAATTGGAACGATAAAGTATTTTAAATTAAGCCTTAAAAAGACTCTTTTATGTTTTTAACAATAAAGTTGATGGGTGGGTTTTCCCGATCTCTGGAATTATTTTTTGAGGCGGTTACCCTCATTGTTCCACGTGGAACATATATCCGTAATTAGATAGTGGAGGTATTATTGATTCCAGATTGTTCCACGTGGAACAATTTCTACTAAGATATAAGATAACATCCCTCTCTAATGTTCCACGTGGAACATATAAAATTGTAGTTCATATAAAATAACTATCATTCGACACAGGACAAGGATTCTATTCAAAAATGAACTCATGCCCCTAATGGGATATCATCTGTTCCACGTGGAACATAGAAGATTATAGCTATCAGAAGGAGAAAATATTAGAATTAAGGCTTAAAAAAACAATTAATTACTTTTTTAAAACAAAGTTGAATCTAAATTCTGCTAGGCCTCATTAATTGTTTTTGGAAGCGGTTACCCTCATTGTTCCACGTGGAACAATTATTCGTAATTAACTATCGGAGATACTATCGATTCCAGAATGTTCCACGTGGAACAATTTCTATCAAAATGAAGCAGAAAGGATGGTTTTTATCAATACCCTCTTAAAAGATATAGGAAATGCCAATCTGTAATGTTCCACGTGGAACATTACAGATTGTATATTCTCTAGATCATAATTGTTCCACGTGGAACAATACTAGTCGATTCCATCATTCATGATTCCAAAGACATTAGTGAGATATCCTACCACTTGTTCCACGTGGAACACAGAAAATTATAATTATTGAGGGAATAAAATGTTAAAATTAAGGCTTAAAAAGGTATTCCATGACTTTTCGGTGATAATCTATGGTTTAACACAGGGAGTAAAAAGTAAAATTGTTCCACGTGGAACATTTTTAGCAACTCTTAGCTGCTCAAAAAACCTTGGTTAAAAAAATGAAGCTAAGGATAGATACTAGCTATATGGTCGATGCGACTCTAAGATACATACAATGTTCCACGTGGAACACTGTATGTATATTGACAATAAGTTATATTTATTATATAATATTTATTGTGCATTTTATCCGAACAGGTGTATTCACCTATAAAAACCAACAAGCGTCTTTTGTATGGTTGACGTATATTAAAAAGCAAGTATGATAGGAAAGTAGCTTTGGGCCATTAGCTCATTTGGTAGAGCACTTCCATGGCATGGAAGGGGTGGCCGGTTCGAATCCGGCATGGTCCACATTGACGAATTCGAACGATCGTAGAGCACGAAAAATCCCCACCGTAGGGGATTTTTGTTTTACTTAAACACCAGGCATTGATATTATGAAGGAAACATGATAGAGTTCGCTCTTAACTTACATAGATTTGCCCTGGTAGCTTCATCCCACGACTGATCTGCCTGGGGTGAACAATGTTTTGCCCCCGTAGCTCAATGGATAGAGCTATCCCGTCCTAAGGGAGAGATCTGGGTTCGATTCC
>CAZATJ010000047.1:0-1553 GCA_964488025.1 uncultured Bdellovibrionales bacterium
CTTAAATTCCATTCTGAATAGCAACTGTTCCGTAAACAAAAGACATCTCGTTTCAGGGTAAGATAGTTGTGTCCCAACTAATCAGTAACCTTACGCAATTTGAGACTCGGGTTAATAATGCACCACGCTGAAAACCTAATACGAAGGGGTAAATTGTCCAAAGTACGGCCCGTTCCACTCTGCAGGAAGGGTTGCGTTTGGTCGTGTAAGATTATGAATTTCAGGCACTCCCCCGTCAGTACGAACATTGCCACGCGCATTGAGTCTCCTTCCAACTCCGACTAACTCAGTGTTCGTGTATATCCCTCGATTGTAGCGATTATTCTCGATAATGAAATCTTCAATTCCCTCAGCGGAGGTGTCATTTTGTGGAGCGACAGCCGAAGACCACGACCCATTATCTTGTGAGCTACTAAATATATTGTTGGCAATCACCGCCTTGCTGGAAGCATAATTTTTCCCCACATCAAGCGTATCGGCATACGGATTGAGCCCGGAACTGTGAATCTTGAGGTTCGATCGAATTGCTGCGCCACTTGCACTATAGTATCCCCCCTTCAGCCAATTGTGGGCGATAAATCCACGCTCAAGTCCAAAGAATCTGGCCGTGTGCTCCACTGCAGCACCAATCTCATTTCCCATCATGGCAAAGCGTGATCCCCCTCCGTAAAAGTTGTAATGCGGGGTGGCGTCATTATCCATGGATCCAAGAATGCGGTTCTCCACAATAAAGATTTCCCTAGCGTTATAATATCCGGAAAGTGGAAGTCCAGCATTATCAGCATAATAACCCAATGCGCCACCAATATATATCCGATTATCTGCCGTGGTAACTGGATCATCAAGGTCATTGCGGTAGAGAAGAATTCGCGAACCGCTCAGCATGTGCGTGATGCGTCCCGCGACATCCAGATCCATCACGGTGATCTCGTCGGGGAAGTCTTGAATAGTCAGCTGTCCTACCTCGCCGATGGTTACTCGCTCAACCCGTGGCTTGACTCCTGTTCCGTATGGCCCCACGAAGGCATTGTCAACGAATTGAGTAAGTGTGACTATACCGAAACTCTCCCCCCGATGCAGCAGCACGCGCTTCCCATCATAGTTTGTAGGAAGTGTCGTCTGGGTCACGGCGCCGCTGGGACAACCCGTGTAATTGGCGGTGAGTGAAACACAGATGGTGCTTGCTCCACTCCAATGGGTATTCGGGTCAGTGACGGTAATCGTCGTCGTTTCTTCATCGTACGTTCCGATGCTGTTTTGTGCGCGTACCCGTACCGTGTATGTACCCGGATCATCGAAAACGTGTGCAGCGATTGGTCCACCGGACTGAGTGTTTTTTGGAAGTCCGGAGATAGCCCAGGTCAGTCCACGTTCATCACCAAAGTTAAAACTATATGTGAGGTCATGGAAGGGGTAAGTCACGCCACCACCAGTAGTACCAGATGCATCAAAGAGTACTCCAAGTGGAGCCGGTCCAGAAAGACGAGTGGCTTGTATTGATGCGGAAATTGCTCCCCCAGTAGGTGTGGTCACAAAGCTCGCTGCCACACTCC
>CAZATJ010000048.1:0-1502 GCA_964488025.1 uncultured Bdellovibrionales bacterium
ATCCACAACCGCCCTTATTGCTGCTTTAAAGGCTGATGTATCTGTATTTATATTTAAGGATAGTACTATCGGTATATGATAGGCATTGGTGCCTTCCTGATATTGTTCAATAAACCATAACCGCTCCTGAGCAAAGGATAACGGATATTTATCTAACTCTACCCTTGGAATTATTATTTGCGCTGTTGATTCTTGGTTTATATGCTCTAATAATAACTCAATATTTCTGTATCTGAATACATCAGCTACGGCTATATGTTTATCTAACACCTTGCCCATCTTGTGAGAAGCTTGAATCGCTAAAATACTATTTCCACCTAATTTAAAGAAGTCATCTCTTATTCCAACTTGCTCTAAGCTAAGTAGTTCTCGCCATATTTTGCATATCTCTGCCTCTATCTCATTTCTCGCTTCTACATACTCATCTTCATTAACCTTAAATTCTGGATCTGGTAATGACTTTCTATCTAGTTTCCCATTTATTGTCAATGGAAAACTCTTCAAATATACCAATACACTTGGTATCATGTATTCCGGTAAATGCTCTCCTAAATATTTTAATATCTCTTCCGCATTTATCTCTTGCTCCGCTACATAATAACCTGCTAAATATTTATTGACCGAACGATTATTATCTAATTCATCATTACTTGCTTCAGATCTATGTTCTTTTGCTAATACCACTACTTGGTTTATTCCAGGATAACTCGCCAACCTGCTTTCTATCTCGCCTAGTTCTATCCGATACCCTCTGATCTTAACCTGAAAGTCATTACGACCTATATATTCTATATTTCCATCCGGCAAATAGCGAACCAGATCTCCTGTTTTATACAATCTACCATTCTTCTTCTGCGCTCTTTCCTCTTCGGTTTGAAATGGATTATTTATAAATTTCTCTTTGGTTAAATCCGCTTGATTTAGATAACCACGGGCTAATCCCACTCCTCCTATATATAATTCTCCTATCGCTCCAATCGGAAGGGGAGTTAAATTATTGTCTAATACATAAACTTTTGTATTAGATATTGGGGCTCCAATACTAGCTTTGTCACCCTTAATTATTGAACTGGTAGTGACAATTGTAGCTTCTGTCGGACCATAAGTATTGTAGATTGTAGCATCCGTAAGGCATGGCTTATATTCTTCACCACCCAAAATCAAAAATTTAAGCAATTTATCACCAACAAGATTAATTGATTTAAAATAACTAGGAGTTGTGTTTAGTATACCAATCTGACTATTCTTAATATACTGAGTTATAATGTCTGAGTCCAATAGTATTGTTTCAGAGATAATATGTAGGCACCCACCGCCAAATAATGACATATAAATACACTCATATGCTGCATCAAATACATAATTCGCCGTTAATAATGATGCGGTTAAATGCGTTGGGATCACAGTCAATTGAAAGACTACTTCATTTACCACACTCTTATGTTCAATCATCACTCCTTTAGGTTTACCTGTTGTGCCACTAGTATAGATTACATAAGCTA
>CAZATJ010000049.1:0-1396 GCA_964488025.1 uncultured Bdellovibrionales bacterium
ATAATCACATCGGCGGTAGCAGCGGTGGTCGGGATGGCGCCGTCATTGTAAAAGAGATAGACACGACCGTTGGTGGAAGCACCGTTGGCACCCACGGCCAGGTCGGTCCGGCCGTCAGCATTGAAGTCGCCCGAGGTGAGGGAGTTACCGAAGTAGTTAGTGGTGGCTTCACCGGTGATGATGACATCGGCCGAAGTGGCGAGCGTGGGGAAAGAGCCGTCATTGTAGAAAAGATAGGCGCGGCCGGTACCGGAGGAGTGTTGATAAGCACCGACAGTGAGATCCGTCCGACCATCGGCATTGAAGTCACCACTGGTGAGGGAGATGCCAAAATAACTACCGCCTGTACCGATGATGATGACATCGGCCGTGGCAGCGGTGGTCGGAATAGAGCCATCATTGTAGAAGAGATAGGCACTGCCGGTATTGGAGGAATAGGCATAGGCACCCACGGCCAAATCCGTCCGGCCGTCGGCATTGAAGTCACCACTGGTGTGAGAGGTACCGAACCTACTGCTGGCTTCACCCATGATGATGACATCGGCCGTAGCAGCAGTGGTCGGAATAGAGCCATCATTGTAAAAGAGATAGGAGCGGCCAGCATTGGTGGAATAGCCCTGGGCACCGACCGCGAGGTCGATGCGGCCATCAGCATTGAAGTCGCCGGAGGTAATGGAGGCGCCAAAATAGTTGTTGACGGTTTGGCCAGTGATGATGACATCGGCGGTGGCAGCCGTGGTCGGGATAGCGCCGTCATTGTAAAAGAGATAAGCGCGACCGGTCCAAGCTGAGTAGCCATGAGCGCCGACGACCAGGTCAGTGCGACCATCAGCATTGAAGTCGCCCGTGGTGAAGGAGACACCGAAATAGTTATTGGTGGCTTCACCCGTGATCGTCACATCAGCCGTGGCAGCGGTCGTGGAGAGAGAGCCATCAGCATAAAAGATGTAGGCACGGCCGGTATTGGTAGAATAGCCATAGCCACCGACGGCGAGGTCAGTGCGACCATCAGCATTGAAGTCACCGGAGATGAGGGAGATGCCGAAATTATTACTACTCACTTCACCCGTGATCACACTCCCCGAATTACTCGTGCCAGGCGCGGTGAAAGAGAGCGTCGGATCAAGCGCGATGGGATACATGCTCTGCTCAGGAGTGAAGCTGACTGATAGGGAGCCGGTCTCTTCGTGCCACCGCCACTCGGCCTCGTGTTTGTTCCCCTGGTTATCAATATAGTAGGGCGCTGGGATAGTAAAGTCAGGGGTGCGGTTGCCAGTGAGGAGATCCTCCCCCATCTCTCGTGCCAGGGTCCGCTGCGCCCGATCGAGGAGGCTCTGATCAACAGCGGCACGGGCTTGTTCGTTCTGTAGGTCTTGGGATCCAAAGTAATAGACTT
>CAZATJ010000050.1:0-1182 GCA_964488025.1 uncultured Bdellovibrionales bacterium
CGCTCCGGCGTTCGATTCCGCACGCAGAGCATGCAGATGCTCTACTCTCCAAGCATAAAAAACGCCAACCAGAAAAGTATGCGTTTGTATTTTTTGTGCTTGGGGGCGGAATCGAACCGCCGACCCCCGCTTCTTCAGAGCGATGCTCTAACCAACTGAGCTACCCAAGCATGACAAGAAACTTTAAAACATAAAACTATAGTCCTAGAGAATTTCGGATATTTTTTTCTATAGAACTTGAATCGGGAACGCCACTACCATAGAGACCAAGGAGAGTCTCAATGTATGGTTGAATATAGTAGTATGCGCCTAAAGTAGCGCCTAAAATAAATATAACCTTTATAAAAGAAAACAAACGACTAAACCATAAAGCGCGCTCCATTTTACGCAATATCCTGTTGTTTTCTTGAGTCGTTTTAGCAGTCTCCTCAAGAAGATTTTTTTCATATGGTGGCATACTTAAAACATTATACCAAAAGGAATCTAATTTAAAAGATACGGGTTGCCCGAAGGCAACCCGTAATAGCATTTTACTTCCGATTATCTTTACCGGAAGATTGAGGTTTTTTGGGAGGAGGAGTAGAAAGGCTTGAAAAAACACCTCCGTCTTTCCATTGGCAAAACTTAGTCTCATGCCTGAAACCCCTAACTTTTGGAGAGTTCGGTTCAACAACCGCGCCAGCTCCATCGAAATAAACAATCTCCGCAGACATCTTCATTAGACCCTCTTTTTTGGTTTTGTCCAAAACGTAACATAGCAAAAAATATTACCCCTGTCAAAAAATTATTAAACATTCTTTCTTGTCCCCTCGACAGGAATCGGACCCATATCTCTTCCTTAGGACGGAATTGCTCTATCCATTGAGCTACGAGGGGTAGGGCAGGAAGTCTAAAAGCCTTCTCCTTAACTTTCCTAGACTGCTCCTATACCAAGAGCTTTTGAAAGCGTAGTTTTGTCGAAACCTATAATAATTTGACCGTCTATATCAATCACCGGTACGCCCATCTGGTGAGTCTTATCTATCATTTCTTTCCTTTTTTCAATATCTACGGCCACATCATATTCCTTATATTCAAAACCTTTCTCTTTGAAAAAATCTTTTGCCATGTGACAAAAATGACATGTCGGTGTGGTGTAAATGGTTATTTTCTTCATATTTTTTAATGAAAAAGCTTATTAAA
>CAZATJ010000051.1:0-1122 GCA_964488025.1 uncultured Bdellovibrionales bacterium
TGCAGAAGATGAGATACATCGGTAACACTTTTGAACTAGAATAGTAAGTTCAAGAGGAGGTGATAACCGATGAATAAATCCGGATCTTTCTATTTCTTCAAAGATAAAGAAATACCAAACATAGATAAATGGCAGCTCTTAAGACTAAGAGGAAGAAGCACTCTTTCTTCTAAGGCTCAGTTAAAACTTGAATGGATTATCTTTTACCATACTGTTGGTAAGAGAAATGCCAAGAAAACAGCAGTTCACTTTGGTATCTCAAGAAAAACATTCCACAAATGGTTAAAAAGATTTAATGAGAAGAATCTTCTAGTTCTTGAGGAAGAGTCCCGTGCTCCAGATAAAACAAGACAAAGAGATATCTCCTCTTTGCAAAGATATCGCATTAGAACTATTCGAAAGGAACATATTCGCTGGGGTAAGATGAAACTTCGTAAAATCTACTTTAAAACCTATGGAGAATATATTTCTTCTTGGAAGATACAAAAGGTTATTGAAGAAGAACATCTGTACTTTGATAAAGTAGAACACAAAAGAAAGCAGAGTAGAAGAAAACAGGCTCAACTCCACCCCAAGAAACATATTACAGACTTTGTGAAGGAAAACAAACTAAATCATCTCTGGCATGTAGATACAGTAATATTTACTCTTTCTCAAGGAGGATACAGATGCTTATTAACAGCAATTGATGAGGTTTCAAAACTAGCTTATGCAAGACTCTATACAACACACTCTTCAAAACAGGCTACGGACTTTTTAAAAAGACTGGATTATCTAACTGAGGGTAATATGGTAAATCTTCACCATGATAATGGAACTGAGTTTGAAAAAGATTTCAAGAAAGCTTGCAAAGAACTATCTCTTCCTCAGTGGTACTCAAGAGTAAGGACCCCAACAGATAATCCAGTATTAGAGAGATTCAACAGAACCATACAAGAAGAGCTTGTTGAGATGATAGATACTGGCTTAGAGGACGTAAAAGAGTTTAATCTAAGACTTACAGACTGGCTTATTGAATACAACAATGTTCGTCCACATGAAGCCCTTGATTATCTTACTCCGCTTGAGTATATTGATCAGAGATTAAAAGACCAACTGTTACCGATGTCCTCATCTTGTACA
>CAZATJ010000052.1:0-1054 GCA_964488025.1 uncultured Bdellovibrionales bacterium
AGCTGTTCGTGGAACATATCCAATTTGGAACCGATGTTGCCCGAAAGGCGCATCATGTCGATCTGGTTCGCAAGATTCAGGAGGGAGTGGTCCCTCTTGAATCTTGCGAACCAGGAGAGTTCGTACACGTCTCTAAACGGTACGCGGAAGTCGGATAACGTAACCCGATGGTGTTTGAGAGCCACATATGAGCTCTCAAATGGAACGGAATAGGCGGAACAAAACAGCGCATACATCTTTCATTCACATACAAAACAGAAGCCGCCCCTCACGGGGCGGCTTCTGCACATTTCCGCTATACTCTACCAATGGAATTTCTCACCCCGTTTGTCACTGTCGGCGCGGTCGGTTTGCTCGCCGCGATGAGCCCCGGCCCCGACTTTGCCGTCGTCACCAAGAACAGCCTCTTTGGCTCAAGAAGGGCAGGACTCTTCACTGCCATCGGGGTGGGACTCGGTATATTCCTCCACGTTGCTTACTCACTTGTAGGGATCGGATTGATCATCTCCCAGTCGATTGCTCTCTTCTCGATTATTAAATATATCGGCGCTGCCTATCTTTTTTATCTCGGCTATCAGCTTCTGCGTGCCAAGAGGGCAGAGGATGGGGTGATAGAGACGAACGTTGGGGCCACTACTTCACCATGGCGCGCGCTCCGCGAAGGATTTCTCACCAACGCGTTCAACCCAAAGGCGACCCTCTTTTTTTAAGCGTCTTCACTCAAGTCGTGAGCTATAAAACCCCGCTCCTCGTTCAGGCGATGCTCGGCACCGAGGTTGCCGTTGTTGTCGGCCTTTGGTTTATCTCACTTGTCTTTGTTATTACCTATGAGCCGATTAAAAACGCATTTGCCAAGGCGCACTACTACCTGATGAGGGTGATGGGCGGCATCCTTGTCCTCTTTGGTGTTAAACTTGCCTTTGAGACACTGAATTAGAGCGTAAGGTGGAAGATTAACGTACTTCTTGCTATTATCGCCATACGCAAGCGTAGCTCAGCTGGTAGAGCACCCGACTGATACTCGGGCGGTCGTAGGTTCGACCCCTACCGCTTG
>CAZATJ010000053.1:0-1002 GCA_964488025.1 uncultured Bdellovibrionales bacterium
ATATAGGTTTACAGATAAAAATAATTATGATTCTATTGAATTAGTTAGATCTAAAAAATATAAAATTATTTAGATGCCTAAAAAAGAAGTAAAACTTCATCCCGATGAGTTTGAAATGGAATGTACTACTGTATGGGCATTTCCTCGTAGGGGTAATTGGGCAACGCATAAGTCGGATTGGCGTGGTAATTGGGCCCCAGAAGTTGCCCGTAATTTAATCTTGCGATATTCAAAAGAGGGTGATCATTTGCTTGATTGCATGATTGGTGGTGGAACGACAGCAATAGAGGCAAAGATATTGAATCGCCATATTACTTGTGTTGATGTTAATGAGGAAGCATTAGAGCGAACGAAAAATGCTTTAAAATTTGATGTTGATAATAAGGCAAAGCAGCGTATCATAAAGTGCGATGCTCGCAGTATGGGTTTTATTAAAGATGGGGAAATAGATTTTATCCTCACTCATCCGCCGTATGCAGATATTATAAAGTATAGCGATGGAAAATTAGAGGATGATATATCGGGTATACACGATATAGACGCTTTTGTGGATGAGATGGAGAAAGTTATAAAAGAAATGTTTCGAGTATTAAAGAAGGGGAAATATTGTGCGATTTTGATGGGAGATACAAGGCGAAATACAATGTATCAACCTCTCGCATACAAAGTGATGGATAGATGTTTGCGTGCAGGATTTGTTTTGAAAGAAGATATTATTAAAAGACAATTTAACTGCAAAGCAACTGGTTTTTGGGTAAATAGATCAAAAGAGAGTAATTTTCTTTTGATTATGCATGAGCACCTGTTTATTTTCCAGAAGGTTTAGTTGGGGATTGATTTCTCTCTCCAGATGTGATATAATGGGTATACAAAGAAGCTAACAAATACAAAAACCACCTAAAATAGAGAAGAAAGGAAAGAGCTATATTCGCAAGATATTCCACACCCCGGTCTTCCGGGGTGGTTTATTTTTTTGGAGCGGAAATGATGAAGAGAAGAATA